>DATDGZ010000051.1:0-7255 GCA_036521795.1 Thermoanaerobaculia bacterium | reverse complement strand
GCTCCGGCGGGCGCTGACGGCCCTGGTCGAGCGCCATCCGGCGCTGCGCACCACCTTCGAGCAGGACGGCGAAGACACCGTGCAGGTGGTGCACAACGAGGCCGCGTTCGTCTTCACCGAGGAAGATGCCCGCGATCTGAGCGAGGAGCGGCTCACGGAGCGCCTGGCCGACGAGGCGCACCGGCCCTTCGACCTCGTGCAGGGACCGTTGCTGCGGGTGGCGCTGTTCCGCCGGGGCCGGGAGGAGCACCTGGTCGTGCTCGCGGTGCATCACATGGTCGCGGACTTCTGGTCGATGGGCGTGATCCTGCGTGAGCTTGGAGCGCTCTACGGCGGGCGAACCCTGCCGGCACCCTCCGCTGCGGCTGGCTCCCTCGGCGGCGCCGTCGCCTCCTCCTCCGAGGGGGAGGCCTTCTGGCGCTCCGCCCTGCCCCCCGGGGCTCCTCCGATCGAGCTGCCCACCGACCGGCCGCGGCCGCCGCTGCAGACCTTCCGCGGCGGCGCCCGGTCGCTGCGGCTGGACCGCGGGCTGACCACCAGCCTCCACACCCTCGGGCGGCGGGCCGGGGCCACCCCGTTCATGACCTTGCTGGCCGCCTTCATGGCGCTGCTCCACCGCGCCAGCGGCCAGGAGGAGCTGCGGGTGGGGGCGCCGGCGTCCGGCCGGAGCTCGCCCGACCTGGCCCGCGTCGTCGGCTACTTCGTCAACCCGGTCGTGGTGCGCGCCGACCTCGCGGGCGATCCCACCTTCGAGGAACTGCTGGCGCGTGTGCGGGAGGCGGCGATCGCGGCCTTCGTCCACCAGGGCTACCCCTTCCCGCTGCTCGCCGAGCGGCTCGGCGGGGAGCGCGACCCCAGCCGTTCGCCGATCTTCCAGGTGATGTTCGTGCTCTACCGGGAACGCCGGCAGCGCGAGCGCGGCCTCGGCACGCTGGCGCTGGGCGAGGCCGGGGCGAGCCTCGACCTGGGCGGCCTGGTGCTCGAAGCAGTGCCGTTGCCGAGGCGCAGCGCCCAGCTCGACCTCACCCTGGCGATGGCCGACGTCGATGGCGGCCTCGCCGCCTCGCTGCAGTTCAACACCGACCTGTTCGACGCCGCCACCGCATTGCGCATGCTCCACCAGCTGCGTACCCTGGCCACCGCCATCGCCGCCCCCCGCGGCGACTCCGGCGGCGGGCCGCGGCGCAGGATCCGCGACCTGCCGTTGCTCGGCGCCGCGGAGGGCCAGCAGCTGCTGCGCGAGTGGAACGACACCGCCACCGGCTGGCGGCGGCCGCCGCCGGCAACGGCGGGTCTGCCGGAGACGAGGGAGCCGGTCGCGGCGCTGCCGACGATGGAGGAGCTGGTACCGGGCTTGCCGGAGACGTCGGCTCGGCTGTCGCCAACGGCTGCGCTCGTGCACGAGCTTTTCGAGTGGCAGGCGGCGCGGCGGCCGGCGGCGCCGGCAGTCGCCGGCCAGGGCGTGACGCTGACCTACGGCGAGCTGGAGGCGCGGGCCAATCGCCTGGCGCGCTACCTGCAGCGCCTGGGCGTCGGGCCGGAGGCGCGAGTCGCGCTGTGCGTCGGGCGCTCGCCGGAGATGGTGGTGGCGCTGCTCGGCATCCTGAAGGCGGGCGGCGCCTACGTGCCGCTCGACCCGGCCCACCCCGCCGAGCGCCTGGCGCTGGTGCTCGCCGACAGCGCGCCGGCCGTGCTGTTGACCGAGGAGCGCTGGCTGGAGCAACTGGGCGCCGGCTCCTCGACGGCCAACGAAGCCGCCGCCGGACCGTACGTCGTCTGCCTCGATCGGGAGCGGGAGTGGATCGACGCCGAAGAGAGCTCCGGCCTGGCCTCGCCCCTGTCCGGCGCCGGGCCGGAGAGCCTTGCCTACCTGATCTACACCTCGGGCTCGACGGGCAGACCGAAGGGAGTGGGGCTGCCCCACCGCGCGGTGGTCAATTTCCTCCGCTCGATGGCCGAGCGGCCGGGCCTCGGCGCGGCCGGCCAGTGGCCGGTGGTGCCGGCTCTCACCACCCTGGCCTTCGACATCGCGGGACTCGAGATCTACCTGCCGCTGGCCCTGGGCGGCCGGGTCGAGGTGGTGAACGGCGAGGAGGCGGCCGACGGACGCCGCCTGGCGGCGCGGCTGGCGGCCGCGGGCGTGACGGCGATGCAGGCGACCCCGGCGACCTGGCGCCTGCTGCTCGACTCCGGCTGGCAGGGACAGCCGGGTCTCGTGGCGCTGTGCGGCGGCGAGGCGCTGCCGCGGGAGCTGGCCGCGGCGCTGCTCGCCCGTGGCGTCGAGCTGTGGAACGTCTACGGTCCCACCGAGACCGCGGTCTGGTCGACCGCCCGGCGGGTGACCACGGCGGAACCGGCGGACGGCGCGGACCCCGCGGACGGCGCGGACCCCGCGGATGCCGTGGCCGCGGCGGACCGCGGCGCGGCCGTGGGGCTTGGCCGCCCCATTGCCAACACCCGCCTCTACGTGGTGGACCGGCGCGGAGCATCAGGCGGGGCTTGCGAGCCGATGCCGCCCGGGGCGCCCGGCGAGCTGTGGATCGGCGGCCACGGAGTGGCACGCGGCTACGCGGGACGCCCGGAGCTGACCGCCGCGCGGTTCGTGCCGGATCCCTTCGGCGGCGAGCCGGGCGCGCGCCTCTATCGCACCGGCGACCTGGTGCGCCAGCGCGCCGACGGCGACCTCGAGTTCTTGGGGCGGATCGATCTCCAGGTCAAGGTGCGCGGCTTCCGCATCGAGCTCGGCGAAGTCGAGTCGGCGCTGCTGCGGCATCCGGCGGTGGGCCAGGCGGCGGTGGTGGCGCAGGGCGAGGACACCGGCCGGCGGCTGGTCGCCTACTTCGTGGCGCGGCCCGGAGCGGTGGCCCCGGAGATCCCGGAGCTGCGCGACTTCCTGCGCCTGCGGTTGCCCGACTACATGGTGCCGGCCGACTACGTGGCCCTCGATCGCCTGCCGCTCTCTCCCAGCGGCAAGCTCGACCGCCGGGCGCTGCCGGCCCCCGCACCGCCGCCGCCACGGGAGCTGCGGCGCGGCGACGCCGGCCGCGGTGCTCTGAGCACTCCGGTCGAGGAGCTGCTCGCCGGAGTGTGGGCCGAGGTCCTGGGGGTCGGCCGCGAGCAGGTCGGGCCGGGCGACGACTTCTTCCGCCTCGGCGGCCACTCGTTGCTGGCCGTGCGGGTGGCGGCGCGGCTGCGCGACCTGACGGGCGTCGAGATGCCGCTCCCCAGGCTGCTGCAGCTCTCCCGGCTGGAGGAGCTGGCACGGGAGGTGGAGAGCCTGGAGCGCGCCGGGCGCCCGCCGCCGGCGCCCATCCGGCGCCTGCGGCGGGAGGACCGCGGCGCGGCCGGGGCACCGGAGGCGGCGCTCTCGTTCGCCCAGGAACGGCTCTGGTTCCTCGACCGGCTGGAACCGGGGAGCCCCACCTACAACCTGCCGGGCGCCCTGCGTCTCGTGGGCCCGCTCGACGTCGCGGCCCTTGCCTGGACCATCGACCAGGTCCGCCGCCGTCACGAGGTGCTGCGCACCGTCTTCGTGGCGCGGGACGGCGGCCCCCATGGCAGCGTGGCGGTTGCCGTGGCCGCACCCGGCGGCGGCGCGGCGGCGCTGCCGGTGATCGATCTCTCCAGCCTGCCGCCCGCGTGCCGGGCGGCAACGGCGGCCGGCCTGATCCGGGAGGAAGCCCGGCGCCCGTTCGATCTCGCCGTCGGCCCGCTCCTGCGGACGGCCCTGCTGCGCATTGCCGGCCTCTCGCCTGCCACTTCGTCCCGCGGCGCCGTGGGATCGGCGCGCCACGCCGCCGATGGCGAGCACGTGCTGCTGCTGAGCCTGCACCACATGGTCGCCGACGGCTCGTCGCTCGAGATCCTGGCCAGGGAGCTGGCCGCTTGCTATGCCGCCGCCGCGCGCGACGTTGCCGCCGCCGATGATGCGGCCGCCGCCGGCGGCTTGCTGCCCGAGCTGCCCATCCAGTACGCCGACTTCGCTCGCTGGCAGCGCGAATGGCTCTCGGGCGAGGTCCTGGCGGCCGAGCTGGCCTGGTGGCGGGAGCAGCTGGCCGGCGCGCGCGGCGAGCCGCCGCGGCTCGACCTGCCGCTCGACCGGCCACGCCCCGCGGTGCCGAGCCCGCGCGGCGCCCGCCGCCCCTGGGCGGTGCCCGCCGCCCTCGCGGCGGAGCTGGCCGCACTGGGTCAGCGCCAGGGCGCCACCCTCTACATGACGCTGCTGGCAGCCTTCGCGACTTTGCTCCGGCGCTACGGCGGCCAGGACGACATGGCGGTCGGCACCGTCGTCGCCACCCGCGACCGGCTGGAGACCGAGAACCTCATCGGCCCCTTCTTCAACACCCTGGTGCTGCGCCTCGACCTGGCGGGCGACCCAGGCTTCGGCGAGCTCCTGGCGCGCGTGCGGCAAGTGGCGCTGGCCGGCTTCGCCCACCAGCACGTCCCCTTCGACAGGCTGGTCGCCGAGCTGGCGCCGCGGCGCGGGCTGGCGGAGACGCCTTTCGTCCAGGTGGTGTTCGCCTTGCAGCCACCGCTGCCGGAAGTGCCCCTCGCCGGCCTCGCGGTCGAGTACTTGGACACCGACAGCGGCACTGCCAAGTTCGACCTGTCGCTCGCCGTCGCGAGGGCCGCGGCGGGCGGCTTGCACGGGGCCTGGACGTACCGCGCCGAGCTCTTCGACCCGGCGACCGTCGAGCGGTTCGGTGAGCAGCTGCGCCACCTGCTGCAGGGGATCGCGGCGCGAGCCGACTGCAGCCTCTCGGAGCTGCCGCTGCTCTCGCCGGCCGAGCGCCACCAGATGCTCTGCGAGTGGCAGGCCACCGCCTGGGTGGCAGGCGGCGACGGCGACGACCTGGTTCACGAGCCGTTCGAGCGCCAGGCGGCGCGCGACCCCGCGGCGCTGGCCCTGGTCGAGCACCGAGAGCCCGCGGCCGGCGAGCGGACGCTCACCTACGGGGAGCTCGAGGCGTGGGCGAACCGGCTGGCGCGAGCCCTGCGCTCCCAGGGGGTGGGACCGGAGAGCATCGCCGGCATCTGCGCCGAACCGTCGTTCGCGATGGTGGCCGGCCTGCTGGCCATCCTCAAGGCCGGCGGAGCGTACCTGGCGCTCGACCCCGCCCACCCGCCGGAGCGCCTGGCCGCCCTGCTCGCCGACGCGGGGGCGCAGGTGGTTCTTGTTGGTGAGCGGGCTGGCGAGCGGGCCGCCGGCCGCCTGCCATCCACGGTCCGCCCCGTGCTCCTCGAGGACTCGGCCCAGGAATCCGGTCGTGACCAAGAACCCTGGTCCGGCCCCGCCTCCCGTCCGCCGGTGTGGCCGCGCGCCGGCGCCGACACCGCTGCCTACGTGCTCTACACCTCCGGCTCCACCGGGACGCCCAAAGGCGTGGTCGTCTCCCATCGCGCGGTGGCCAACCGCCTGCGCTTCCAGGTCGCCGCCGATCTCGCGCCGGGCGCCCGCGTGCTGCAGCGCACCCGTCTCGGCTTCGACGTCTCGGTGCTCGAGGTCTTCGCCCCCTTGTGGGTTGGCGCGGCGGTCGTGCTGCCCGAGCCGGGGCGCCAGCAGGATGCCGCCTACCTGGCGCGCCTGATCGCCGCCCGCGAGGTCACCAACCTCGCCCTCCCGCCGGCGTTGTTCCCGGCGCTGCTCGGCGAAGAAGCGTTCCTGCGCAGCCGCGCGCTGCGCCTCGTCGTCACCGGCGGCGACCGCGTGCCCGGCGACCTGCCGCAGCGCTATGGCTCGGCCTTCGCCGCCGCCGCGGGCGCAGGCGCCGGCGCCGGGTCCGGGGGCACCGGCGCCGGCGCCCCACCGCTCCTCGTCTCACGCTACGGCCCGACCGAGGCCACGATCTCGGTCGCCGAATGGCGGTGCCGGACCGACCCTGCCGGTCCGGATGCCCTGGCCGGGGCGAGCGTGCCGATCGGCCGGCCGATCGCCGGCGCGCGCCTCTACCTGCTCGACCGCGGGTGCCGCGAGGTGCCCAGGGGAGCGCCCGGCGAGCTCTGCATCGCCGGCGTCTGCCTGGCGCGCGGCTATCTCGGGAGGCCGGAGCTGACCGCCGCCGCGTTCTCACCCGACCCCTTCTGCCGCGACGCCGGGGAGGCGGGAGGCCGCCTCTACCACACTGGCGACCTGGCGCGATGGCGCGCCGACGGCGCCCTCGAGTTCCTGGGGCGCATCGACCGCCAGGTCAAGATCCGCGGCATCCGGCTGGAGCTCGGCGAGATCGAGGCGGTCCTGGCCCGCCATCCCGAGGTGCGCGAGGTGGCGGTCGTCGACCGCGACGAGCCCGCCACCGGCGGCAAGCGCCTGGTGGCGTACGTGGTGGCCGCCGAGGGCTCCGCTGCCAGCCCGGCCGCGGGCGCGAGCGGCGCGTCCACCCTGGGCCGGAGGCTGCGCGTCTACCTCGGCGAGCGCCTGCCCGCCTCCATGGTGCCCGCCGCCTTCGTCACGCTGCCGCACCTGCCGTGGACCGCGAACCTGAAGCTAGACCGCGACGCGCTGCCGGAGCCGGAGAGCCTGGAGGGCGAGGACGCGGGCACCGGCGAGACCAGCCACCGGCCGCCGCGCACCCCGGTCGAGGAGGTGCTCGCCCGGCTGTGGACGCAGCTGCTCGGAGTCGAGCCCGCCGGCGTCGAGCAGGACTTCTTCGACCTGGGAGGCCACTCGCTGCTCGCCACGCAACTGGTCTCACGGGTGCGGGAAGCCCTCGGGATCGAGCTGGCGCTGCGCGACGTCTTCGCCTCCCCCACCATCGCCGGCCTCGCCGAGCGGATCGCCACCGCCCGGCGCGAGACGGCCACCCTGCCGCGCCACGCCGGTGCCGCACCGCTGTCGTTCGCCCAGGAGCGGCTCTGGTTCCTGGCGCAGCTCGATCCCGGCAGCACCGCCTACCACCTGCCGGTGGCGGTCCGCCTGCGCGGCCGGCTGCAGGTGGCGGCCCTGGCGGCCGGCCTCGGCGAGGTGGTGCGCCGCCACGATGCGTTGCGCACCCGCTTCGTGGTGGTGGCGCACCGCGTGATGCAGGAGGCGCATGCGGCCGGACGGTTCGCCCTGCCGATCGTCGACCTGTCCGGAGTGCCTGCCGCGGCGGCCGCGGGGGAGACCGCGCGCCTGGCCGCCGCGGACGCCCGCGCACCCTTCGACCTTGCCGCCGGCCTCTTGCTGCGCGGGCGCTTGCTGCGGCTCGGCGCCGCGGAGCACGTGCTGCTGCTCACCGCGCATCACATCGCCTGGGACGCCTGGTCGACGGCGATC
>DATDGZ010000050.1:0-1765 GCA_036521795.1 Thermoanaerobaculia bacterium | reverse complement strand
CACCGGCACTCCCGGCGGCACGGTCGTCTTCAACCTCTCGGTCGTCAACAGCGGCACCCAGGACTCCGGCCCGGTGACGCTCGACGAGACGGTGCCGGCCAACACGACCTGGGCCGGGGGAGGCGGCTGGTCGTGCTCCGGCACGGGCCCGGGCTCGACCTGCTCGCTCGCCCTCGGCAACGTGGCGGCGCTCGGCGGCTCGGCCAGCGCCCAGTTCTCGGTCGTCGTCGCGAGCCCGCTGCCCGCGGGCGTCGGGACCGTCTCAAACACGGCCTGCGCGGACGCGGCCAGCGCGCCGGAGAGCTGCAGCACGGCCATCATCCCGACGACCGGCATGGCGCTCCTCGCGGTCCACAAGGCAGTCGCCGGAACAGGTGCCCCGGGATCCAACCTGATCTATTCGATCACGGTCCAGAACACCGGCAACGAAGGCGCCGCGAACGTCACCGTGACCGAGCTCGTCCCGGGCCTCACGACCTACGTCGCAACGGGCAGCTCGGCGGCCTGGGTCTGCCCGGGCACTGCGGCGGGCACGACCTGCACGGCGGCGATCCCGTCGCTCCCGGCCGGAGCGTCGGCGGTGCTGACCCTCGTCGTCGCGATCGAGTCGCCGCTGCCGGCCGGCGCCGCGACGATCGACAATCAGGCCTGCGCGGCGGCCGCCGGCGTGCCGAGCGCCTGCGGCTCGACGAGCATCCCGACGACCGGCCAGCCGAGCCTGCATCTGGTGAAGACCTACGGCGGCGGCGCGGTCGTGCCGAACGCGGTGCTTGCCTTCACGCTCACGGTCTCGAACAGCGGCAATGAGGACCTCGGCGCCGCGGTCGTCACCGAGACGGTGCCGGCGCTCTCGCGCTTCGACGCGGGGGCGAGCGACGCGCGCTGGTCGTGTGCGGCGGCGTCGGCCGGCTCGAGCTGCTCGCTCAACCTGGCGAGCGTTCCGGCCGGCTCTAGCCAGGCCGTGGTCTTCGCGGTCGACGCGGCCGCGACGCTCCCGCCCGCGGCCGTGATCTCGAACGCCGCCTGCGTGAGCGGCGTCGCGCTCCTGCCCGAAGCGGCCGCCAAGGCGCTGCGAGCCGCCCTCCGGCGCGGAGGGCGGCCGGCGCAGGCGGCGGTGCCGGAGGCCTGCGGCGCCGTCTCGACCCCGCCGGCGCTCGCGGTCGATACGACGCTCGCGGCGACGGTGGGCCACAGCGGCCCGGCGCTGCCGGGGGATCTGATCCACTACACGCTGACCGTCCCGAACCAGACGGCGAGCACGCTGACCGCGCTCCTCGAGCAGGCGTCGCTCGACGCCAACACGACGCTCGTGGCGGGGTCGGTCACGACCAGCCAGGGCGTCGTGAGCGCCGGCAACGGCGCGAGCGACACGACCGTCGCGGTGGCGCTCGGCGATCTCGCCGCCGGCGGCACGGCGACGGTCGGCTGGGACGTGACGGTCAACTCGCCGCTGCCTGCGGGCATCACCGAGGTCGCGGCGCAGGTCGCAACCACCGGCGGCAACATCCCGCCGGACGAGAGTGGCCCGCCGCCGCCGCCGTCGACGCCGGGACCGACCGAGACGCCGGTCACCGCGGGCACGCCGCCGCCGCCGCCGCAGGCCATCCCGACCCTCAACGAATGGGGCCTGGGCTCGATGGTCGCGCTCCTGGGCGCCACGGCGGCGGTCGCCATCCGCCGGCGGCGCTCCGGCGCTGCGGAGGTCTAGGCGATGCTCCCGCTCGGCGTGGCAGCTGCCCTGGCGGCCTTCCTCGGCGCAAGCTCG
>DATDGZ010000049.1:0-37462 GCA_036521795.1 Thermoanaerobaculia bacterium | reverse complement strand
CCATGCCGCCGCGGCCACGGTGACGCGCAACCACCTCGCCTACCAGCCGCCGGTGCTGATCGACGCGCGCCTGAAGCCCGGCTTCCCGCGCGAGCTGCGTGCCGACCCCGGCACGGCGGCGCTGGTCTCGCGGCGCTGGCGGGAGTACTTCCCCGGCGGCGGAATCGAGATGGGCGACTCCGACGCGGCGCACCTCGACCGCGTCGACGGCGAATAGCGCGAGGGCCGCGCCGGGTGAGGCGGTCATCGCCGGGCGGCCGTGGGCCGCGGCGACGGACCCCCGGCCACGACGGCCACGACGCCGCGGTTGCGCCGGTTCGGCAGTCCGTCGTAGCATCGCCGCCGGTCCCACCGCAGCGACGCGTGCTTCCGGCTTGGAGGGTGCGATGGCCGAGACGAGCCCCGAGAAGTTCCAGCCCTTCGTTCCCGCTTCGCAAGAGATCGCGGAGTTCACCCCCCGGGCGATCGCCCTCGGGGCGCTGTTCGGCATCCTGTTCGGCGCCGCCACGGTCTACCTGGCGCTGCGCGCCGGCCTGACGGTGTCCGCCTCGGTGCCGATCGCGGTGTTGTCCATCGCCGTCTTCAAGCGGCTCGGCAAGTCCACGATCCTCGAGAACAACATCGTGCAGACGATCGGCTCCGCCGGCGAGTCGGTGGCGGCCGGCGTCGTGTTCACCGTGCCGGCGCTGCTCTTCCTCGCCTACGGCGCCAATTACTTCAACTACCTGACCATCTTCGTGCTGTCGGCGGTCGGCGGCACGCTCGGGGTGCTGTTCATGATCCCGTTGCGCCGCGCCCTGATCGTCAAGGAGCACGGCAACCTGCCGTACCCGGAGGGCACGGCCTGCGCTGACGTGCTCATCGCCGGCGAGCGCGGCGGCGACCTGGCGAAGCTGGTGTTCGCGGGCGTGGGAGTGGCGCTGCTCTACAAGTTCCTCTACGGCATCCTCGGCCTCTGGAACGAGACCGCGACCTGGTTCCGCACCAAGGCCGCCAGCATCTATCCGGATGCCACGCTGCAGAGCGACGTCACGCCGGAGTACCTGGGCCTGGGCTACATCATCGGCCCCAAGATCGCCGGCGAGCTCGCCTCGGGCGGCGTGCTGGCCTGGCTGGCGCTCATCCCGCTCATCTCCTGGCTGGTGCCCGAGCAGCGCCTGGTCAAGGACCTGACCGACCTCGGCTTCTCGGCAGGGTGGCGCGCGTCCCACGCCCACGCGGAGTGGATCTACCGGGCCTACATCCGCTACATCGGCGCCGGGGCCGTCGCCTGCGCCGGCGTGGTGACGCTCATCAAGACCCTGCCCACCATCGTCTCGGCGTTCAGCGAATCGGTGAAATCGCTGCGCGGGGGGGCCGGAGAAGTCAAGAAGGTGCGCACCGAGGACGACCTCAGCATCAGGGTGGTGATCATCGGTTCGCTGGTCCTGGCGCTGATCATCACGGTGCTGCCGCACTTCCCGCACGGCACGTTCCCCGGCTCGCTGCTCATGGGCCTCCTGGTGATCGTCTTCGGGCTCTTCTTCGTCACCGTGTCGAGCCGCATCGTCGGCATCATCGGCACCTCCTCGAACCCGATCTCGGGGATGACGATCGCGACACTGATGGCGACCTGCCTCGTCTTCGTGCTGGTAGGCAGGACCGGCGACGTCTACCAGTCGGTCGCGCTGTGCGTCGGCGCGCTGGTGTGCATCGCGGCCGCCAACGCCGGCGCGACGTCGCAAGACCTGAAGACCGGCTTCCTGGTCGGCGCCACCCCGCGCCGCCAGCAGATCGGCTTCATCATCGGCGTGCTGGTGTCGACCCTGGTCATCGGCGGCACCCTCTTCCTGCTCGACCAGACCTACCGCGGCGACGAGCTGCACGGCATCGGCGGCCCGAAGCTTGCCGCTCCCCAGGCGACGCTGATGGCGACCATCATCAAGGGCCTCCTGGCCCAGAACCTGCCCTGGGCCCCGGTGCTGGTCGGCGTCGGCCTGGCGTTCATGGCTCAGATGGCCGGGGCGCACGCCCTGTCCTGGGCGGTCGGGGCATACCTGCCGCTGTCGACCACCTTCCCGATCTGGATCGGCGGCATGGTGAAGGCGGTGGCCGACCGGGTGGCCCGCCGCAAGCAGGAGAGCGAGCTCTCCTCGGGGATGCTCTACGCCACCGGCCTGGTGGCGGGCGGCTCGCTCGGCGGCGTGCTGATCGCCCTGGTCGCCTTCTTCGGCGATTCCGTCCTCAAGATGGAGAAGCCGACGCTGCTCGAGAGGATCGACGTCGGCAATCTCATCCCTGCCTACGGCGCCTTCAAGAACCACGCCGTCTGGGGCGGCATCCTGTGCGCGGCGGTCTTCGGCGTGCTCTGCTGGCGGCTCTTCCGCAACGCGCAGAAGACGATCGATACATAGGGCCGACGGCGATCGCCACGGCCCGGCGTCCCGGCGACTCTCGGCGACCCCCGCCTAGCTTCCTGCCGCGGGCTCGTCGTCGGCGGCGGCGTCGAGCAGGCCGTGCTCGCGCAGCCAGGCGCGGTTCAGCTTCGAGAGGTAGCGCTCGCCGGAGTCGGGGAAGAGGGTGACCACCAGGGCGTCGTCGGGCAACGACTGGGCGACGCGGCGGGCGCCGGCGGCGGCGGCGCCGCCGGAGGAGCCGATGAAGATCGATTCCTTCCTGGCGAGCTCCATCACCGCGTGGTAGGCGGCCTGGTCGTCGACCGCGATCACCTCGTCGATGTACTCCCACCAGACGCAGGCAGGCAGGAAGTCCTCGCCGATGCCGTCGATCAGGTACTGGTGGATCTGCTCGGGCGGCGGCAGCTCGCCGTGCTGCTTGTAGTAGACGTAGACGCTGCCGACGGTGTCGATGCCGATGACGCGCACCGCCGGGTTGCGCTCCTTGAGGAACTTGCCGACGCCGCTGATCGTGCCGCCGGTGCCGACGCCGGCCACCCAGTGGGTGACGCGGCCGTCGGTCTGGCGCCAGATCTCGGGGCCGGTCGAGTGGTAGTGCGCCTCGGGGTTCGCCTGGTTGTAGTACTGGTAGGGCAGGTAGGCGCCGGCCTCGTCGCGCAGGCGCTCGGCCACCTTGTAATAGGAGCGTGGATCGTCGGCGGGGACGTTGGTCGGGCACTCGATGACCCGGGCTCCCAGCGCCTCGAGCAGCGCCACCTTCTCCGCCGGGATCTTGTCCGGAGCGGTGCAGATCAGGCGGTAGCCGCGCAGGTTGGCCGCCATCGCCAGGCCGACGCCGGTGTTGCCGGAGGTGGGTTCGACGATGGTGCCCCCGGGCCGCAGCAGGCCGGCGCGCTCGCCGGCCTCGATCATCGCCGTGCCGATCCGGTCCTTGACGCTGCCGCCGGGGTTGAAGTACTCGAGCTTCGCCGCCAGCGCCGCCCCGGTGGGATGGAACCGCCGCAGCCGGACGAGCGGAGTGTCGCCCAGGGTCGCGAGGATGTGCTCGTGGATTTCCATGGAATGCCGCCCGGCCGCATGGCCGGCGAAGGCGGCGCGGATGCTAGCACACTCGCCGCGGCCGTCTAGACTTGGCCCTCGCCCAACGGCGGGAGGGAGGCAAGGACGCAACCTAAGGACACGACCTGAGTCAACCTTCCCAGTCCCAGAAGAAGTCGCGGTTGGTGAGGGTCGCTTCCTCCGGCGGCCTCTCCTCGCTGTCGCCGTCGCCCGGGCTGCGCGCGGGCGGCGCGAGCTCGCCGCGGACGAGGGCGAGCTGCTCCTCGAGGTCGTCGGTCTCGCGCTGCCAGTAGTCGAGAGTGCCGAAGTGCGGCCAGGCGGCGGGGAAGGCCGGGTCGTGCCAGCGACGCGCCAGCCACGCCGCATAGTGGATGACGCGCAGCCCGCGCAGCGGCTCGATCAGGCGCAGGGTCGAGCGGTCGAAGGTCCGGAATTGCTCGTAGCCCTCGAGGAACCGCTCGCGCAGGGCGAGCGCCCAGGAGTCGCGGCCGGGCAGCGCCAGCCAGAGGTCCTGGACGGCGGGCCCCACCACCATGTCGTCGAAGTCGAGGACGCGCAGCAGGCCGTCGCGCAGCAGCACGTTGCCGAGATGGAGGTCGCCGTGCAGCCTATGGATCTGCCCCGGATCGAGCGCAGTGAGCGCCGCCAGGGCGCCGTCGAGCTGGTCGGCGATCGCCAGCGCCGCGTCGAAGTAGCGCTGGCGGAGATGGGGCGGCAGGGTGGCGTGCTCGTCGAGCCAGGCGACGTCCTCGCGGATGAAGCGCTCGGGGGTCAGCCGCAGGCGGTGCTCGGCCGGGCGGCGCGCGGCGACGTTGTGCAGGCGTCCGACCAGCATGCCCAGCCGCCAGGCGGCGGTGCCGTCCAGCTCGTCGGGCGCCCGGCCGCCGCTGCGGTCGGAGAGCGAGTAGTAGATGTGGTCGATGCGGCGCAGCGTCGAGCCGTCGGGGAACGGCCGCACCGGGCAGACCGGCACCTCGTCCTCGTCGAGCTCGTGCAGGAACTGGTGCTCCTCGAGGATCTGCTCCTCGCTCCACCGCCCCGGCCGGTAGAACTTGGCGACGATCCGCGTGCGGTCCTCGAGCTCGACCTCGTAGACCCGGTTCTCGAACGAGTTCAGGGGGTAGCAGACGGGGTTGCAGCGCAGGCCGGCCGCCTCGACGGCGGCCAGCACCTTCTCCGGCGTCAGGGAGAGGAACAGGTCCGTCGCCGGCTCGAGCTCCATGCCGCCAATGTAGCATGGGGCCATGCGCATCCTCGATCAGCAGATCATGAACCGCGTCTTCGCCGTCACCGACGAGGTGCCCGTCGACCGCGAAGCCCTGCAGGTGGCCCTGGTCCTCGAAGGCGAAGGCAAGATCGAGCGCACCCTCGCCGGCAAGCTGGCCATCACCCTCCCCGACACCGACGACCTGGAGCCCTTCCTGGCCCACCTGGCCGAGTGGCTGAGGGCAGAGTCCAAGCCGGGTTGAGCCTGAATCCGCACCCGCCTAGGCAGAGGTCCTGTCGGTGCTTGCATCCAAGGATTGATCGGTCGGAGTCATCGATCGTCTAGTAAACGCTACAGCGGTTCCAAGCAAATCTCAGACCGAAGGACCACTTCCTGCGTCAAACGATCTGGCAGCCGTCCTAATCCTTTGACATGAGTCGTGAGCGGGCGTCGATTTCAAGCTGGACGCGGCTTTGCGCTGATGCGAGCGGTTGGGTTTGGCGGTCGGCGGCCACATCCCTTGACTCCAGGAACTGAGGGCGGACTTGGATAGATCCACATAACCAGCGTGTTTTCAGGTGGTTGGGTGCTCGGCCATCCGATGGCAGGCGGCTTGTAGTAGGGCCTCGCCGTCTTCCAACCCGGAGAGGGGGTGGCGAGCCGCGAGAGGGCACGAACGCAGGACACAGCGACAGGAAGGGCCGCTAGCCAAGATCGTCTTGGCTGGCAGGCCCAAGTCGCCCCACTGGGCTTATCGGCGCTCTTCTGACTGACCGAGAGGGAGGAATTGGATCCCGTCGTCCCATCGTCCGGTCGTTCTTGACGTGATCATATGTGCCAGGAGCTGGCCGACCTCTTCTGGCGAAAAATCAAGTGGGTCAAGCGGCTCATCGCCGCTTCCAACGAGGCTTTTCTGGGAAAGATCTATGTCAATGGCGGCGGGACGGCGGTTGTCACTTTCGCTGACCTCTGCTCGCGCTCGAGTCGGCGGTGGGGTCGATCGCCTTTGCCTTCTCCCGCGGCCCGGTCGGGGATTCTTACCCCAGAGTGATGCGGTCTTCTCCTGAGTAGACGTTGAAGCGGCCGTCGCGGAGGAAGCCGACCAGGGTCAGGCCGAGCTCGCGCGCCAGCTCGACCGCGAGGCTGCTGGGCGCTCCCACGGCGGCGAGCACCGGGATGCCGGCGGCGAGGGCCTTCTGCACCAGCTCGAAGCTGGCGCGGCCGCTGACCAGCAGCACCCGGTCCGAGGCCGGCAGCGCGCCGTCCAGCAGCAGCGTGCCGATCACCTTGTCGAGGGCGTTGTGGCGGCCGACGTCCTCGTGCAGCAGCAGCAGGCGGCCGGCGGCGTCGAAGAGACCGGCCGCGTGCAGCCCGCCGGTGCGCGAGAAGACCGGCTGCGCCCGGCGCAGGGTCTCGGGCAGGCCGGTCAGCACCTCGGGCGCGATCCGCTCGCGGCCCTGCGGCCGCGCCGGGCAGACGGCGCGCACCAGGTCGATCGAGGTCTTGCCGCAGACCCCGCAGCTCGAGGTGGTATAGACGTTGCGGCTGAAGCGCAGCGGATCGAAGGGCACGTCCGGCCGGAGGTGGACCTCGACGACGTTCGGCTCGTCCGCCTCCTGGCAGTAGGCGATGCTCCAGATCGCCTCCCGTGACGCGACGATCCCCTCGCTCAAGAAGAAGCCGGCCGTGAGCTCGAAGTCGTGACCCGGGGTGCGCATGGTCACGGCCACGCCGTGGCGCACCCGGCGCCCCCCCTCCTCGGCCGTGACCCGCATCTCGAGCGGCTCCTCGGCGGCGAGCAAGTCCGAGCGCCGCTCGATCTTGCCGGCCTCGTGGGCCACGACCGTGGTCCGCACCGCCGTGCCCGCCACGCCGGCGGCGCTGGCCGCGCCTGCGGCGCCTGCCGCGCCTACCGTTCCGGCCACGCCAGCGGCACCGGCCGTGGTTGGCGCTGGCCCTGCCGTTCGCTCGCTCGAGGAGCGCTGCACCGCCATACGGCAAGGCTAGCACGCGGTGCCGCGGCTTCGGCATCAGGGCCCTGCGCGACCGACCCGGCCCTCCCGTGCGGAATCAGCTGGGCGATTGCCAGGCGATCCACAGCGAGGTGGCGCGACGCCGCTGGCCACCTTGCCAGGGTCGGGGTTCTATGGTAGAGAAGCCGGCAGGCAATCCCATCTCATAGGAGGGCAGATGAGAGTCACTCGCCGGAGCTTCCACCAGTTGTCGCTCCCGGGTCGCCTCAGCACGGGTCCGGACGCCGTTCCGTGCCGGGGGCATCGAGGGCTTCGAGGGGAGGTACACCGATGAATCCCACCCGTAGGGACTTCCTGAAGGCAGGCGCGATCGGCGGCGCGGCCGCCACGGTCTTCGGCTTCGACCTGGCCCCGGCCGCGGCGCAGGTGCGTGAGCTGAAGATCGCACGCGCCACGGAGACGCGCTCCACCTGCCCGTACTGTGCGGTGAGCTGCGGAGTGATCATCTACACGCTGGGCGACAAGGCCAAGAACGTCACCCCCCAGGTGATCCACGTCGAGGGCGACCCGGACCACCCGATCAACAAGGGCACCCTGTGCCCGAAGGGCTCCTCGCTCGAGCAGGACATCCTGAACCCGCGGCGACTGACCAAGCCGCAGGTCCGGCGGCCCGGCTCGGATCACTGGGAGGACATCTCCTGGGACAAGGCGATCGACGACATCGGCCACCTGGTCAAGAAGACCCGCGACGCCTCGTTCGTCGAGAAGGACGCCCAGGGCCGGCCGGCCAATCGCTGCGAGGGGATCGCCTTCACCGGCGGCTGCACGGACACCAACGAGTTCAACTACCTGGTCGTCAAGGCCATGCGCAGCCTGGGGGTCTGCTACCTGGAAAACCAGGCCCGGGTCTGACACGGCCCCACGGTCTCAAGTTTGGGACCATCATTCGGACGCGGGGCGATGACCAATGGTTTTACCGACATCAAGAACACCGACATGATGTTGATCATGGGTGGCAATCCCGCGGAGAACCACCCATGCGGCTTCAAGTGGGCAATCGAGGCGAAGCGGGTCCGTAACGCCAAGATGATCGTGGTGGACCCGCGCTTCACGCGCACCGCGGCCACTGCCGACCTCTTCCTGCAGATCCGCGCCGGGGCGGACATCGCGTTCCTGGGCGGCATGATCCGCTACGCCATCGAGAACCACCGGCTGGCCAAGGACTACCTGGTCAATTACACCAACGCCGCGTTCATCGTCAAGGAAGGCTTCAAGCTGCCGGAGGACGGCCTGTATTCCGGGTACGACCCCGCGACGCAGGTCTACGACAAGTCCACCTGGAACTATGAAGCGGGTGGCAGCATGACGCCGGCGGGCGCCGCTGCCGGCGCGGCGACGGGCATCGCCGCGGCGGCAACTCCTGCCGCGCCCGCCACGGCTCCGGCCGGGGGAGCCACGCCATCGACGCCAGCCGCGCCCGCCGCCGGCACCGGCACGACTGCGAAGCCCGCCGCCTCAGGTGCGGCCGCCAAGCCAGGCACCGTGGCCGGCGCGGCTCCCGTAGCCGCGGCCGCCAAGCCAGCCGCGCACGGGACCGCCGGCGCCCCGCCGCCGCCCGCCGGCATGCCGCCGAACGTCGCCTACGACCTCTCGCTGCAGCACCCGCGCTGCGTCTTCCAGTTGCTCAAGCGGCAGTACTCGCGCTACACGCCGGAGATGGTCGAGCGCGTGACCGGCATTCCGAAGGATGATTTCCTGAAGGCCGCCGACCTGTTCACCTCTCACCGCAAGGACGGCGACACGAAGCAAGTCGCCACCATCATCTATGCCGTGGGGTGGACCCAGCACACCTTCGGCACGCAGATCATCCGCACCGCGGCGATGCTGCAGCTGCTGCTGGGCAACGTCGGCCGGGCCGGCGGCGGCGTCAACGCGCTGCGCGGGCACTCCAACATCCAGGGCGCCACGGACATGTGCGGCATCTTCGACAACCTGTCGGGCTACCTGAAAGTGCCGCTCCCCGCGGACGTGGACCTCGCGGGCTATCTCAAGCGCACCACGCCGACCGCCGCGAAGCCCGGCGAGTGGGACTCCTACAACTATTGGTCGAACACCCCGAAGTTCGCCGTCTCGCTGCTGAAAGCGATGTACGGCGACGCCGCGACCAAGGACAACGACTGGGCCTTCAACTACCTGCCGCGGGTGGACCGCAACTACTCGTGGACCAACATCTGGGACAACATGTACAAGGGCAGCGTCAAGGGTATGTTCGCCTTCGGCATGAACGGCGTGGCGATCGGCCCGGACTCCCAGAAGAACATCGAGGCCCTGAAGAAGGCCGACTGGCTGGTGGTCGGCGAGATCTATCCCGACGAGACCAGCGAGTTCTGGAAGTCCCCGGGCATCACCAAGGAGGAGATGCAGCAGATCAACACGACGGTCTATCGCCTGCCGTGCGCCGGGTTCGCCGAGAAGGACGGCTCGATGACCAACTCCTCCCGCTGGGTGCAGTGGAAGAACGCGGCGCTGCCGCCGCCAGGGCAGGCGCGGCTGGACCAGGACATCCTCGCGCAGATCTTCTTGAAGGTGCGGGAGCTGTACAAGAAGGAGGGCGGGAAGTTCCCCGATCCCATCCTGAACCTCACCTGGCCCTACACCGATCCGCAGCATCCTTCGCTCGCGGAGATCGCCAAGGAGGTCAACGGCAAGGCCCTGGCCGACCTGGAGGACCCGAAGACCAAGCAGCAGATCAAGGCCGGCCAGCAGCTGCCGGGGTTCGCGTGGCTCAAGGACGACGGCACGACCTCCTGCGGCAACTGGCTCTACAGCGGTTCCTGGACGGAGGCCGGTCCGCAGCTCGCGCGCCGGGGGACGGAGGACCCGTCCGGGCTCGGAATCTATCAGAATTGGGCCTGGTCCTGGCCGGCCAACCGCCGTGTGATGTACAACCGCGCCTCGTGCGACCCGGCCGGCAAGCCCTGGGACCCGTCACGGCGGCAGGTCTGGTGGAACGAAGCCGCGCAGAAGTGGGTCGGCAACGACGTGCCCGACTTCAAGCTGGATTCCCATCCGCGAGACCACATGGGACCGTTCATCATGAACGCGGAGGGCGTGGGACGGATCTTCGCGCCGCTGGCGTTGTTCGCGGACGGACCGTTCCCTGAGCACTACGAGCCGTTCGAGAGCCCGGTCGCCAACGCCTTCCATCCGCAGCAATCGAACAACCCGGTGGTCAAGAAGCTCACCACCCCCGCGGACAAGTTCGCCAAGGCCGGCGGCGAATTCAACATCATCTGCACCACCTACCGGCTGACCGAGCATTATCATTACTGGACCAAGAACAACCCGATGAACGTGCAGCTCATCCCGGAGGCGTTCGTGGAGATCCCGGTCGAGCTTGCGGCCGAGCTGGGGATCGCAGGCGGTGACAGGGTGAAGGTGACGAGCGCGCGCAGCGACTACGTCGCCAAGGCCTTCGTCACCCGCCGCATCAAGCCGATGACGATCGACGGCAAGAAGGTCTACCAGATCGGCATCCCGATCCACCAGGGCTACCGCGGCATCGCCGAGGACGAAGGCAAGAACGCGCGGACGCTGTTGAACCGGTTGACGCCGACCGTCGTCGACCCGAACGCCTACACGCCCGAGTTCAAGGGCTTCCTGGTCAAGCTCGAGAAGGCATAAGGGGACCGCACATGAGCCAGGCCAATCTGGAGTTAGTCAGGATTTCCGGCCATGCGGGCCCCATTCCCGGCGCCGGCGTCAAGCGGGAGCCCGAGGTCGCCAAGCTGGTCGACACCACCACCTGCATCGGCTGCAAGGCTTGCGAGGTCGCCTGCCTCGAGTGGAACGGCCTCTCCTTCAGCGACACGACGTTCCAGAACAGCTACCAGACCATGCCCGAGACGGCATGGAACTACTGGAACCTGATCAAGTTCGACGAGTACGAGCCCGAAGGCGGCAGCCTGATGCTGCTGATGCGCAAGGACCAGTGCATGCACTGCGCGGAGCCGGGCTGCCTGGAGGCGTGCCCGGCCGACGGCGCCATCGTGCAGTATGCGAACGGCATCGTGGACTTCCAGCAGGAGCACTGCATCGGCTGCGGCTATTGCATCACCGGCTGCCCCTTCAACGTCCCGAAGTTCAGCCCGCAGTCGCGCAAGGTGTTCAAGTGCACGCTCTGCGTCGACCGCGTCAGCGAGGGGCTCGAGCCCGCGTGCATCAAGGCCTGTCCCACCGGCTGCCTGCACTTCGGCACCAAGGACGACATGAAGGAGCTGGCGGAGACGCGCGCGCTGCAGCTCCGCGAGCACTCGGGCCACCCCAACGCCGGGGTCTACGATCCCGCCGGCGTCGGCGGCACCCACGTCATCTACGTCCTCCACGATGCCACGAACCCCGAGGCCTACGGCGGCCTGCCGAAGGACCCGCACATCCCGTGGACGGTGAAGCTCTGGAAGCACCCGCTGAAGTGGCTCGGCAACCTGGCGATGGTCGGCGGCATGATCGGGCTCGGGGTCCACTACCTGCGCTTCGGACCGAAGACCGTCGAGGCGGACGACGAGATTCCGAAGGAGGGACGCCAGCCATGAGCGACTCGTGTCTGCTGCCGAACGGGCGGGTGTTGCGCTACACGTTCAACGAACGGCTCATGCACTGGGTGGCGGGTGTCTCCTACGTCTACCTGCTGCTGACGGGCCTGGCGTTCTGGTCGCCTTGGCTCTTCTGGCTCGCCGTGATCCTGGGCGGCGGCACGATCTCCCGGGAGCTGCATCCGTGGGCCGGCGTGATCTTCATCATTGCGGTGGTGTGGATGTACACGACGTGGGCCTCGCAGATGCACAGCACCGAGCGCGACCGGGAGTGGTGGCGCGCGCTGCCGCATTACGTTCGCAACGAGGACGAGGAGATGCCGGCCGAAGACCGGTTCAACGCCGGCCAGAAGTCGCTCTTCTGGGGATTCTTCTGGTGCGGGATCGCGCTCTTCCTCTCCGGCCTGGTCCTCTGGTTCCCCCACTGGATCCCCTGGAGCTGGCGCATCCTGCGGCTGATCGCGGTCATCGTCCATCCCGTGGCGGCGCTGCTGACGATCGCTCTGTTCATGATCCATGTCTACATGGGCATGGTCGAGCGCGGATCCTTCGGGGCGGTCGTCCGCGGGGACGTCACACGCAAATGGGCCGCCAGGTACCATCGCGCCTGGTACGAGCAGGTGGTGCCGGGCTCCGCGCCGGAGGAACGATCGGTCGCCCCGGGCGCCCCGATCGCGCCGATGGCGCCGATGGCGCAGAGCGCGGAGCCATCCCCCCTGCCTCCCATCGGGCGAGGGTATTGAAGGGAGCGATCGGGCCGGCCGGGCGGCGTAGCTGATGCGTGCCGGCGGCAGCAAGTGGGACCAGCGCATCGAGCGCGCGCGCGCCCTGGCCGCGGCCCATCCCGCCGCGGCGGAAGGGCTGCGCTTCTACGAGCGCATCGCCGGCTTTCAACGGTCGCTGTACGCGGATCTCGAAGCGGCGCTGGGCAGCGCCCTGGAGGCGCGCCCGCCGGGCTCGCTGCGCGAGGAGCTGGATCTCGGCCTCCTTCTCCCCGCGTTCCCCGGCTTCCTCGCCCTCGTCGAAGCTGCGGCTCCCGCTCCCCTCTCCCGCTCCACCGCCGAGCTGGGCGCCGGGGGTGCGGCGCGCTGGCAGGACGTCCTGGTCGAGCTCTGGAGCACGGGAGCGGATGACCCGCCGCAGCTCACGGCCCCCGAGGCACTGGTGTCCTGGACCTTCCTGCAGCCGTACGCCGAGTACCTCGCCGACCACAGCGAAGCGCTGGGAGAGACCGGCAGCACGCCGGACCGGTGCCCGCGCTGCTCCGGCAGGCCGCAGGTCGGGGTGCTGCGGCCGCTGGGGGACGGCGGCAAGCGCTCGCTGATCTGCGCCCTCTGCGCGACGGAGTGGGACTTCCGGCGCATCGTCTGTCCGGCGTGCGGCGAGGAGAACGTGGACAAGCTCCCGGTGTACGTCGCCGAGGAGCTCGGCCACGTCCGCGTCGAAGCCTGCGACACCTGCCGTCATTTCATCAAGACGATCGATCTGACGAAGGACGGCAGGGCGGTGCCGGTGGTGGACGAGCTGGCGGCGATCCCGCTCAGCCTGTGGGCGGAAGAGCACGGGTACGCGAAGCTGCGGACCAACCTGCTGGGGCTCTGAGCAGACCCCTGGCACACTGGGGGTGCGGTTATCCCACCTCTCTTTTCCCCTTTCCCCCTCTGGGCGATGCCTTGCAGTCCACCGGCCCCGAGCACGCGTGGCCAGCGTGCTCGGGGCCTCCGGTGGTGATCTCCTATAATCCCGCCCTCACCCGGACCCGGCTGAGGGCGATGGGGAGAAGAGGAGACAAGGCACCAGATGGCAGATCAGTACATCTATGTGATGAAGGACCTGCGGAAGATGTATCCACCCAACCGCGAGGTCTTGAAGGGCATCTGGCTGTCGTTCCTGCCCGGGGCGAAGATCGGGGTGCTGGGCTTGAACGGCGCCGGCAAGAGCACGCTGCTGAAGATCATGGCAGGCGAGGTCACCGACTTCGGCGGCGAGGCCTGGCCGGCCAAGGGAGTCAAGGTCGGCTACCTGCCGCAGGAGCCGCGGCTCGACGAGAGCAAGGACGTGCTGGGCAACGTCGAGGAGGGGGTCGCCGGCACCCGCGCCCTGCTCACCCGCTTCGACGAGATCAACTTGCGCTTCGCCGAGGACCTGGCCCCCGAGGAGATGGAGAAGCTGCTCGAGGAGCAGGCCCGGGTCCAGGACGCCATCGACGCCGCCAACGCCTGGGAGCTCGACCGCACCCTCGAGATCGCCATGGATGCGCTGCGCGTGCCGCCCGGCGATGCCGCCGTCGGCCATCTCTCGGGAGGGGAGCGCCGCCGGGTGGCGCTCTGCCGGCTGCTGCTGCAGCGGCCCGACCTGCTGCTGCTCGACGAGCCGACCAATCATCTCGACGCGGAGTCGGTGGCCTGGCTGGAGCGCTTCCTCGCGGAGTATCCCGGCACGGTGGTGGCGATCACCCACGATCGCTACTTCCTCGACAACGTGGCCGGCTGGATCCTCGAGCTGGACCGCGGCAGCGGCATCCCGTGGGAGGGCAACTACTCCTCGTGGCTGGAGCAGAAGGAGCAGCGCCTGGCACTCGAGGAGAAGCAGGAATCCTCTCGCCGGCGAACCCTGCAGCGCGAGCTCGAATGGGTGCGGATGAGCCCGCGCGCCCGCCAGGCCAAGGGCAAGGCGCGCCTCACCCACTACGAGCAGCTGCTGGCCGAGGACCGCGACGCGTCCAAGCGCGTCGAGCAGAACGAGATCCACATCCCGGCCGGGCCCCGGCTGGGCGACCTGGTGGTCGAGACCAGGGGGCTGCGCAAGGGTTACGGCGACAACCTCCTCATCGACGGACTGTCCTTCTCGCTGCCGCGCGGCGGCATCGTCGGCGTCATCGGGCCGAACGGCGCCGGCAAGACGACGCTCTTCCGCATGATCACCGGCCAGGAGCAGCCCGACGCCGGCGCCCTGCGCGTCGGCGACACGGTGAAGATCGCCTACGCCGATCAGAGCCGCGACGACCTGGAACCGGAGAGGGCGGTCTGGGAGGCGATCTCGGACGGCAGGGACGTGGTGGACCTGGGCGGCCGCGAGGTGCCGGCCCGCTCCTATGCCGCGGCGTTCAACTTCAAGGGGTCCGATCAGCAGAAGCGGGTCAAGGACCTCTCGGGCGGCGAGCGCAACCGGCTGCACCTCTCGCGCACCCTGCGCGCCGGCGGCAACCTGCTGCTGCTCGACGAGCCCACCAACGATCTCGACGTGGACACCCTGCGAGCGCTCGAGGAGGCGCTGCTCGCCTTCGCCGGCTGCGCGGTGGTGATCAGCCACGACCGCTGGTTCCTCGATCGCATCGCCACGCACATCCTCGCCTTCGAGGGCGATTCCCAGGTCGTCTGGTTCGAGGGCAACTACGAGGCCTACGAAGCCGACCGCCGGCGGCGCCTCGGCGCCGAGGCCGACCAGCCGCACCGCATCCGCTTCAAGCGGCTCGCCAGGGCTTAGTACTGCCCACCGGAAATACGGTGGCATTCGGTCGCCTATCCATCCGCCCCAGCTGCGTTGCGCTCCCTGCGGCATAGTCTTGTGCATTCTTGTGCTATGCCTCAGTCGCGACGCCTTGCTGGGACGGCGTCTCGGCGCTCTCGATGCGTCACCGTATTTCCGGTGGGCAGTACTTAGAGGCAGCAGGGAGGCAGCAGGCGGGCCGCGGCCCGGCGAGGTCCCGCCGGGAGAGGGAGCTTGGTGGAGTCCCCGTATACCTTTTTTCAAAGCACGGCGGGAGCGGCGGGAGAGAAGCGCACCTCATCCTCTTCATTCCACGGGCGAAGGCCGCGGATCGGCGCTGGCATTGGGGTTGCACAGACTCTGGAGCGACGAGCGAGGTGGCGGGAGGGGACGTCACGATCCGGGCAGAGCAGTCCTGGCGAATTGCAAGCTTCGTTCCCGCCGCGCGATGCGGCCGGCTCACCACCTCCATCTCGCAGCATCGGAACGGGAGGCGCTCGTGCAGCTCCCGGCGAGAAAGAGATCCCACACGACGAGAGGAGATACCTCATGCAGCGTAAACTCTTTTCCCTGTTCCTGAGCCTGCTGGTGGCAGCGGCACTGGCCGCCGCCGCGCAGACCTCCGAGACAGGTTCGAGCTCGGCTGGGACGAGCACAACCGGCAGCACCGCGACCAGCGGGACCAGCTCCACCGGGACCATGGGCTCGAGCACGGACACTTCCACACCCAGCACGACTTCCACACCCAGCACGACTTCCACCACGCCCAGCACGACGAGCACGACCCCCTCCAACATCCCGGGCTACAACAACAGCCAGGGCAGCAGCACCGGGACGGCCCCCTCCGGGACGAGCACGACGGGCACCAACCCGAGCCCGGCCGGGAGCGCCGCGGGCGCGACCGGTTCGAGCACGGAGACCGGCGGCACCGGGACCACCACCTCCGGGACCGGGGCCAGCACGACCGGCACCAATCCGAATCCTTCCCCGAATCCCTCCGGAGCCGCGATGGGTTCCAGCGGCACCGGCACCAGCAACTACAGCACTGGAAGCAGCACCTCCGGGACCGGCATACCCGCGGGCGGCGGCAGCAGCGCCACCGGCAGCACGACTGACACCAGCGTCTCCGGCAGCACGACTGACGCCAGCGCCACCGGCACCGGCAGCAGCACCGGCGGCGACAACTCGTCGACCAGTGGCGGCAGCTCGCTGCCGCGCACGGCCAGCGACCTGCCCCTGCTCACCATCATCGGCCTGCTGGCAGTGGCCGGCGCGCTGATGGTTCGCTCGCTCGCACGGCGCAACGCCTGATCGTCGCGCCGTCACGAAATCGGCCAACCAAGAGAGGAGCTATCCATGAAGCGCAACGCCCTTTACATCTTCCTCATCCTGCTTCTCGCCACCGCCCTGACGGCGCTGGCGCAGAGCCCGACCTCCTCCAACATGGGTGGTTCGGCGACCAAGGACCCCTACGGGGCCACTCTCGACCATCCGAACCCGAGCTCGGCACCGAGTGCCACCGCCCAGCCCGCGACGGAGCCCAACATCCCCGCGGCCAGTGCCCCCGCGGCCACGCCGGCGACGACGCCGAGCACCCCGACCTCGACCACCGACACCAGCGGCACCGCCAATGACACGAGCACCACTGCCAGCGGCAAGCTGCCGCGCACGGCCAGCGATCTCCCGCTCCTCGCCACCATCGGCCTGCTGGCCCTCGGCGGCGCGCTGACGGTTCGCTCGCTCGCCAGGCGGAACACCTAGGCCGCGTAGGCCGCGCGCTCACGCACGGCATACACTCTTGACTCCAACCTGGGCACCTGGCGCCACGGCGCCAGGTGCTCGTGCCTGGTGGAGATGCCGGCCCGCCGCCTGTCCGTCGCCGCGCCGGAGGTTCCGGATGCCCTACATCTTGAAGGAGAGCCTGAGCCGCAAGGGCACCCTGCTGCTCTGGTCGGAACGCCTGCTGCTGGCCGTCGGGCTGCTCTGCCTGGGCCTGGTGGCCTTCGCGGTGATCGACGCCCGCTGGTTCGCGTACCAGGAAGGCCGCCGCCTCGACCGCGCCCTGCGGGCCCGGGAGTCGGCGGCGGGCCGCGAGCCCCAGGCGGCCGGAAGGTCCGCCGTCCACCGGATTGCGCCGGGGCCGGCGAGCGAGACCGATCGCCTCGACACCTTCCGTCCCGGCGGCCCGGCGGCGCCGCCTCCTGCCCCGGAGGGCTCGGTGCTGGGACGCATCGAGATCTCGCGCGTCGGCGTCTCGTCGCTGGTGCTCGAGGGCGTCAGCGGAGAGACCTTGCGCCGCGGCGTCGGCCACATCGGCGGCACGCCGTTGCCCCGCTTGTCCGGCAACCTCGGCCTGGCCGGCCATCGCGACACGGTCTTCCGCGGCCTCAAGGACATTCGCAAGGGCGACGCCATCACCCTCGACACTCTGGACGGCACCTACCGCTATGTCGTCGACTGGGCCCAGGTCGTCGATCCCGACGACATCGGGGTTCTCGCCGTCTCCAACCAGCCCGTGCTGACGCTGGTCACCTGCTATCCCTTTTACTACGTCGGCTCGGCCCCGGAACGGTTCGTGGTACGGGCCCATCTCCTGGTCCGCGACGGCCAGGAAGGCGGCGGCGCGCCGCGCTCGGCCGTCGCCGGCCGCGCCGCTCCCGCGGCGCCGGAGAAGGGCAATGCCGTCAAGGACTCCCCGTGATGCTGCCTGGGGGTTTCTCCCCCGGCCGGCTGGGGGTTTCCACCCTGGCCTTCCCAGGCCCCTCGCTCCAGGATGAGAGGGCATGACTCCCCTACGCGTGCTCATCCTGGAAGACTCGCAGGTGGACGCGGCGCTCCTCGTCCGCGCCCTGTGTGACGGCGGGTATGCGCCGGCCTGGGAGCGCGTCGAGACGGCGGCCGCGCTGGCCGCGGCGGTCGATCGCCAGCCATGGGACGTGATCCTGGCCGCCAACGCCATGGCCCGGCTGACCGTGCGCGACGCGCTGGCAGTCGTGCGCGGCCGTGAGCTCGACCTCCCCGTCATCGTCCTGTCGCGCCAGCGGGGAGAGCCCACGGCGATCGAGGCGGTCGAGGCCGTGCGGGCCGGGGCCCACGACTACCTGCTCGTGCAGGACCTGTCGCGGCTCGTCCCGGCGGTCGAGCGCGAGCTGCGCGAAGCGGCCGGCCGCACCGAGCGTCACCGGGCGGAGAGCGCCGTGCGCCGGCTGGTGAAGGCGGTCGAGACGGTCGGCATCGGCATCACGGTGACGGACGTCCAGGGCAGGATCGTCTACACCAATCCGGCCGAGGCGCGGATGCACGGCTACGCGGCCGAGGAGCTGGTGGGCATGCGCGCGCAGGTGCTGGCGCCGCCGCCGGCGCGGCAAGGCGTCGCGCCGCAGCGGCTCGCCGCGCTCAAGGGCTGGCGCCGCGAGAGCTTCAACATGCGCAAGGACGGCTCCCTGTTCCCGGTGCAGCTGGTGTCCGACGTCGTCACCGACGCCGCCGGCACGCCGATCGGGATCGTCACCTGCTGCGTCGACATCAGCGAGCGCCGGCAGGCCGAGGCGGCGCAGCGTGCCTCCGAGGCTCGTTACCGCAAGCTCTTCGAGCGCAACCTGGCGGGTGTCTACCGCGCCACCGTCGAGGGCGCGATCCTCGAGTGCAACGATGCGCTGGCGCGCATCCTCGGTTGGTCCAGCCGGGCGGAGGTGCGATCCCGCAAGGTGGCGGAGTTCTACTTCCGCAAGCGGGACTTGAAGCGCGTCATGGACGATCTCTATCGCCTGGGCACGCTCGCCGGTCACGAGATCGAGCTGCGCCGCCGGGACGGCTCCCCCGTCTGGGTGCTCGCCAATGCCAGCCTGCTCGAGGAGGGCGGCGGCCCCGTGGTCGTCGAGGGCACCCTCGTCGACATCACTCACCGCAAGCTGGCGCGGCGCCAGCTCGAGTACCAGGCGCACCATGACGCCCTGACCCGCCTGCCCAACCGTGCCCTGCTCGAGCAGCGCCTGGCGGCGGCCCTCCGTCACGCCGAGCGCGGCGGCGGCGGCCTGGCCCTGCTCTACCTCGACGTCGATCGCCTGAAAGCGATCAACGACACGCTCGGCCACGATGCCGGCGACGCGCTGCTGCGCGGTCTCGGCGATCGTCTCACGAGCTGCCTGCGCCGGGAGGACACCGTGGCGCGGGTCGGCGGCGACGAGTTCGTCGTGCTCCTCCCGGCGGTACGGACGCGGCAGGAAGCCACGGGCATCGCGCAGAAGATCCTGCAAGCCCTGGCCAAGCGCTTCCAGGTCGAGGGCCACGAGATCCAGGTCACCTCGAGCCTGGGCATCGCGCTGTATCCGGAGGACGGCAGGGACGCCGCCACCTTGCGCCGGCGGGCAGACGCCGCGCTCTACCGGGCCAAGCAGCTCGGCCGCAATACCTACCGCTTCTCTTCCCCGGAGTCGGCCCCGGAAGACCCTCTCGAGCCCCGCGAGCCGCTGACCCTCATCCGCTGAGCACGGCCACCGGCGCCCCTGCCGGGGCGAGCGGCAGCCAGACGGTGAAGTCGCTGCCGTGGCCGGGGCCGTCGCTGTGCGCCGCGACGCGGCCGCCGTGCATCTCGACCAGGCTGCGGACCAGCGTCAGGCCGATGCCGAGCCCGCCCGCGGAGCGGTCCAGCCCTTGCGGGCCCTGGATGAAGAGGTCGAAGACCCTGGGCAGCAGGTCGCCGGAGATCCCGGCGCCGCTGTCGCGGACGCGCACCATCGCGAAGCCGTCGCGGGCGGCGGCGTCGATCTCGACCAGGCCCCCGGGTTCGGTGAACTTGACGGCGTTGCGGATCAGGTTGGCGAGCACCTGCTCGATGCGGGTCGGATCGGCGACCAGGGGCAGCGGCTCGCCGGGCAGCGAGACCTGGAGGCGATGGCGGCGGGCTTCCACCAGCTGGCGCGTCGACTCGACCGCGTGCCTGACCACCTCGCCGAGATCGATCGGCACGCGGCGCAGCTCGACCTTGCCGCGGGTGATCCGCGACACGTCGAGCAGGTCGTCGACGAGCCGCGCCAGGTGCTGGCTCTGGCGCTGGATGATCGCGACCGAGCGGGCCACCGGCGGCGCCGGCGAATCCATCCGCCCGAGCACGTAGGCGGCGGTCGAGACGGCGCCGAGCGGATTGCGCAGCTCGTGCGCCAGCATGGCCAGGAATTCGTCCTTGCGGCGGTCGCTCTCGGCCAGGGCCTCGGCGCGGGCGCGCAGCTCCGCCGCCAGGCGCTCGCTCTCGGCGGTGCGCTTGGCCAGGCGGTCGCGCATCTCGCGGAAGGCCGCGGACAGCCGCTCGACCTCGGTGATGCGGCTGCTCTCGAGGGGCGCCCAGGGGTTGCCGGCGGTGAGCTCGCCGACGGCATCGGCCAGCGTCCCCAGGGGACGGGTGATGAGACGGGCGACCAGGATGCCGCCGGCGACCGCCAGCGGCAGCACCAGCAGCAGCGTCGCGAAGGCCAGGTCGCGGCCGCGGTCCACCCCGGCGAGCGCGGAGGCCATGGGTCGTTCGATGGCCACCATCCAGCTGAAACCGGACACCGGCGCGAAGGCCGCGAGGCGTCCGGCGAGCTCCGGCGGCGACACGGCGGCCGTGCGGCGGTCCCAGCCGGCTTCCAGCCGCGAGGCTTCGCCCGCCAGGCCGTAGCTGCGAGCCAGCAGGTTGCCGTAGCCGTCGCCGAGCGAGACGATCGAGCCCTGGCGCGCGATCCGCCGCTCGAGCGCCTGGGAACCGAAGGTCATGATGACGGCGGCGGCCGGCCGGCCGTCGCGCCCCGAGACCGGGGCGGCCACCAGCAGCAGCCGGCGTCCCGACGCGCGGTCCAGCCCGAGCTGGATCGGCGCTTCGCGATGCGTCGCCGTGGCGCCTGCGACGTCGCGGAGCGTCGCCGCGTCGAGCTCGCCGCCGCCATCCGAGGCCACGATCTGCCCGTCGAGGCCGGCCACCAGCATCCCGGTGACGTCGCGGTACCCGGCGCGGCTCCTCTCGAGCAGCTGGCGCTGCAACTCGGCCTCGAGCGGCAGCCGGCCGGAGAGGGCGGCGATGGTCGCGGCGCGGGCGCCGTTGAGCTCGACGTAGTCGCGCACGTTCTGGGCGATCGACCGCGCTTCCACGCCGAGCGTCTCGGTTGCCTGGCCGGTCGCCAGGCGCGCTTCCTGGCTGGTGGAGACGGCCACGGCGATGACCAGCGCCAGCGAGGTGGCCACCGCCAGGGCCAGGCCGAGCCGGGTGCGCAGGGCCGAGGTGTCGAGATCGGCGGACCACTCCCGCAGCCCGGGGAGCAGGGCGACCGCGCCGCCCACGCCCCAGAACAGCGCGATCCCGGTCCAGGCGGGCGGCCGCATCGCCGCGAGCGCCCCCAGGGAGACCAGGCCGGCGCCGGCGGCGAGGTGCGCCGCCCACAGCACGCGGCGCGGCAGGCCGCGGCCCCCAGGCTCGTTGCTGCCGCCGCTGGCCGGTGCGCTCGCCGGCCGCCGACGCAGCTGGACCCAGCAGAGCGGCACGCCGGTCGCGAACAGCACCAGGCCCAGCCACGGCAGCCTGGCGCTGCCGAGGAGGGTCCAGCGCGCTTCAAAGATCCCCGGCAGCAGCATCAGGACGACGCCGAGGATGGCGGAGCTCAGGCCCATCGCCAGCGCCAGCAGGTCGCCGGTGGGGCCGCGCGGCGGCCGGCCGCGCAGGCCGGGAGAGGTCAGCAGGCCGCCGGCGAGCACCGTGTAGAAGATCATCCCGGCCCACCCCCCGGCCATCGCCAGCGCCGCCGCGAGGAACAGCAGCACCAGGCTGGCGAGGCCATGCGCCAGCAAGCGCAGCGGCCGCCGCGTGCGCAGCGTCGCCATCGACAGCAAGCCGACCCCGGCGGCGAGCGCGGCGGCGGCCCAGACCGTGCCGAAGGCCCGCAGCGGCTCGTACATCGGTCCGCCGAACTGGTGAGGCGCGACCAGCATGAAGGCGCCGATGAAGCTGCAGAACAGCCCCATGGCCCAGCGCAGGCTGGCGCCCGAAAGCGCCGGGGATTGACTCCCGGCGGTCGTGGAAGGCGAGGGTTCGAGCGGGCCGGAAGCGGAGGGCATGGAGGACATCTGGATCGTGCGCCGCTGCGGCCGCGGGGCGGCGGCCCGGCGCGTGAGGGTGGCTGCCAGAGCCGCGGGAGCCGTGGTCCGCAAGTGCTCGCGCTCGTCGGCCGCGGCTCCGCCTGTCGCCTGTCGCGGCACCCCAGCTGGGAGGCGCCCCGAGTCTTCAAGGATAACGGATTTGGCGCTTCGCGGCCGGGCACGGCCGGCACGGCTGGAACGACCGGAGCTGTGACCGCAACCCGCGGGCGGCCCGCGGCGTTATGCCGAAGGGCGTTCACGCGCAGCCGGTTACAATTCATCCCGTCATCCCGTGATCCCGCGATGGCGACCAGGTTGGCGGCTGATCCGCCGAGGAGACTCATGCCCGCATCGTCGAGCGCCGTTTGCATCCGCTTCACCGTCACCGCCGCCTTCGCCGCCTGGATCGGCCTGGTCCCGGCCGGCCAGGCGACCGGCGCCACCCAGGAGACGACCTCAGCATCTCCGCTGCTCGGCTTCAGCCCGGCGCACGCCGCGGACGAGCGCGCGCTCGAGGTCCGCTTCGACGCCGCGCTGCGCCGGGAGGAGCTGGCGCCGTGGCTGAAGCGCCTGTCGGCGCATCCGCACCACCTCGGCTCGCCCTACGACAAGGAGAACGCCGAGCTCATCGCCGGCCTCTACCGGTCGTGGGGTTACGACACCCGCATCGAGGAGTTCCGGGTGCTCTACGCCACCCCGAAGGAGCGGCGCCTGGAGATGATCGCGCCGCGGGCGTTCACTGCCTCGCTGATGGAGCCGCCGCTGCCGCAGGACGCCACCTCCGGCCAGACCGCCGAGCAGCTGCCGCCGTTCAACGTCTACTCGATCGACGGCGACGTCACCGGCGACCTCGTCTACGTCAACTATGGCGTGCCGAAGGATTACGAGGAGCTCGAGCGCCGCGGCATCGACGTCAAGGGCAAGATCGTCATCTCCCGCTACGGCGGCTCGTGGCGCGGCATCAAGCCGAAGGTGGCGGCCGAGCACGGCGCCATCGGCTGCCTCATCTACTCCGATCCACACGAGGACGGCTACTTCCAGGGCGACGTCTACCCGCAGGGGGGCTACCGCAACGAGCACAGCGTGCAGCGCGGCTCGGTGGCGGACATGCCGCTCTACTCCGGCGACCCGCTGACCCCCGGCGTGGGCGCGCCCGCCGAGGCCAGGCCGTTCGACCTCAAGGACGCGAAGACCCTCACCAAGATCCCGGTGCTGCCGATCTCCTACGCCGACGCCGAGCCGCTGCTGCAGGCCATGGCCGGGCCGATGGCGCCCACGGCCTGGCGCGGCGCGCTGCCCCTCCCGTACCATCTCGGCCCCGGTCCGGCGCGGGTCCATCTCCGCCTGGCGTTCGACTGGAAGCTGGTGCCGGCGTACGACGTCATCGCGCGGCTGCCGGGCGCCGAGCACCCGGACGAGTGGATCATCCGCGGCAACCATCACGACGCGTGGGTGAACGGCGCCGCCGATCCGCTGTCCGGGCAGGTCGCGCTGCTGGCAGAGGCACACGCGGTCTCGGCGCTGGTCAAGAGCGGCTGGCGGCCGAAGCGCACCATCATCTACACCGCCTGGGACGGCGAGGAGCCGGGCCTGCTCGGCTCGACCGAGTGGGCGGAGACCCACGCCGCCGAGCTGCGGCAGAAGGCGGTCCTGTACCTCAACTCGGACAGCAACGGCCGAGGCTTCCTGCGCGCCGGCGGCTCGCACACGCTGGAAAAGCTGATGGGGCAAGTGGCCCGCGACGTCGTCGACCCCGAGAAGCACGTCAGCGTCGCGGCGCGCCTGCGCGCGGCGCAGCTGGTGGACGGCTCGGCGGAGTCGCGGCAGGAGGCCAAGAGCGGCGAGCTGCGCCTCGGCGCCCTCGGCTCGGGCTCCGACTACACCCCCTTCCTGCAGCACCTGGGGATCGCGTCGCTCGATCTCGGCTACGGCGGCGAGGGTCATTACGGCCAGTACCACTCGATCTACGACAGCTACGACCACTACATGCGCTTCATGGACCCGACCATGCAGTACGGCATCACTCTCGCCCAGACCGCCGGCCGGGTGGTGCTGCGCGTCGCCTCGGCCGACGTGCTGCCGCTCGACTTCGAGCATTTCGCCGCGACCGTCGGCCGCTACGTGAAGGAGGTCGAGGAGCTGGCCGACAAGATGCGCGAGGAGACCGAGGACCACAACCGCGCGGTCGACGACAAGCTGTTCGACGAAGCCGCCGATCCGACCGAGACCTGGGTCACGCCGCAGCGCCTCGATCCGGTGCCGCACCTCAACTTCGCGCCGCTCGAGAACGCCCGCGACCGCCTGACGAAGAGCGCTCACGCTTATGAGGCGGCGCTCGGGAAGGCCGGCCCGGGCGCCGGCGGCCTCGGCCCCGAAGCCCGCCGCGGGCTCGACCTGACGCTGCTGCAGGCCGAGCGCGCCCTGACCGGCCCGGGCCTGCCGCGCCGCCCCTGGTACGTCCACCAGATCTACGCTCCCGGCTTCTACACCGGCTACGGCGTCAAGACCCTCCCCGGGGTCCGCGAGGCGATCGAGGAGCGCAAGTGGCGGGAGCTCGACGACCAGGTGGCGGCCACCGCCAAGGCGATCGAAGCCTTCGCCGCCGAGGTGGACAAGGCGGCCGCGCTGCTCGCCGGGGGGGCGCCCTCCCGGGCGGCGGCGAGGTAGCCGTTCGCTGGCGCTCGCCAGCACCGAGTAGTCACAGCTCTCGAGCGCGATCTGCAGCAAGGTGCGGAGCACCTCGTCATCCTCGGCAACGAGGCGCCCGCTTCCGCGCCTTCCTGTCGAACGGCTCGGATAGGGCAGCCGCCGCCGATTCTCATGCCCCACGCGTTGCCTCCATCCGAGTATACGGGGGAGGTCAGGTGCGCTGACCAGGCCGGGATGTCGCGTCGATCCGGTCCCACGGCCATCTTGTACATGATGTTCCTACATGATATCATGAAGATATGCCCAAGCCGTCTCGTATTTCCGTCGTGACCGAGAGGGGACAGGTCTCCATCCCGGCCGAGTTGCGCAGGGAGCTGGCCCTTGGCAAGGGGCGCCGCCTGCTCTGGGAGAGAGCCGCCGATTCCGAGCTCCGGGTCGTCGTGCTTCCTGACCAGGAGCCTCGCGGGAGCCTGAGCATGCTCGGCTTCGCACGCCGCTTTCGAGCGACACGGAAGACCGCGGACTGGATGGCCGAGCTGCGGGAGGGTGAAGGCGAGAGCTGATGGCCTGGGTGGTCGACACCTGCATCCTCATCGACGTCCTCGAAGACGACTCGCAGTTCGGCCGCTCTTCGGCGCTCGCCCTGGACTCGTTGGCGGGAGATGGGCTCGTCGTCTGCCCGCTCACCTATGCCGAGCTGGCGCCCGCCTTCCAGGGCAAGTTGGCGCTACAGGACGAGTTCCTCCATGGAGTGGGCGCCGAGTTCCGGCAGGACTGGACCTGGGCAGACACTCAGCAAGCCCACCAGGCCTGGCATCGCTTCATCGAACGGAGAAGAACCCACTCCCTGCCACGCCGTCCGCTCGCCGATATCCTGATCGGCGCTTTCGCCAGCCGGTACCAGGGCCTCATCACCCGCAACGCCGGAGACTTTGCGTCGATCTTCCCGGAGATGAATTTCAAAGAGCCGGCTTGATCGCGGCCGCCGGTGGCCGCGGCCGGTTCAGCCGCCCCGGGTGACCTCGACGTCGAAGACGCCGGTGAGGATCTGGCCGGCGCTCTTGACCTGGACCCAGATGCGGTAGCGGCCAGGCTCGGGGAGCTCGTAGGGGAAGGACACCTCGCCGCGGTCGTCGCCGGCCGCCTGCATCTCCATTGCCATCGGCGTCGCCGTCATGGGCGTCAGCCCGGGGCGCCCGGCGAGCAGGGCCTGGGCGGTCATGGACACGGTGCCCTGGGGGTGGAGGTGGACGAAGACGCGGCCGTCTTGGCGGCAGATCACGGCGTGGCCGAGCATGCCCATGTAGGGCTCGAGGGGCACCGGGCGGCCGTCCGGCGTGCGCACGGCGAAATGGAGGGAGGCGTCGCGGCCGGCGACGAGGCGCGGCGCGACCGGGCGCAGCCAGGTCATGGTCAGGCCGCCGTCGAGCGGGCTGACGGTCGCTTCGCTGGGCGGCCGCCAGGCCACGGGGGCCGCCACGCGGAAGGAGTCGTCGGGATCGGGCGGCAGAGCGGGCCGTTGCGGGTCGAACGGCGCCGGCGGCTGCGGCGGCGCCGGCAGCGTGACGGTCGCGGTCAGGGTCTCGGCGAAGCCGCTCTCCTCGGTGATGTCGGCGTAGAGCCGGTAGCGGCCGGCCGGCAGCCGCGGCAGGGCGCCGCGGAAGGCGGCGGTGGCCGCCCCTTCCTCCCCTGCCGCGGTTTTCTCCTCCGGTACGGGGTGGAGATGGGCGAAGGCGTCGAGGCCGGGCGTCCGGATGAGGAAGAGGTGCACGAGCTTGCCGTGGTCGGGCACCAGCGGCGTCCAGTCCGGGCCTCCCCAGCGCGGGTCAGCGACGATCAGCCGCAGCACCCGCTGCGGACCGTCGGGCTGCAGCCGGGTGGTGACGTGGTAGGGCTTGAAGAGGCGCTGGCGGTAGGCCGCGTCGATCCGATCCCACCAGCTCTTGCCCGCCGCGAGAAGCACGGCGAGCACGGCGGCCGTCGCCGCCATCGCGACACGCGCGCGGCGACGGTCGCGCGATCGCGGCAGGTCTCCCGGGGCGAGCACGCTCTCGCGCACGCCGGCGCCGACCAGCGACAGCAGGCCGGCGAAGAGCAGCGCCGCCAGCGCCAGCATCACGACGGCCATGCCGCTGCGCATCTCGAGACGGCGGCTGGCGGTGGCCGAGACCGGCACCTCGACGGTGCCGCGCCCGGCGGGTCCGGAGACGGCGACCCGGATGTCGTAGGAGTTGGCCGTCATCAGCCAGAGGCGGGCGGTGAACAGCCCTGGCTGGCCGCGCACCGGCTGCGCCACGTCCGCCGGCGGCGCTCCCTCGGGGCCGGCATCCCACTGCACCGGCTGTGCGGTGACCTCGAGCTTGGCCAGGCCTTGCCGGCCCCCGGCCGCCGTCGGTCGATTGCCTCCGGCCGTCCCGCCACTTGCCGGGCGTGGCGATGCCGGTGACGCAGGCGATGACGAAGGCGGCCGGGCCGGTAGCGGCGCCCGCACGCGGACGGCGATCTCGGCTACGCCGGGAATCACCGCCGGCGGGCGCACCACGATGTGCACCGGGTAGGGTCCGGCGGCGCCCTCGAAGAAGACGTTGGGGCTCCCCACGTGACCCCACGAGACCAGGGCCGCGGCGAGCACCGCGAGCAGCAGGAGGAGGCGCGGCGGCTCGCAGGGTGGCCGCGGTCCGCGAGGCCCGCGGGGCCCGCGGAGCCGGAAAAGTCTGTGCGCCGCCGTCACCGGCGGACCCGCGACAGCCAGCCGCCCCAGGCGAGGCCGAGGCGGGCGGAGGCGGTCGCAAGCAGCAGCGACAGCGCCGCCGCGCGCGGGCCGAAGGCATCGCCCTCGAGCCAGTACCGGTACCGCCAGGCGCCCGGGTGGGCGCGGTAGGTCCACTGGTCGGCGGCGAAGAACCAGTTGCGTGCGTAGGGACTCAGCAGCAGCTCGGAGAATGTCCACTGCACGGCAAGGAGAAGGGCGAAGAAGACCGCACCCACGGCCAGGGACAGGACCAGGGCCGCCCGGCGGCCCGGGCGCCCGGCGCCGTCCGGGGGAGCGAGCGCACCGCCCGGCCGGGCGGCGCTCCGCAGCAGCAGGTCGAGCGCCACCGCCGGCACGATCAGCAGCTCGGGGAAGTACGGCGGCCACAGGTGGTGGACCGGGTTGTAGATCGGCGCCAGCCTCGGAGTGGCAGGGAACAGCGGCAGCAGCCAGCTCATCGCCAGGCGCACGGCCATGAAGATCCCCGCCACGGTCGTGGCCGGCCAGCGCAGGCGCGCGCCGCGCGCCACTCCCACCAGGATCAGCGGGTAGGCGGCGCAGCAGATCTCGTAGAACAGCGCTCCATGCTGCTTGTTCGGCTCGTTGTATTCGAGGAACATGGTCGAGACGAGCGTCAGCAGCAGCCCGCCGGTGTAGGCATAGATCCAGGCCAGCCGGGAGCCGGCCGCGCCGATTCTCTCTCCGGGAGGCGCCGACTCTCCGAACTGCCCGCGGGGGCCGCCCCGGCGGTTCTGCGCCGCCAGTGCTTGCAGCATGGCGCCGAGTTGCGTTGCCAGGACGCCGGCGGCGAGCAGCAGGTGCGGCGGCGAGATGATCTTGACGTCGAGGCCGTAGGCGTCGTGCCACCAGTTGTCGAAGGGCGCCGAGGTGAGCATGGCGATGCTGCCCCAGATCGCCACCCACGCCCCCAGCGGGGCGCGGAAGCCCCAGAAGCCGACGGCCATGCCGCGCTGCGCGGGTGCGCCGGCGAACGTGGTCGAGAGCGCCAGCCAGCCGGCGGACAGCCCGCACAGCAGGCCGCCGAGATAGATCGCCAGGTGGGCCGGCGTCCAGAACGTGTCGCGCCCGATGGAGGCGTGCCACGAGATGTCCCAGAGCAGCCCGGCGACGACGGCAGTGCTGCCGAGCACGGCCGCCGCCAGGGGCCAGGACACGGCGGCGCCGAGCGGCTCGGACACCGCGCCGAGCGGCCGGGCACCGGCCGGAGCGGCGTCCGGGGCGGGGCGGTCGAGAAGGGTTTCCATGGCGGGGGCGACGGGCCTGGCACGCGGCCCGGTCGCGTCGAAGTCTAGCCCAGCCTCGACCGGCCGGGAGCCGCCGCTGTGACAGAAGCGTCGCAGCGTGCGCTGCCCGGCGTACCCGGCGTGCTGCCGGTGCGCGGAACCGGGGGGCTTGCGGTACGATCGGGGCGGCGATCCATCGACAACCCGCCTCCGGCCGCCTCCCGGCCAGGAGGGCGCAACCAGCTCCAACGCCGCTTCCGAGACCAGGAGGTCCCATGCCCGATCAGGCAACCCAGAGCTACGCCACCCATCGCCGCTACGTGCCGCTGTATCACTTCGTCGCGCCCCTCATCCTGCTGATCAACCTGCTGTGGACGTTCGTCGGGATCTATCACTTCTGGCGCTTCGGCGGCCGCTTCGACCGCGTGAACAGCATCGTGCAGGTCCTGGTGGCGTGCGCGTTGATCATCCTCTGGTTCTATATCCGGAACTTCCCGCTCGCCGTCCAGGATCGCCTCATCCGTCACGAGATGCGGGTGCGGCTGGGCGAGCTGCTGCCGGCGGACCAGCGCGCCCGCATTCCCGAGCTCAGCGTGGGCCAGCTGATCGCGCTGCGCTTCGCGAGCGACGAGGAGCTGCCGGCGTTGACCCGCAAGGTCCTGGACGAGAAGATCGCCGACCGCGAGGCCATCAAGCGCCTGATCCGCGACTGGAAGGCCGACGACCAGCGGGCCTGACCTTCGCGCATCCACGGATTCGACGCCTCACTCGACGGTGACCTGGACGCGCCGCGAGGCGCTGGCACCCGAGCCCAGGCGCACCTGGAAGGCGTGCTCGCCCGGCTGCAAGCGCCAGCGCGCGGTGTAGGGGTACGCCGCGGTGGCGACGGGCAGGCCGTCGACGTACCAGACCACCTCGTTGACCGGCGGATCGACCACGGCCCTCAGAGCCACGGTGTTGAGGTCCGCCGGGGTCTCCGGGTCGCGCAGCAGCCGCGCGCCGTTCTCGGGCGAGGTGATGCGGAGCCGCGTGGGGCCGCCGGCGAGAGCGACCCTGCCGCCGGGCGGCCAGGCGGATGCGTCGGCCGCGCTCGCCGCCCCGGCGGCTCCCAGGTGGGCGACGGCGGGCAGCGTGAGCTGGCTCGCCGCATCGGGGGGGCGCGGCAGGCCGGCGGCGGCCTGCCAGGCGGCGTAGCGCGGCGGCAGCTCGACGAAGGTGCGCACCTCGATCGCCGCGGGCGGCGTCGCCACGGTGGCCAGCAGGCCGTCGCGCCGGTCCACCGCGCGCTGCTGATGCGCCTCGCAGTCGTCGGCCGGCTCCTCGCCCGGCCGGAACCACTCCACGAAGACGCGGTCGCAGGCGGCGGTGGCGCGGTGGCCGGACAGCGCGCACACGCGCACCGGCTGGTAGCCGCGCGGCGGCGGGAAGGAGAGGTCCTCGAGCCCGTCGCCCTGTTCGCCGTGCAGCCGCAGCAGCACCCGCCGCACCAGGTCGGCTGCCGACAGGTAGCCGGAGAGCTGGTTCATGGCGCGGAAGCCGGGATGGCCGACCCAGGCCGCCGCCAGGTAGCGCGTCGAGTAGGCGACCGCCCAGGCGTCGTGGTAGTTGGTCGAGGTGCCGGTCTTCACCGCCACCGGGAAGCGATACTCGGTCGCGCCCATGCGCGGGAAGCTGGGCAGACGCGCCTGGGGGTCGGAGAGGAAGAGGGTGACCTGGCGCGCCGTGTCCTCGGCGAAGATGCGGCGCGGCGCCGGCTCGGGCTGGTCGCGGAGCCAGCGCAGCCGCGCCGGCAGCCGGCCGTCGCCGGCCAGCGTCAGGTAGGCGCGCGCCAGCTCCTCGAGCGTCACCGGCAGGCCGCCGATCGCCATGCCGAGCCCGTAGTGCCGCGCCGGCACCGCGCCGTCGGTCAGCCCCAGCTCGCGAAACAGGCCGAAGCCCTGGTCGAGGCCCACGCGGCCCAGCAGCAGGACGGCCGGAACGTTGCGCGAGTTGGCCAGCGCCACCCGCGGCAGCAGCGGTCCCATGAAGGTGTCGTCGGCGTTGGCGACGCCGCCGGGACCGCGCTCGAGGTCGTCCATCAGGGTGGCCGGACCGATGACGCCGCGCTCGAGCGCCAGGCCGTAGAGGAAGGGCTTGAGCGTGCTGCCCGCCGAGCGCCGCACCCGCGCGTAGTCGATGGCGCCATGGTCCTCGGCGTCGAAATAGGCCGCCGAGCCCACCCAGGCGAGCACCTCGTGGCGGCCGAGGTCGAGGACGATCAGGGAGGCGTTGCCGGCGCCGCGGTCGCGCCACTCGCGCAGCGCGCGCCAGGTCATCGCGGAGGCGTCGCGCTGCAGGTCGAGGTCCAAGGTGGTGCGCAGGACGGGGCCGGCGGCGGTGGCCGCGGCGGCCGGCACCCCGATCTCGGCAGCCGGCGTCCCGCCCAAGGCGAGCAGCGTCCGCAGGTGGAGCAGCGCGTGTAGCGCCTCGGGAGGGCGGCGCTCGCGGTAGGGGATGCGCAGCGCCGCGAGCTGTCCCCTGGCCAACGCGTACTCGGCGGCCGAGAGCACCTGGCGCGCGGCCAGCTCGGCGAGCACGCGCTCGCCGCGGCGGACGGCGCGGTCGCGGCCAGCCGGCGAGAACGGGTTCATCCGCGCCGGCGCCTGCGGCAGCGCCGAGAGGAAGGCGATCTCGGCCCAGGAGAGGTCCTCGACCGGCTTGTCGAAGTAGCTGCGCGCGGCGTAGGCGATGCCATGGATGCGGTTGCCGTACGGGACGATGCGCAGGTAGTGGCGCAGCACCTCGCGCGAGCCGTAGCGCTCGGTGAGGAAGACGGCGGTGACCGCCTCGGTCACCTTGCGCAGGTAGCCGCGCGCGCCCGGGCTCTGCATGCGCGCCACCTGCATGGCGAGCGTCGACGCCCCCGAGACCCGGCCGCGCGTCCGCAGGTTCTGCAGCAGCGCCCGCGTCACCGCCAGCGGATCGACGCCGAGATGGGAGCCGAAGCGGCGGTCCTCGAGCGCCAGGGTCGCCGCGACCACGCGCGGCGGCAGGACAGGGACCGGCCAGTAGCCGAGCCCTTCCTCACCGGCGTTGGCGGCACTGGCGGCGCTGGAGAGATGGGGGGCCAGATGGGGGACTCTGGCGCCCGCGGGTGCCGCCGCTCCCCCGGGCAGCTCGCCCAAGAAGCGGCCCTGGCGGTCGAGCAGCAGCAGGCTCGGCGCCGGCGCGGCGAGGTGGGCCCGCACGGTGGCGAGGCCGACGACATAAAGGATCAGCAGCGGGCAGGCGATGCCGGCGGCGGCGAGCGTCCAGAGCAGCGCCCGCAGCGGCCAGCCGGCGGGAAGGCGCCAGCCAGCGGACGGCCGCCAGCCGCCTGCCGGCAAGCCGCCCGCGAGGCGCAGCCGCCGCCAGCTCCGCCGCAGCCGCCAGCGCGCGAGGCGCAACCAGGCCCGCATCGCTCAGTCCCCGGCGCCCGGCTCTGGCCGCCCTGGCCGGGCCGGCCGGGCAGGGCGGGCGATCTCCACCCGCGCGCCGGCCGAGTTGCCGTGCACCGTGCCGTCGTACATCGCCTCGGCCCGCGCCGCCGGCTGCTGGAAGCTGCCCTCGGTGGTCGCGCGGGTGCGGAAGTAGAAGTCGTAGGTGCCTTTCGGCAGGGTGTCGTAGTAGAAGGTCACCTCGTCGTCGAGGAACGCGGCGTAGGTGGGCCGCAGCGACAGGGTCCCTCGCGGCTTGGCCTCGGGCGGGGCCGTCGCCAGGCTCGGGTTGAGCGGCTCCATGCCGGCGGCGAGCGGCACGGCGACCGCCACGAAATGCCGATCCTTCGGGTTGACCACTTGCACGTGCTCCTCGACGACGTCGCCGGCGGAGAAGTGGACGGTGGTGCCGGGCGCCGCCAGCGGCAGCCGCTCCGGCGGCAGGTTCTCGCCGCGCACCGCCAGCAGCTCGCGGCTGACCACGAAGCCCGCGGCCGCAGGCGCCACCTGCGAGCCGTCGGCGGCCGGCAGGTAGCTGGTGTCGACGCGCACCACGACCGGCCGCGCGGCCGTCGCGGCCGTCGCGGATGCTGCCGGCGCGGCTGCCCCCGTGGCCGGCGCCAGCGTGACGGCGCCCGTCTCGCCCGCGTCCTCCCCGGTGGAGACCGCCGTGGCGACCGGCGCCTTGGGGCCGATCTCGAGGGTCTGGCGGCTCTTGCCGAAGTGCACCTCGACGGTGCGTGGCAGGCTGCCGGCGAAGGGCGGCTTGAGCAGCTCGGAGAGCGCCAGGAGCGCCGCGGCATTGGCATTGGTCGAGCCCCAGCCGTCGCCGTCGCCCAGGGTGGTCAGAGCCTCGACCAGCGTCGCCAGGCGCGGGTCGGCGCCGTCGTGGCGCGCCAGGGCGCGGGTCATCTCGGCCACGGTGCGCGTCTCGCTGGAGAGGATCAGGCCGCCGGCCGGCGAGTGACCGGGCCCCTCCTGCAGGCCGCCGTAGATCTGGCGCCCGCCGTAGAGCCGCAGCACCAGGCCGCCCCACAGCCGCCGCACCAGCGTGTCGGTGGCCGGCACCGCCTCGGGCCCGGCGCTCTTGGCGAACGCTTGCAGGACCTCGGACACGCCTTCGAGGTCGAGGAACTGCGCTTTGCGCGCCAGCTCCGCGGCGTAGGCGGGCTGCGGCTTGCCTGCCGCGGTGAGGGCGGCGAGCGCCCAGCTGCGTTCGGCGAAGGACTCGCCGTCGATGAAGCGGCCGTAGTCGGTGCGCAGCGACTGCTCGAGCGAGCGGCTGAGGGTGTTCCAGAGCTTCTCGTCGACCGCGTATCCCGCCGCCTTGGCCTCGACCAGGAAGTCGAGCGACCAGGCGGTCAGCGAGACGTAGCCGGTGCCGCCCGGCCAGTAAGCCACCAGCCCTTCGGAGCCGACCGCGCGGCCCAACCATTCGAGGGTGTCGGCGACGTCCCGGCGCAGCCGCTCGTCGTCGCCGGATTCCCGGAGCAGATCGCGCAGGCGCGTCAGCGCCAGCTCGGCGCGCGCCCGCGACAGCCGCTGCTCGGTGCAGCCGTAGGGGTAGGCGAGCAGGAAGTCCAGCCCCGCCGCCATGCGCACCAGGGCCGGCTGGTCGGAGATCAGGACCGACCGCCGCACGCTGCCGGGCCGGGCCGGCTCGGGCAGGGCGGGCAGCTCCAGGGTGGCGCCCACGCCGCTGGCACTGCCGGCGCGGCCCGTGCCGCTGGCGCCGCCCGTGCTGCCTGCGCCGTTCACCGACAGTTCCTTGAGCAGGCGGATGCTGATGCGCCGGCGGTCGTCGCGCACGGGCAGCTTCACCTCCGCGCCGTCGGTGGCATGGTCGGCGGCGCGCTCCACGGCGAAGCGGAAGGTGACGTCGGCGAGCGCGGGCTTGCCGTCCGGCCGGGTGCCCGGCGTCGGCACGCTGACCGGGAACTCGAGGCGCGCCGGATCCTTGGCGCTCCACTGCAGCTCCTGGCGCGCCGGCCCTGCCAGCGTCACGCCGGTGGCGCGCATCTCGGCGGTCCCCGCCCCGCCCTCGCCCTCGACGATGCGGCCGATCGCCACCGCCTTGAAGCGGTCGCCGGGACGCACGAAGCGCGGCAGCGCCGGCTGCACCAGGACCGGCAGCCGCACCGCGATCTCGCCGGTGCCGAAGCCGAAGCGCTCGGGACCGCTGGCGACCTTCGCCCGTAGCTTGAAGTTGGTGAGGTCGTCCGGCAGCTCGACGGTCACCCGCGCGGCGCCGGCCGGCCCGACGACGATCGCCGGATTGAAATAGGGCACCGGCTTGAAGTTCCGGCGCACCGTCACGCGGTCGAGCAGGCTGCCGGCCTGCTTCTCTCCCACCTCGCCGCCGGGGTTCTCGGCGAACGGCAGGAAGCCGAAAGCGAGATTGCGGCTGTCGCCGATCGTCAGGCGGGAGGTGACCGCGGTGATGAAGTCAGGCAGCGGGTCGAGGCGCTGCTCGCGGCCGAGCGCCAGCACCGCCTGATCCACCAGCCACAGCGTCACCTCTCCCGCGAGCGGCCGCCCCTGCGGGTCGGCGAGCGCGATGCCGACCTCGATCTTCTGGCCCGGGCGCGCCTTCTCCGGGTACGAGAGCTTGACCTCGACCCGGTTGTCGAGCGGCAGCACGCGGAGCCAGGCGGTGGCGGCGACGGTGGCGGGCTTGCCGAGATCGGCGGCGCTGCCCGGCTGCGGCGCCGTTCCCGGCACTCGCCCGCGCTCGAGCATGAAGTGCACCGGCAGGCGCGGCGCATAGTTGCCGTGGACGGGCAGCTTCAAGGTGGCGGCGCCGCCTTCGACCGCCAGCCACTGGTAGCTGTTGCCCTCCGGCGCCTCGACGACCGCCAGCGCCCGGCCGTGCTGGAACGGGCTCTCGAGCACCAGGTTCGCGGTCTCGCCCGGCCGGTACTCGGCCTTGTCGGCGACGACGTTGAAGGCGCCGGCCGCGGGCTTGGTCCAGGTCACCGGCTGCTCGCCGCCCGCGTACAGGTCGACCGCGACCACCTGGGTGCGGCCCAGGCGGTCGCGCGCCTCGAGCTCCACGACGTAGACGCCGGAGCGCGGGATCGCCAGGGCGACGGATTGCGGGCCGGCGCCGCTCGTCAGCTTGAGCTCGGCGACCTTCTGGTCGACCACGTCGGTGCGGTAGCGCGCGACGCCGTTCGAGAAGTCGCTGGCCTGGAGGTGCGAGTGCCACTGCCGCTGCAGCAGGCGAACGGTGACCGCCTGGCCGGCGAGCGGCTTGTCGTCGGGACCGACCACCACCACCTCGGGCTGGATGCGGGTCGCCCGCTCGACGTAGCGCGGCACCTTGAGGCCGAGCACGAAGGGCGGCAGCGCGACGATGGCGCGGGCGGCGGTCACCGTCTGGTCGTCCGCGCCGGTGATCGTCGCCTCGACCACGTAGGTGCGGGGCTGCGCCGTCGGCTCGACCGCAGGGTTGAGCACCAGGTTGGCGGCGCCGCTGGCGTCGGTCGTGTCCTGGCGCTCGAGCCGCGGCGACGACTGGAAGTGGTCGGTGTGCGAGAAGCGTCCATCGGAGGAGTAGAGGAAGCCCGACAGCCGCCGCGGCGTCCAGCTGTACGGGAACTGGGTCACCCGCCAGGCGATCGGACGTGCGGTGACGCGGCCGCCGGCGTAGTACTGGGCGGTCAGGCCGACCTTGAACTCGCGATCGAGCGGCACGACCTCGGCGGCATGGAGCTGCACCTCGAACTTCGGCAGCCGGTAGGCCTCCATGCGGAACGACACCTTGCCGTAGGTCCCTTCGGAGGTCTCGAGGCTCGCCGTGTAGACGCCGGTTGGCAGCTTGGCCTGCTTGAACGAGTGGTAGAAGGAGCCCTCGTCGGTGAGCGTGACGGGCAGGCGCCAGACCAGGTCGCCGGGACCGTCGACCACCACCACTCCCGGCTCGGCGATCGGGCTCAGGTGGCCGCCGTCGCGCTCCCGCAAGTAACCCTTGATGTGAACCGTCTCCTCGGGGCGGTAGACCGGCCGCTCGGTGAAGATGTGGCAGAGGAGCTCGGGCGCCGGAGAGCGTGAGCTGAGGTCCTGCTGGGTCCAGCCCAGCCAGTTCTCGTGGCGGGGCCGCCACTGGCCGTCGCCGTAGCCGTCGGGAGGATGGCTGGGATCGAGCACCAGCGTGTCCCGGCCGAGCTGGGCGACGACCCGCCGCACGACCGCTCCGCTCTGGCGGCCGCGGTGTCCCGGGGCCTGCCAGGAGACGCGGCCCGTGGCGTCGGTGGTGCCTTCGAACAGGGCTTCCCAGCGCGCTTGGTCGCCGCGGTCCACGGTGCCCTCGACGCGGACGCGGGCCCCGGGGACCGGCGAGCCGGTTGCCAGCGAGGTCACCGCGAAGACCACCGCGCGCGGCTCCTCGACCGCGGTCAGCGCCAGGTCGGTGACCTGCAGCCGCATGTAGAAGCGGCGTTTCGAGTCGAGACGGCGGATGCCGACCACGTAGGTGCCGGAAGCGTCGGGGCCCGAGAGGCGCGCCAGGTGCGGCGCGAGGTCGAGGCCGAAGCGGGCGGTGGCGCCGGCGCGGCGCAGCGGCAGCGCCACCAGCTCCGACACCGGCGGCGAGCCCAGCGCCCGCAGGTAGCGGGTGAGGGCGGCGGCGTTCACCTCCTGGTCGGGCGCCTGCCAGGGCTCCGGTTCCTCGCCCGGGCCGGGCGGCCGGGTGGATTCGTCGAGCGCGACCGGGGCGCCCGGGAAGGGCCAGAACGAGCGGTCCAGCGGGTCGACCGGATAGATGCGCAGGTCGACGCGCTCGAAGCCGCGGCCCTCGAGCGGCAGTTGCCGGGGGCCGAAGCGTTCGACGATCCCCTGGCTCGCCGTCCAGCGCAGGAAGCCGGAGAGCTGCGGGAAGGTGACGAAGACCTCGCTCTGCCCGCGCACTTCGAGCGGCCGTCCCTTGCTGTCGATAAAACCGTCGACGATGCCGGCGGCGATGCCGCCGGAGGGCGCCGCGGGCGACAGCCAGACCCGGTACAGGGTGTCGCGGCTGAAGTCGCCGCTGGCGATCAGCTGGCGGCCGGAGGCGGCGAAGGTGAGCCCCGGCACCGCCGGTTCGAAGCGCACCAGGTTGCGCGCCGCGACGGGCGACAGCTCGGCCGCCAGGGTCGCCGAGAATTCGACGCTGACCTGGCGCGCCTCGCGACTGCAGCGCAGCGCCTGCTCGCGGCTGTAGCGCGAGCCCGAGGAGGCGATCGGCGCCTGCGCTCCCGGGCAGCCGAGGGCGGTGACGCGGAAGCGCTCGGCCGTCTGGAAGGCGAGGTCGAGCGCGGACTCGGGAGCTTCCTCCGCGAGCGACAGGCGGAAATGGAGCACCGCGCGGGTGCCGAGCGGCACCGGCCGCGCCAGGGTGACGACATAGGCGGCGGGATCGGAGCGCGCGCCGCGCTCCTGGGCCTTGATCTGGAAATCCTGGGCGGTGAGCAGGCGGGCGGTCTCCGGCGCGGCTCCCGCCGGCGGGCGGCCGGCGCCGCCGGTCGTCCCCTTGCGGCCGGCCCCGGGGCCGGCGCCCATCCCT
>DATDGZ010000048.1:0-16874 GCA_036521795.1 Thermoanaerobaculia bacterium | reverse complement strand
GGAGGCTATGTATCAGCATCGCCGCGCACGCCGCAAGGGACGGCCGGTGGCGGGTGTACGACAATTTTGTGAGGTGAAGGCGCGGCCGAGGCGGCCGCCCTAGGCGGCGCGGTGTTGCCAGAAGGCCGCGAGCCGACCGCTTGGCAGGCGACCCGGCGCGCGATAACCAGGAGACGCCTCAGTTCCTTAAGGCAGACGCCAAGGGGCGGGTCTTTCTGCTGCACGGCGACAATCTCGCGGTAGACCAGATCCTGCCGTCCGGAAAAATTGTCCCTGGGCGCACGCCGCACGGCCGGGAAGCGAGCGCCGCCTCGGTGAAGGATGCGGCACTCAGCCCCGACGGAAGCTCCTGGCTGCTCCGCAGCGGGCCTGACGAGGTATTCCTTCTGAGTGGCGGTGATCAACGCGAGTTTCCGACACCGAACTGGTGGATTTCCGCCGTGGCCTACACCGCAGATGGACCGGTCGTCGCAGTGCTGCCCGCGTGGGTGGGGGGCACGGACGCGACTGGCCGCACAGGATTGGACAAGCCTCCATTTCTTCTCCGGCTCGACGGCCAGAAGTGGCAAACCCTGAGCATGCAGACCCCCTCGGCGAGCGCGCAGGAACCGCCGGCGGGGCTCTCATCCTCATTCGAGGTGACCAAGGAGGAACGCGACCTCAGACTGGTGACCGGCCGGAAAGGCGCTCTCTGGACGGCGCAGCAGAATGCGTACCTCCTCAAGCGCTATTCCAGGCAGGGCGCCGTCGAGGAGTCCGTCGTCGTGAAGGGCGGTAACGTCCAGTGGAAGGAACGAACAGAGGAGGACTGGAAGGCTCGTGAGACGGCGGCGCAGGCGGCCGGCTCGAAGTTTACGCGGTCCCGCCACGCCAAGACGGCGCCGGTCCGGGTCGTCCACGGCCTGACCGCCCAGGACAATCGGGTTTATCTGGTCGTCGAAACGCCGGAAGGACTAGCGCTTGACCGCTGGAATGACGAGACTGAGATCCTCGATCGCCTGCTGCTTGCCGGCATCGCACCGGGGCGGGGCTACCTGGGCATGGCTGCTGGCCGTGATGGCCTCTACATCGCCGCGTGTGGGCTGGGAGAACCGATCTGGCGCCTCGACTGGCAACGTCTCGAAGACGCCAAGTGGACGGTGGTACCCGAGGTCGTTGCCCAACGCCCCCGCAAGCAATAGGGCTTGCGGGTCGCGCGGCCCAGCACCTCGTCGCGCACTTCGCGGCTGCTGCGCATCCGCACGCCGACAATGTAGGACGCAGGACCTGCTCATCGACGGCCCGCGGGCAACGATGCTGTCCGGGACGGCAGGGCGCTCGCGATTGCCTGCCGCGCGCAGCGGGACTAGACTGGCCGCCGATGCCCAGCAGCACCGTCGAGAACTACGTCAAGCGGCTGTACATGGAACAGCAGCGCTCAGCGGAGCGCCTGGTGCCGATGGGCCGCCTCGCGGCGGTGATGGGCGTCGTGCCGGGCACCGCCACCACCATGGTCAAGGCCCTGGACGAGGAGCGCCTGGTCCATTACGAGCCGCGCTCCGGCGTCCGGCTCACCCGCAGCGGCGAGAAGCTGGCCCTGCACGTGCTCCGCCGCCACCGCCTGGTCGAGCTCTTCCTGGTCAAGGCGCTGGGGCTCGACTGGAGCGAGGTCCACGAGGAAGCGGAGGTCCTCGAGCATGCCGTCTCCGAGAAGGTGCTGCAGCGGATCGACGACCTGCTCGGCCACCCCACCGCCGACCCTCACGGCGACCCCATCCCCGACGCCGCCGGGGCGGTCGTCCACCGCCACGTGCAGACCCTGGCCGACTTCGCCGCCGGCCAGGAGGTCCAGGTCGCCCGCGTCGAGTCCGAGGACCCGCAGTTCCTGAAGTTCGCCGACGAGCACGGCCTGGTGCCGGGGAGCCTGGTGCTCGTCGAGAGCCACGACGCCGCCGCCGACGCGGTGACCCTGCGCGCCGCCGGCCATCCGCCCCTGGTCATCGGCGCCCGGGCGGCGCGGCGCATCCACGCCGCGATCCCTCGCTGATCCTCGTCTCACCGCTCCTCGTCCGGCTCGGACCTGCAACCGCCCCCAGCACCCTCCGCCTTGCACCATTTTGGCTCCTATGATTTAATATTTTGAAGCCTCGAATAGGCGCGCACAGCGCCCGGTGGCCAGCTGCCGCCGCGAGCACCGCCGATTCCTCCGCATGATCCCCGAGACGACCCCCGACGCCCCGAGACCCGCCGCCCCGCGGCCGGCCTCCCCGGGCCATCGCTCGCTCGAGGGGATGCACTCGACGGTGGCGGTGCCGCGCCCGGACGAGGGGTTCTGGCGCCACTGGCGGGCTTTCGTCGGGCCGGCGCTGCTGGTCAGCGTCGGCTACATGGATCCCGGCAATTGGGGCACCGACCTGCAGGGAGGCGCCCAGTTCAAGTACTCGCTGCTGTGGGTGGTCGCGCTGGCGAGCGCCATGGCGATCGTGATGCAGGTCATCGCCGCCCGCCTGGGAGTGGTCACCGGCAAGGACCTGGCGCAGTGCTGCCGCGACTGGCTCCCCCGCTGGAGCCGCTGGCCGAACTGGCTGCTCTGCGAGGTGGCGATCGGCGCCTGCGATCTCGCCGAGGTGCTCGGCAGCGCCGTGGCGCTGAACCTGCTCTTCCACATCCCGCTGCTCTGGGCGGTCGTCATCACCGGCCTCGACGTGCTGTTGCTGCTGGCGCTGCAGGGCTTCGGCATGCGCTCCATCGAGGCCGTCGTGCTGCTGCTGGTGGCGACCATCGGCGTCTGCTACTTCCTCGAGATCTTCGTCCTGCCCGCGACCCGTCCCGACTTCCTCGAGATGGGTCACGCGCTGCTCACGCCGGGCTTGCGCCAGGCAGGTATGATGTACGTGGCGATCGGCATCATCGGCGCCACGGTCATGCCCCACAACCTCTACCTGCACTCGGCGCTGGTGCAGAGCCGCAAGCTGCAGCAGGACCCGGCGTCCATGCGCATGGCGATCCGCTTCAACACCATCGACGCGACGGTCGCGCTGACCGTGGCCTTCTTCGTCAACGCGGCGATCCTGGTGCTCGCGGCGATGGTGTTCTACGGCAAGACCGCGGTGACCGTGCCCGGCGGCCAGGTGGTGACCTTCACGCCGGCCAGCGACTGGATCCGGATCGCCTTCCTCACCCTGGCGCCGCTCCTCGGCACCTTCGCCGCCAGCCTGCTGTTCGCGATCGCCCTGCTGGCGAGCGGCCAGAGCAGCACGATCACCGGCACGCTCGCCGGCCAGGTGGTCATGGAGGGCTTCATGCACTGGCGCCTGAAGCCATGGCTCCGGCGCTTGATCACGCGCTCGCTCGCCATCCTGCCGGCGGTGCTGGTGATCGGGCTGCGCGGCGACAGCAGCGTCACCGACCTGTTGACGCTCAGCCAGGTGGTGCTGGCGCTGCAGCTCCCGTTGGCGATGTTCCCGCTGCTCTGGTTCGCCAGCTCGCGGCGCCGGATGGGGACCTGGCGGGCCGGCCCGTTGCTGGCCGCCGCCGGCTGGGCGAGCGCGCTGCTGATCACCGCCATGGACGTCTTCGGGCTGCCCGAGTCGGTCAGGACGGCATGGCACGTGATCGCCGGCGGCTGATCGCGAGCTCGCCCACGCGCCGCCCGCGAAGCCCCGGAACCAGGAACTCCGCAGACCACGCCATGTACCAGTCCATCCTTGTCACCCTGGACACCACGAAGACGGACCGCGCGATCATCGAGCACGTCAAGCGGCTGGCCAAGCACACCGGCGGCAGCGTCGTGCTCCTCCACGTGGCGACCGGCTGGGCGGCGCGGACCTTCGGCTCCGACGCGATCAGCCCGGAGATCCGCGAGGACACCGCCTACCTCGAGAGCGTGCGCGTCGAGTTCGCGGCCGCCGGCATCCCCGCCCAGGCCGAGCTCGCCTACGGCGATCCGGTCAACGAGATCGTCCGCTGGGTGCGCGAGAAGGGCTGCGACCTGGTGGCGATGAGCACCCACGGCCACCGCTTCCTCGCCGACCTCTTCCTGGGCGTCACCGCCAACCGCGTTCAGCACAGCGTCGACGTCCCCGTCCTCCTCCTGCGCGCCGGCTGATCCGGCCGCCATACCCGTGATTGAATCCAGCTCCGCGGCGGGTAAGTGCGGCGGCGCCCGCGGCCGGAGAAAGCCGGCCGCCGTCAGGGCGCTTGCTGGCCGGCGCGGCCGTGGGTGCGGAGCAGGCGGTCGAGGCGGGACAGCTCGACCGGCTTGGTGAAGTGGGCGTCGAAGCCCGCGGCGCGCGCCAGCTCCTCCTCGGCTTCGCCGCCGTAGCCGGTCAGCGCGACCAGGAAGATGCCGCCGGCGCCCAGCAGCGCGCGGATGCGGCGCGCGACCTCGTTGCCGTCGATCTCCGGCAGGCCGATGTCCACCAGCGCCACGTCCGGCCGGTAGGCGACGACGTGCGCCACCGCCTCGCCGCCGTCGGCGGCGACCGCCACCTGGTGGCCGCTGAGCTCGAGCAGCGTCTTCAAGGCCTCCCGCGTGTCGGCGTCGTCCTCGACCAGCAGGATGCGCCGGGCACCGGCGTCGGCTTCACCCCGCCCCGATGCCTCGGCACCGCTCGTCGATGCATCGGCATCGCCGGCGCGGCCGGCGTCGCCAGGGCCTTGGGCGAGGCGACTCCCGGAGTGCCCGGAATCCCCGGCTGCCGCGGCATCGCCCGCCGCCGCGCCGGCGCGCCCGCCGCGGGAGCCGCGCCTTCCGTGAGCACCCCGCAACAGGCTCCCGCCGTCGCCCGCGGCCGCGGTCCCCGCTCCCGCGGCCCCCCGCTGCCGGCCGTTGCCGCCGCCGCCGTGGGCAGCCGCGTCCGCCCCGGCGCCCGCCGCGCCGGCCGCCTCCAGCCCCGCCTCGGCGGCGCCTCCGCCGGCAGCGTCCGCGCCGCCGGCGTCCGCGCCGCCGGCGTCCGCGCCGGTCGCGACCGAGAGCCCGGCCGCGACCTCGCGCACCGCGGTGACCAGATCGGTGGGCTCGACCGGCTTGGTGACGTAGCGCGCGAAACCGGCGGCCAGCGCCCGCCGCCGGTCCTCCTCGCGCGCATGCGCGCTCACCGCGATCGCCGGCATCCAGCCACCCCGCCGCGGGCCGCGGCGGCGGAGCTGGCGCACGAGCGCGTAGCCGTCGCCGCCCGGCATCGCGATGTCGCTGATCAGCAGGTCCGGCCGGAAGTGGTCGCACAGCGCCAGGGCCTCGGTGAGCGAAGCCGCGGTGGCCACGGTCGCGCCGGCCGCATGCAGGATCTCGCTCAGGATCTCGCGGGTGTCCGGCTCGTCGTCGACCACGACGATCTTGAGCCGCCCGAGATCCACCGCCGCCGCTGCCGCCGCTGCCGCCGCTGCCGTGGCCGCCAGCGTCGCCGGCATCGCGCCGTCCGCGGGCATCGCTCCATCCCCCGGCATCGCCGGCGTCGCCGCCTGCTCCTCGCCGGCGGCGGCCGGCGCGCCGAAGCCCTCGAAGGCCGCCGCCAGCTCCGGCAGGGTGACGGTGAAGGTCGCGCCGCAGCTCACTCCCGGGCTCTCGGCGTCGACGCGGCCACCGTGCAGCTCGACGATGTGCCGCACGATCGCGAGCCCGATCCCCAGTCCGCCATGGGCGCGGGTGCTGCTGCTGTCGTCCTGCCGGAAGCGGTCGAACACGTGGACCAGGAACTGCGGGCTGATCCCCTTGCCGGTGTCGGTGACCCGCACCTGGAACTCTCCCTCCGAGCGAACCACCGCGACCACGATCCGGCCGCCCGCCGGAGTGAACTTGATGGCGTTGGAGATCAGGTTCCAGCCCACCTGCTGCAGGCGGTCGGCATCGCCGGCGATCGCCGCCCGGTGGTCCATGTCCGGGCTGACCTCCAGGGTGAGCGACGTCCCCTTGGCCTCGGCGGCCGGCCGCATCGCCTCCACCGCGGTCTCGATCGCAGGCAGCAGCGGGATCGGCCGCAGGTTGACCCGCAGCTTGCCGGCGATGATGCGCGACACGTCGAGCAGGTCCTCGATGAGCTTGGTCTGCGCCGTGACGTTGCGCTCGATCACCTCCAGGCCGTGCGCGTAGCGGGCGGCGTCGAACGGGCTGGTGCGCAGCACCCGGGTCCAGCCCAGGATGGCGGTGAGCGGCGTCCGCAGCTCGTGCGACAGGGTGGTCAGGAACTCGTCCTTCAGGCGGTTGGCCTCGCGCGCTTCCGATGACAGGGTGTTCTCGATGGCGATCGAGGCGACCTGCGCCAGCTGGGTGAGGATGGTCTTGTCCTCGTCGCCGAACTCCCCGAGCTCCTCCCGCGCGCGCCCGGCCAGGTGCACCCAGCCGAAGCACCGCCCGTCGCGGCCGGTCAGCGGCGCCGCCAGCCATCCGGATACGGCCGCGCCGTTCCCCACCCGGGGCGGCCGCGGCGCCCGCGGCCCGTGACTCTCGCCACCCTCGCCCTTAGCGCCGGCCCCATGGGCCGAACCGCTGCCGTCGACCGCGCCGCCCCCGTCGCCCCCATCGCCCGCGTCGCCCGCGTCACCCTCCTCGCCCTCGTCGCCCTCGCCGAGGAACCGCCAGCGCGGATCGCTTGCCACCTCCCGCGCGGTCACCAGCACCGTGCGGCCCTGGTCGGCGAGGGCCGCGCTCATCGCTGCCGCCTGCGCCGTGAAACGCTGGTGGCCGCACTCCCGGGCGCCGTCCTCGGCGACGATCTCGAGCAGGTTGAGCCGCTGCGCCCGCTGCGCCTGGTCGAGAGCGGTGATGGTGAGCGCGCAGCGCGGCGCGAGCAGATCGCGTGCCGTCTCGGTGACGATCTCCACGATCTCGCCGAGCGAATTGACGGAGTTGATGGCGAGCGAGGCCTCGGTGAGGTGATACAGCTGGTCGGCGCGGCGCCGCAGCGACTCCGCCTGGCGCCGGATCTGCTCGGTCTTGCGGAACAGCTCGACGAACACCGCGACCTTCGACCGCAGCACCTCCGGCACCACCGGCGAGACGATGTAGTCCACCGCCCCCAGCGAGTAGCCGCGCGCGATGTGGATGTCGTCGCTGAAAGCGGTGATGAAGATGATCGGCGTGCGCTCGGAGCTCTTGCGCTGGCGCACCAGCGCCGCCGTCTCGAAGCCGTCCATGACCGGCATCTTGACGTCGAGCAGGATGACGGCGAACTCCTGCTCGAGCAGCCGGCGCAGCGCGTCGCGGCCCGAGGCGGCGGTGACCACGTTCTGCCCGGGCTCGGACAGGATGGCCTCCAACGACAGCCGGTTCTCGGCGTTGTCGTCCACCACCAGGATGTTGACCCGCTCGCCGCGGTTCATCTTCTCGCTCTCGCTCCTCGTTGGCGCCGCCCGTTTCTGCTCCCGCCTACCGGTACAGCCAGCCCCGCAGCATCGCCAGCATGTGCTCGGTGTCCACCGGCTTGGCCAGGTAGTCCCAGGCCCCGGCTTCCAGCGTCTTCTCGCGGTCGCCCTTCATCGCCTTGGCGGTGACCGCGACGATCGGCAGGTCCTTCCAGCGCGGCGACCGGCGAATGGAGCGGATCGTCTCGTAGCCGTCCATGTCGGGCATCATGATGTCCATCAGCACGATGTCGATGCCCGGCGTCCGCTCGAGCGTGGAGATGGCGCCGCGCCCGGTCTCCGCCGCCAGGACCTCCATGTCGTAGCGCTCGAGCACGCTGGTCAAGGCGAAGATGTTGCGGATGTCGTCGTCGACGATCAGCACCTTGCGGCCGGCCAGGATGGCCGGGGTCTCGTAGAGGTCCTCGATCATCCGCCGCCGCGTGGCGCCGAGCTCGGCCACCGGCCGGTGCAGCAGCAGGGCGGCCTGGTCCACCAGGCCCTCCTGCGACTGCACGTGGCGCAGCACCGGCAGGTGGGCCAGCTTCCTGAGCAGCCGCTCGATCCGCTTGGGCACGGCGCGGGGCGTGTAAACTAACGCCGGTACCCCACGCTCCGCGCAACGCCGGATGAGCTCCTCGAGCTCCGCCGTCTCCCGCGGGTCCGCCCCTTCGGGCACCATCACCACGCAGGCGTAGCGCCGCTCGTCGAGCCGTTGCAGCGCCGTCTCGCCGGTCTCGGCGATGTGGACCCGCGCCGCCCCGAAGCTCACCAGCTCGAGCGTCGCCGGCTGCAGGGCGCCGCGGCTCCCTACCACCAGCAGGTCCTTGTCCGGCTGGTCGATGGCTTCGCGGATGCAGTAGAACGCGGCCTCGAGCGCGTCGCGGGTCTTGACCGGCTTGTTCAGCAGCCCGATCGCCCCCATCCGCATGGCCTTGCCGCTGTCCTCCTCGGTGGTGATGACGTAGATCGGGATGTGGCGCGTCGCGGTGTCGACGCGCAACCGCTCGAAGACCCGCCAACCGCCGAGATCGGGCAGCGAGATGTCCAGGGTGATGGCATCGGGCCGCCGCTCGCGGGCGAGCGCCACGGCATCGGCGCCCCGCACCGCGAGGATTCCCTTGAACCCCTGCTCGCGCGCCAGGTCGAGCAGGAAGCGGCCGAAGTTCTCGTCGTTGTCGACGATCAGCACCACGCGGTCCCCCGGCTGCACGTTCTCGCGGTCGTCGGCGAAGCTGGGCACCCCTTCGCCGGCGGCCATGCTCTGGGCGTGCCGCAGCGCCTCGCGCTCGGCTGCCTCGCCGTGGCCGTCGCCGTCGCCGCCGCTGACGGAAGCCTCCGCTCCCAGGCCGGCCGCCGGTTTCACGCCGTCTCCCGCCTCCGCCGCGTCCGCCGGATGTCCCATCGTGGTCATCTGGGCCATGCGCGCCAGGTGCTCCTCGCGCACCTCGGCCGCATCCGCCACCGCCTGGGCCTGGGCTTGCGCCTGGGCGGAGGACGCGGTCGCCGTGCCAGCCGACTTCGGCGCCGTGTAGGTTTGCGGCAGGTAGAGGGTGAACTTGCTGCCCTCCCCCGGCGAGCTCTGCAGGCGGATCTCGCCCCCCAGGAGGTGTGAGATCTCGCGGCTGATCGCCAGCCCCAGGCCGGTGCCGCCGTACTTGCGGGTGGTCGAGCCGTCGGCCTGCTGGAACGGCTCGAAGACGATCTGCTGCTTGTCCATCGGGATGCCGATGCCGGTGTCGGTGACCGAGATGGCGAGCACCGAGCGCGAGCGGTTGAGAATGTCTTGATCGGGGCTCCAGCCCGTCGCCACCCGCTCGATGGCCAGCACCACGCGCCCGTCCTCGGTGAACTTGAAAGCGTTCGACAGCATGTTCTTGATGACCTGCTGCAGCCGCTTCGAGTCGGTGACGAAAGCCCGCGGCAGCCGCGGATCGAGATTGATCTCGAACTCCAGCCCCTTGGCCGCCGCGACGTGCCGGAAGGTGCGCTCGACGTAATCGCCGAGCTCCTTGAAGCGGACCTCCCCGGTCTCCACCACCACGGTGCCGGACTCGATCTTCGACAGGTCGAGGATGTCGTTGATCAGCCGCAGCAGCTCGTTGCCCGCCGAGTGGATGGTCTTGGCGAACTCCGTCTCCTTCGGCGAGAGATTGGATTCCTGGTTCCGCGACAGCTGGTCGGAGAGGATCAGCAGGCTGTTGAGCGGCGTGCGCAGCTCGTGCGACATGTTGGCCAGGAACTCGGACTTGTACTTCGAGGTCAGGGCGAGCTGCTTGGCCTTCTCCTCGAGCGCCTGGCGGGCCTGCTCGACCTCCTGGTTCTTGCGCTCCACCTCGGCGTTCTGCTCGACCAGCAGGCCGGCCTTCTCCTCGAGCTCCTGGTTGGTCTTCTGCAGCACCTCCTGCTGGCTCTGCAGCTCCTTGGCCAGCGACTGCGACTGGCGCAGCAGGTCCTCGGTGCGGGTGTTGGCCTGGATGGTGTTGAGCACGATGCCGATCGTATCCATCAGGTCGTCGAGGAACGCTTGGTGGGTGGGGCTGAAGTTGTCGAAGGAGGCCAGCTCGAGCACCGCCATGACCTGGCGCTCGAAGACCACCGGCAGCACGATCAGGTTGAGCGGCGGCGCCGCGCCCAGGCCGGAGGCGATCTCGACGTAGCCCGGCGGGACGTTGCTCAGCAACATCTTCTGGTTCTCGATCGCGCACTGCCCGATCAGCCCCTCGCCGAGGTCGAACTCGGGAGCGCGCGGCGTGGTGGCGAAGCTCGCCAGCAGGCGCAGCTTCTGCGCCTCGCCGGAGCTGTCCAGGGTGTAGAACACGGCCTGCTGGGCCGAGACCACCGGGGCGAGCTCGGAGAGGATCAGGCGGCCGACGGTCAGCAGGTCGCGCTGCCCCTGCAGCATGCGGCTGAACTTGGCAAGGTTGGTCTTCAGCCAGTCCTGCTCGCTGTTCTTGAGCGTCGTGTCGCGCAGGTTGCGGATCATCTCGTTGATGGTGTCCTTGAGGACCGCGACCTCGCCCTGCGCCTCGACCTTGATCGAACGCGTCAGGTCGCCCTTGGTGACGGCGGTCGCCACCTCGGCGATGGCGCGCACCTGCGTCGTCAGGTTGGCGGCCAGCTGGTTGACGTTGTCGGTCAGGTCCTTCCAGGTGCCGGCCGCGCCGGGCACGCTCGCCTGGCCGCCCAGCCTGCCCTGCACGCCCACCTCGCGTGCCACCGTGGTCACCTGGTCGGCGAAGGTGGCGAGGGTGGCGATCATGCCGTTGATGGTGTCGGCCAGGGCGGCGATCTCGCCCTTGGCGTCCAGGGTGAGCGTCTGCTGCAGGTCGCCGTTGGCCACGGCAGTGACGACCTTGGCGATGCCGCGCACCTGGCTGGTCAAGTTGCCGGCCATCGAGTTGACGTTGTCGGTCAGGTCCTTCCAGGTGCCGGAGACGCCGGGCACGCTCGCCTGGCCGCCCAGCTTGCCCTCGGTGCCCACCTCGCGGGCGACGCGCGTCACCTCCGAGGCGAACGAGGAGAGCTGGTCCACCATCGTGTTGATGGTGTCCTTGAGCTCCAGGATCTCGCCGCGCACGTCGACGGTGATCTTCTTCGCCAGGTCGCCGTTGGCGACGGCGGTGGTCACGTCGGCGATGTTGCGCACCTGGGCGGTCAGGTTGCCCGCCATCGAGTTGACCGAGTCGGTCAGGTCGCGCCAGGTGCCCGAGACCCCTTCGACGCGCGCCTGGCCGCCCAGCCGTCCCTCGGTGCCCACCTCGCGGGCGACGCGCGTCACCTCCGAGGCGAACGACCGCAGCTGGTCCACCATGGTGTTGATCGTGTCCTTGAGCTCGAGGATCTCGCCGCGCACGTCGACGGTGATCTTCTTCGCCAGGTCGCCGTTGGCGACGGCCGTGGTCACGGCGGCGATGTTGCGCACCTGGGCGGTCAGGTTACCGGCCATGAGGTTGACGTTGTCGGTCAGGTCCTTCCAGGTGCCGGCGACGTCCTTCACCTCCGCCTGTCCGCCGAGCTTGCCCTCGGTGCCGACCTCGCGGGCGACGCGCGTCACCTCGGCGGCGAACGACGACAGCTGGTCCACCATGGTGTTGACGGTGTTCTTCAGCTCCAGGATCTCGCCGCGCACGTCGACAGTGATCTTCTTCGACAGGTCGCCGTTGGCCACCGCCTTCGTGACGTCGGCGATGTTGCGCACCTGGCCGGTCAGGTTGCTGGCCATGAAGTTGACGTTGTCGGTCAAGTCCTTCCAGGTGCCGGCGACGCCCTTCACCTCGGCCTGGCCGCCGAGCTTGCCCTCGGTGCCCACCTCGCGGGCGACGCGCGTCACCTCGGCGGCGAACGACCGCAGCTGGTCCACCATGGTGTTGACGGTGTTCTTCAGCTCCAGGATCTCGCCGCGCACGTCGACGGTGATCTTCTTCGTCAGGTCGCCGGCGGCCACCGCCTTCGTGACGTCGGCGATGTTGCGCACCTGGTCCGTCAGGTTGTCGGCCATCAGGTTCACCGAGTCGGTCAAGTCCTTCCAGGTGCCGGCGACGCCCTTCACCTCGGCCTGGCCGCCGAGCTTGCCCTCGGTGCCCACCTCGCGGGCGACGCGCGTCACCTCCGAGGCGAACGACCGCAGCTGGTCCACCATGGTGTTGATGGTGTCCTTGAGCTCCAGGATCTCGCCGCGCACGTCGACGGTGATCTTCTTGGTCAGGTCGCCGTTGGCGACGGCGGTGGTCACCGTGGCGATGTTGCGCACCTGGGCCGTCAGGTTGCCGGCCATCAGGTTCACCGAGTCGGTGAGGTCCTTCCACGTGCCGGCCACGCCCTTGACCTTGGCCTGGCCGCCGAGCTTGCCCTCGGTGCCCACCTCGCGGGCGACGCGCGTCACCTCGGAGGCGAAGGAGGCCAGCTGGTCCACCATCGTGTTGACGGTCTTGGCGGTGCGCAGGAACTGCCCTTCGAGCGGCCGGCCGTCGCCGGTCTCGAGGGCCATGGCCTGCGACAGGTCGCCCTTGGCCACCGCGCCGATGACGCGCGCCGTCTCGCGGGTGGGGTGGACCAGGTCGCTGATCAGGTTGTTGACCGACTCGACCGACGCCGACCAGGCGCCGCGCACGTCGCCGAGCGAGGCGCGCTGGGTGATCTTGCCCTCGGTGCCGACCACCCGGCTGAGGCGCTCGAGCTCGCTGGCCATCCGCTGGTTGATCTGCACCACCTCGTTGAAGGTGTCGGCGATCTTGCCGTCCATGCCGGTCCAGTCCTCGGGCAAGCGGGCCTCGAAGTCGCCGCGCTTGAACTGGGCGAGCGCCGCCAGCAGGCGGCGGCGGTCGAAGCCGGTGGCGGGTTCCGACCGGGAGGCGCGGGAGAGTCGGTTCAACACTTGCTTGCGCAGGACCGGGCCGTTGCGGCCCGCCGCGGGGGTCGTCACCGATTCACTCATCTTCGAAGTTCCTTCCGCGCCAGCGGGTAAGAAAGACATGCTTCAGCGCCGGCCAAGGCAGAATCTTCCCACCTTGCCGGCTCGCCCGGGGGTCAGTGCCGCTGCAGAGCTCGCTTGGCCCCCGAGGGAGGGCGGTTCGCTTGCTGCAGAGACCTGGCGTCCGAACGACGGAGTCCTCCCTGGGATACGATGGACCACAGGCGTGGGGATGCAAGAAAGGGGCCGGGAGCGGCCGGGGAGGCCGCCAGGGTAAGGTCTTCTACCCGCGCTCCCGCAGCACCGCGTCCAAGGAGCGCAGCAGGTCCTCCGCCGGCGCCAGGCCGAAGACCTTCTTCCACTCTCCCGCCGGCTCGTTGCCGAGGATCAGCAGGTTCGAGTGGGCCTCCGCCGGCTCGGTGTAGGCCCCGAGCTTGTAGAGCGCCCAGTCGACGTTGGTCTTGCTGCCGGTGAGGAAGAACCAGCCGGGCCGGGCGCCGACCCGCTCGGCATACTGCTTCAGCCGGGCGGGCGTGTCGGTCTGCGGATCGACCGAGAACGAGAGCAGGTAGACGTCCCTGCCCAGCCGGTCTCCGACGCGTTCCTGGAGGGCGGCCATCCGCTCCGCCAGGATCGGACAGGAGGTGGTGCAAGAGGTGAAGAACGCCGCGACGACCACGATCTTGCCCTGCAGCAGATCGCTGTAGAACCGGTGCGTTCGCCCGTCCTGGTCCACCAGCTCGACGTCGCTGAAGTACTTGTGCGCCGGCGAGACCGGCCCGGCCGCGGGCGGCAGCACCGGCTCCGCCGGCGGCGTGCGCACGTGCTCGGTCCAGGCCGCCGCCGCCGCCACCTGCGCGTCCACGGCCACGGCCGCGTCGAAGTCGTCCGCCCCCGCGCGTGGCCCGCTTCCCGACCCGGCCGCCGCCGCCGCTGCCGGCCACGGCGTCGCCAGCGCGAGGGCCGCCAGCAGCAGCCATCCGCTCGCCGGCACTCCGCCTCCCGCGCCACGGCGCTGTCTCATGTGCACGGTCCCTTCCTGCGCATCCCTACGGAACACCCTCGAAACGGGGCGCCGACTATACCACGCGGTATCGCAGATTCCAGCCACCGGCGCGAGTGGGGCAGTGGCTCAGCTTCAAGGTCCTGAGCTCTCGGCGCCCTCCGGGAGCAGGACCGTCCTTCGGCGGTGGAAGCCCGAGCGATCCAGGCGGAGCGGTGTGTCGTTCTTGGAATATTCCGTCACTTCAACTCTCAGGTGGTCCAGAATGGCCCGCCCTTTGCCGTCCAGGCGGGGAGGGGTTCTGCTCCGTTTGAGCTGGCGATATCAGGGCGATCCAGAGGATTGATCAGCCAATCTTGATCTAAACGTCTGCTAGCCGATCTTCCCCTCCAGCTCCGCCCACCGCGCATACAGGAGCTCCACCTCCGCCCGCGCCGCCTCCAACCGTTGCCAGCGCTCCGCGAGAGCCGCGGCATCGGTGGCGACGACGGGGTCGGCCACGGCTCGCTGCTCGGCTGCCAGCGATTCCTCGGCCGCGAGGATCCGGCCCTCCATCTCTTCCCACTCGCGGCGCTCCCGGTAGGACAGGCGCCGGGCGGACGCCGCGGTTGCCGGGCCGGCGCCGCGGTCGGTCGCCTGCGTGCGGCCGGACGGCTGCGGCATCGCGACAACCGGCGCCGTGGGCGCCGTGGCGCTCGCGACACCCGCGGCATGCGCGGCCAGGCGTCCCCCGGGAGCCCTGCGCGCCGCCTCCCACTGCGCGTAGTCGGCATAGGGCGTGGCATGGCCGGCGCCGTCCAGGGCGAGGACGTGGGTCGCGACCTGGTCGAGGAGGAGACGATCGTGAGTGACCAGGACGAGGGCCCCCGGGAAGTCCACGAGGTTCTCTTCCAGCACCTCGAGCGTGGGGATGTCGAGATCGTTCGTCGGCTCGTCGAGGAGCAGCAGGTCGGCGGGCTGCAGCATCAGGCGCGCGATGAGGATGCGTGCCCGCTCGCCCCCGGAGAAGCGGCCCACCGGGGTGTCGAGCTGCTCGGCGCTGAAGAGGAACCGCCGCGCCCATGCCGCCACGTGCAGCGAGCGGTCGCCGAACACCACCGCGTCGCCCGCGGGCGCCAGGGCGCGCCGCAAGCTCATCGCCGGCTCGAGGGAGCCGCGGTCCTGCTCGAAACGGACCACGCGCAACGCGTCCGCGCGCTCGATTGCTCCCGCGTCCGGCGCCAGCGTGCCCGCGAGCAGACCGAGCAGCGTCGTCTTGCCGCTGCCGTTCGGCCCCAGCAACCCGAGCCGCTGACCAGGCCCGAGCGCCAGGCTGACGCCGTCGAGAATCCGGCGCCCGCCGAGCTCCTTGACCAGGCCGTTCGCCGTCAGCAGCTTGCGGGTCTTGCGTCCGGAGGCCGTGAGCTCGAGGCCGGCGGTGCGCTCGAGCGTCCTCGCTTTCACCTCCGCGAGCTCGCCGATCAGGCGCCCGGCCGCCGCGATTCGCGCCCTCGACTTGGTGGTGCGCGCCTTGGCTCCCTGCCGCAGCCATGCGACCTCGCGGCGGACCTTGTTGGCCAGCGTCGCCTGGTACTCGGCCTGGTTGCCGAGCACCTCGTCGCGCTGGATCAGGAAGTCGCTGTAGCTGCCGTCGGCCTCGAGCAGGCCCCGCGGGTACGCACGGTTCAGCTCCAGCATGCGGGAGGCGACATGCTCGAGGAAGCTCCGGTCATGGGAGACCACCAAGTAGGCGCGCGGCGCCGAGTCGAGCACCCCCTCCAGCCAGAGGATCCCCTCCAGGTCCAGGTGATTGGTGGGCTCGTCGAGCAACAGGACGTCGGGCTCGCGCACCAGCTCGCGCGCGATCGCCAGGCGCTTGCGCCAGCCGCCGGAGAGGCTGGCGACGAGTTGCGACGGATCGTGGAAGCCGGCCCGACCCATGACGGCGCCTACCCGCCGCTCGAGCTCGAAGACGCCGCCGCCGGCCGCCTCCCCCGCCTCTCCCGGCGTGCCGGCGGCGGCCAACCCTTCCCGGAGCACCGCCTCCACCGTGCGGTCCTCCGGCAGCACCGGGTCCTGCGCCACGTAGCCGACCCGCACCAGCCGGCGCACCGTCCGGCTGCCGCGATCCGGCTCGTCGATGCCGGCGAGGATCCGCAGCAGCGTCGACTTGCCGGAGCCGTTGGGACCGATCAGGCCCACGCGGTCGCCCCGGCGCAGCCCGAGGGACAGCTCCGTGAACAGGGGCTGGGCGCCGTACGCCTTGCTGACCGCCTCACAAGAGAGCAAGAGGGAAGCGGACGCCGTCACGTGCGCTGCGCGATGGCCTGGGCCATGCGCTCCACCACCTCGTCGATGCCGAGGTCCGAGGCGTCGATGAAGGTGTAGGAGGGGTCGCGGGTGAGCGGCGAGTCGGCGCGGGTGGTGTCGCGGCGATCGCGGCGGGTGATCTCGTCGCGCACCTGCTCCATGGCCACCTCGCGGCCGGCGGCGGTCAGCTCGTCGTGCCGGCGCCGGACGCGCACCTCGGGGCGCGCGTCGAGGAAGAACTTGTGCGGGGTCTCGGGGAACACGTGGGTGCCGATGTCGCGCCCTTCGAGGACGCCGCCGCTGCGGCGCGCCGCGTCGCGCTGCAGCTCGACCAGCCGCCGGCGCACCTCCGGCCAGGCCGCGATCGTGGAGGCCGCCTCGCCGACTTCCGGGGTGCGGATCCACGGTTCGACCGGCGCGCCGTCGAGCAGCACCTCGAAGCTGCCGTCGGGACGCGCGCGCAAGGCGACGCCGGTCCTGGCGGCGATGGCGGCGACGGCGTCGCGGTCCGCGGGGTCGGCGCCGCTCGCCAGCACACGCAGGGCGATGGCGCGGTACATCGCGCCCGTGTCGAGGAACGGAACACCCAGGCGTCGCGCGAGGCGGCGGGCGACGGTGCTCTTGCCTACCCCGGAGGGCCCGTCGATCGCCACCACGATGGGCGCCGCCGGAGCTGCCACGGGCTATCCGCGTCCACGCCGCGGCGGAGTCCCGCCGCCAGGCCTGCCGGCACCGCCGCGGCGCCCGGCTGGAGAGCCGCGGCGCGGGCCGCCCGGCCGCCCAGGACCGCCGGACACGGGCCGCCCGGCGGCAGATCGCCGTGGGCCCGGCGACCCGGGCGACGAGGCC
>DATDGZ010000047.1:0-5321 GCA_036521795.1 Thermoanaerobaculia bacterium | reverse complement strand
AGGGAATACCCATGGACCTCCCGCCCGCCGAGCCGCAGCTGTGGCAGCAGTCTGCCCAGCCCGCTGGCGTCGAGGGCGAACGATCTCTGGCCGGACGTGGAGGGCAGGCCGAACGGCACCTCGCCCGGCGAGAGGCCGGGGAAGCAGCTCTCTCTCCTGAGGAAGAGAACTGGCCGCCCGAGCGGTTTCACCTGGCCCTTGTCGTCGCTCTCCGCGACCTGGATGACGTCGCCGGGTCGAAAGACTGCCGTGAAACCTGGGTTGGGAAGGAAGCCGTGTCGGAGCAGGAGATCACTCAGATCGACCAGGGGCGCCGGTCGCAGGACGTAGTGGCTTGCTGCCAACAGGACCACGGCGGCAACGACGAGGACAGCCGCCGCCCGCCAGGCGCGTCGTGGCTGCCGGCGGGTGCCGGTCGCCGGGGTCCCACGGTCCGCGCGTCGCGCTCTCGGCCTCATCGCCGAGGGCGGTGGGCGAGGGCGAGATCGATGACGAAAATGCCGTGCTCGACGATCTCTCCGGTGAAATACGATGCGACGTCGTTGCGATTGGGCGTTGCGTCGGGGTCTACGCCGCGGAGCCGAATCTGGCTCATCGCGCCGGGCGCGGGGGCTCTGGCCGCGGGATCGAGGAGCTGTGCGAGCGGCGGTGAGGTGGGAGCAACGGTGAACGCGATTCGAATCATCTCGGTCCCGGCGGCCTCATCGAACCTGAGACTGCCGCCAGGAGGAACGACGACGGTCTCGTCGGCAGCGATGGGGGCGGCGCCGCCGGTGGCAGGCCAGAGGCATTCGAGCCTGCCCTTCGGTCCACGATCCAGCAAGGCGATATAGCCGGCATGGTTGGCCGTCAGCGTGATCCGGAAGCGATCGCCGCTCGCGAAGACGTGGCTGAGCGGAACGGCGGATGTACCGAGGTCGACGATCTTCTCGAGGCCAACTCGCAGCATCAGGGAGCGCGCGCTAGAGGCGGTAGGAAGCTGACTGGTTGGGGGCGTCCCACCGCGAGCTCCAGGCAGACCGACCAGGAGGATGCCTCCCCAAGTCAACACGATCGTGGCGGGGTGAGCCGCGATGCGGGAGAGCCATGAGCGAACCATGTGACGGGGAAGCCTCCAACGGCCGCAGTTGCTTGGTCAGGGTCGAAAGACGAGTGTTGCTAGGATCATAGCGGCTCGGGGGCATGGAAGACCAGTGGGCGGGGAGGTCGATTGGTGCGCGGTGGGCCCGCTCGGGATGCGGCTGATCGCGGCTCGTGAGGGTGGGTTCGGTCATGGTTTTCTCCTCGCAATGCGGTATACCGCCAGCGCGGGCGCAGCTCGTTGCGGATGGAGGCCCGCCGCTGTTCGCGGGCCTCGCCCGAAGGGCGTGCTTGCTGCCCCTCCTGCGCGGCCGGCAGCGCACTCCGAATCAGGGAGACGCTGGTGTCATGCAGCTCCCGCGATCCATCCTCCAAGAATTGGCGTCGGGACACAGGAGATCGGAATGGGTCAATAAGGGAGCAGTACGACCTTGCCGAAGGGTGCCTGTCGCGGCGAGAGCGGCTGCCCGAAGACCAGCCAGATGATCGGGATCGGAGGAGGCTCGGCCGGGAACCTCCCCTCCAGGTCGGTCAGATAGACGATGCAGGCCGGTCGATCGTCGGCGTCGGCGAGAGCGGCCAGGGCAGGGCGGAAGTCGGTGCCGCCGCCGCCGATCGGCTCGAGGCGGAGGGGCAGGTCGGCGGCGGTGAAGGAGGCGCGGCCGGTGACCTTGGCGTCGGCGTAGAGGACGTCGAGGGTGATCGTGGGGTACTGGCGGAGGTAGGCCTCGAGCTCGGCGGTGACGGCATCGAGGGCGGACTTGGGCACGGACTCGGAGGTGTCGAGGACGAAGGCGACGCGGCCGGGGGCGGCGGCCTCGAGGAGCGGGAGGAAGAGGCCGAGGAGGGCATAGCGGGGGTTGGGGCGGCGCCAGGTGTAGTCCTGCGAGTGGCGGGCGGTCAGGAACTCGGCGAACAGCGCGCGCCAGTCGACGGTGGCGGGCTGCCGGGCGGCGGTCGCCGCGCGCGTCGCTCCGAGGCTGTCCTTGCCGGCGGCGCGGGCCTGTTGGGCGAGGGCGGTGATCAGGACGGCGTGGTCGGCGAGGCGGGCTTCCTGCTGGGCCGGTGTGGGTGGGGATGGGAAGGGCTGGTCGCGGATCTGGCCGAAGGTCTCGGGGCGGCGCGGGGGCTGGGGAGCGCCGGTGGCAGGTGGCGAGAACGAGGGTGATGGTGAGGGAACGGAGCCGGCGGGAGGAGCGGTGGCGGCGGTGCCAGTGGCGGGGCTGGAGCCGCCGGGGGGTGGGGTGGCGCCGGCGCCGGCGGGAGGTGGCGGCGCACCGGAGCCGGGGCTCGGTGGCTGTGGGACCGTGGAGCCAGCGGTGCCGGCAGACGGAGGAGATGTGCCGACCCCTGCCGCGGGATCGTCCGGCTCGAGGGGCAGCTGGTTGTAGATGGCTTCGGCGCAGGCGTCGCCGAAGCGGGGATCGAGGAGGGCGTGGGGCGGCAGAGTGAAGCCGTCGGCCTGGAGGAGGGCGTTGACCGCATAGTCACAGGCGACATTCCAGCGGGCGTGGTCGCGGCCGCCGCGGCGGAGGTGGTGGCCGAGGGCGACGTGGTAGCACTCGTGCCCGACGAGGCCGACGCGCTGGTCGTCGTCGAGATCTCCGAACCAGGCGGGGTTGACGGCGAGGCGGACGCCGTCGGTCCAGGCGGTGCCGGCGGACGGGTCTTCGACGCGCTCGAGGCGGAGGGCGAGGGTGGCGAGGAAGGGGTGGCGCAGGATGAGGCGCGCCAGGGCTCGCTGCAGGGGGTCTCGCTGGGTCATGGCTGGCACCTCGATCAGGGTCGGGCGTGGTCCGCTGCTGCGGGGGAGCGGCGGACCGGGCGGTCTAGGCGGCGGCCCCGGTGTAGGAGGCGAGGCGCTCCTCGACGGCCGCCAGGAGGGCCGCGGCTTCCTGGGCTGCGCTCTGGCGGGACGCGGGATCGAGGCGGAGGAGGGCGGGGTCGAGGGCGGCGAGGCGGTGCTCGATCTCGCGGGCCAGGGAGGCGAGATCCTGGTCGCGGGCGAGGTTGAGGGAGGGGAGGAGCTGGCAGAGCTCGCGGACGTTGCCGACCAGGGTGTTGCGGAAGCGCTTGTCGGGCTCGGCGAGGGTCGAGGCCATGCGCGAGACGACGGCGGCGAGGCGGCGGTAGAGGTCGCCCATGGCATGGCGCTGGGCGTCCGCGAGCCGGGCCTCGAGGTCGAGGCGGAGGCGCTCGACGGTCGGCGCCGGCAGGTCGAGGCGCCAGTCGCCGGCGGCGGGCAGGGGCTGGAGCTTGACCTCGAGCTCGAAGGCCTGGCGGAGGCGAGCGGAGGAAGGGTAGTCGTCGTCGTTGTAGAGCGAGCCGAGCTTGGTGCGGGCGGCGGCCTTGGCGTCGTGGTAGGCGGCGAGGAATTCGGCGACGGCGCCGTGGAAGCGGGCGCGGAGGTCGCGGAACCGCTCCATGTAGTCGAGATGAAGATCGGCCGGGAGGATGCGGAAGCCGTCGTCGCACCAGGGGAGGGTGAGGAGGCAGTGGGCGGTGCGGGCCTCGGTGCGCACTTTGGCGATGGCGGCGAGGAAGTCCCTGGGCACGATGGCCTTGGTGTAGCAGCCGGCGTTGCGGTCGGCGCCGTGCTCGCGGGCGACGCTCTCGGTGACCTCGCGGTCGCGGCGGCGGCCCCGCCACTCGCGGATGTTGAGGGCGGCCAAGAGGGCGCGCTCGGTGAGGCTGGCGGTGGGAGGGGGGGCGGCGGTGGCGAGTGCGGGGGTCGCCGTGGTCGCGGCGGTGGCGGTGACGGGTTCGGCGGTGGCGGCGGGGCTGGCGATCATCGTGGCGGTCTCCTGGCGATCACTCGAGGATCGCGACGTTCTCGGGCCGGGTGGCCCAGTCGATGTAAGCGGCGGTGTGGGCGAGCGGCGGCTGCCTGGCGATGGCGGTGAGCATGAAGAGGAGCTGGAACTCCGGCGGGAGGCGCTGGACGTAGCGCCAGAGGAGGGGAAAGTCGGCCGACCGGGTGGCGAGGGCGAGGTGGACGGTGGTGGCGTAGGTGGCGTCGAGGGCGGTGGGGAGCGGCGCGCCGTCGGGGTCGGCGCGGACGAGGTCGGCGTTGGGGAGGCTCGCGAAGACGCGGAGGTAGGCGAGGAACTCGATGGCGACGGACGGCGTGATGGCGCCGCGGACCGGCTCGAGCAGGTCGTCGGGGGTGAGGCCGAGATCGAGGAGGCGCGAGACGTGCTCCCAGGTGCGCGGCGAGCAGCGCGGCTCGAGGCTGTGCTCGGGACGGGTCTGGTCGAGGAGGTGGTCGGGCTGCCAGCGGATGAAGGAGGCGACCAGGGGATGGAAGCCACCGCGGCGGATGGCCCAGTGGACGAAGGAGACCGGCTCGGGCTCGACGGTGAGGACGGTGGTGAAGCGGGAGACCAAGGGGGCGAGGAACATGCCGACGCCGGCGCGGTCCTGGGCGCGGTTGCTGCAGGCGATGACGGCGACGGTGTCGGGGAGGCGGAAGCCATTGAGGGCGCGGCTGTCGCGGTGGACGAGCTGCATGACGGCGGCCTGGGTGGCGTTGAGGGCTTGGCCGAGGTCGTCGATGAGCCAGATGGCGGGGCGGTCGTCGAGGTCGGCGAGGCGCGCGAGGTCGCCGATGGGGAGGAAGGTGGCGCGGCCGTCGACCATCCAGGGGAGGCCGCGGAAGTCGGTCGGGTCGCTGGTGACGGGGTGGGAGACGACGAGCGGGACGTCGAGCTCCAGGGCGAGCTGTTTAACGATCGCGGTCTTGCCGACGCCGGGGGCGCCGACGAGGAGGACCGGGAGGGTGGCGGGGACGGCGCGGCGGAGGAAGTCCTGGGCGGCGGCGGGGGTCATGACGGGAGGGCCTTCTGGGAGAGTGGGGAGCCGGGGTGGCGGGGGCAGCGGGCGAGGTCGATGGCGATGCGGGCCGAGAGGATGGTGGCGAGAAGGGAGTCGAGGCGGCTGGCGGGGAGGTGCCAGTCGCGGTCGCGGTCGAGGGTGGCGATCAGGGTCCACTTGAGGTGCTGGTGGAGCGCGTGGGCGAGAGGGTCGGGGAGGCGGCTGGCAGCGAGGGCGAGGGCGAGCTGGGCCGGCCCGGAGCCGCCGTAGCCCCACTCGAAGCCGGTGGGGGAGTGGTTGCGGAGGTCGAGGCGGGGGGCGAGGCGGTGCCAGGCGCCGGCGGGGGTCTGGGCCTCGACGAGGGCGCCGCGGGGGGTGCGGCGGCCGCGGTAGGCGGTGGGGAGGGGGTCGGTGTGGGTGGGTTCGGG
>DATDGZ010000046.1:0-7916 GCA_036521795.1 Thermoanaerobaculia bacterium | reverse complement strand
CCTCTACGACCCGCCCGAGGCCGCCGCCGAGGTGGCCGCGTGGCGCTGCACGACACCGGAGGCGTGGCCCTTCGTGCCGGCCGGAAGGCCCGAGGAGGTCGGTGTGCGCGTCCTCGACCACCGCGGCCGGCAGGTGCCGATCGGAGTGCCGGGCACGATCGAGGTCGCGCCGCCCTCGCCAGGCGGCCAGCGGCAGCCCTTCGCCGCGACCGGCGAGCGCGGCCGCTTCCGCGCCGACGGCACGCTCGAGCTGCTCGGGCCCGCGGACCGCCGGATCTGGTGGCATGGACAGCGCCGGGATCTCGAGGAGCTCGAAGCTGCCGCGCTCGCCGAGACCGCGGTGGATGCCTGCCGCGTCCTCCGCCGCACCGTGTCCGGAGCCGAGGAGCTCGTGGCTTACGTGATCTGGAGCGAGCGCCCCGAGCCGGAGGCGCTCGCCGCCAGCCTTCGCCGCGCACTGCCGGCCACGCTGCCGCCGCCCCTCCTGCTGGTCTCGATCGACCGCCTGCCGCTGACGCCTGCCGGCGCGGTGGACGACCAGGCCCTGGCGCGCCTCGAGGCGGTCGACGAGGATCTCGCCCGTCGCTGGGAGAGCCGGCTGCAGGCGTTGGCGGGTGTCGAACGGGTCAAGGTGGTGGCCCGCGCGCAGGCCGAGCTGCCACCGCCCCTGCACCTGTCCGGCCTGCTGCCCGGATGGCGGCCCGGCCTGCCGGCCGACCAACACACCACCGGGACGACCGCCAGCGCCGAGGCGGTCGCCGGCGAGCGCCGTGCCAGTCCGCCGGCGTATGCGCACGGCGGCGACCTGACCCTCCCGCCCGGGGCCCCGGGCACCCTGGGCGAGGCCCTGGTGCGGGTCGCCGCGGCCTGGCCGGAGCGCGGCATCACCGTGATCGGCGACGCCGAGCAGCCCCTGGATCTCTCGTACCCGGAGCTGCTTGCCCGCGCTCGCTCGATCCTCGGGGGGCTGCAGGCGCGAGGCCTGCGCCCACGCGACCGCGTCATCCTGCAGCTCGAGCTGCTGGCCGACCATCTCGCCTCGTTCTGGGCCTGCGTGCTCGGCGGCATCATCCCGCTCACCGTCGCGCGGCCGGTCACCTACGAGCGCCAGAGCAGCGTGCTGAGCAAGCTCTGGAACGTCTGGGAGCTGCTCGAGCGGCCGGCGATCCTGACCAGCCGCCGCCTGGTGCCGCTGCTGGCGGGCGTGCCGGCCCTGTACCGCGAGCGGTCCGCCGGCAACGGCGGACCCGGCGGCGACGGCGGGCCGGGCAGCGACGGCGCACCGGGCGGCAGCGATGCGGCCGCAGGCGCCGGCACCCGCTTCGCCTTCGAGCTGCTGGACGTCGACGAGCTGGCGCTCTCGCCGCCGGCCGCCGAGGCCTGGGAGGCGGCACCCGACGATGTCGTCTTCCACCAGCTCACGTCGGGCAGCACCGGCATTCCCAAGTGCATCCAGGAGACCCACCGCGGCATCATCCATCACATCGAAGGCTCCAAGCTCTTCAACGGCTTTACCAGCGACGACGTCGATCTCAATTGGCTGCCCTTCGATCACGTGGTGCCGACGCTGACCTGCCATCTCAAGGACACCTACCTGGGGCTGCGCCAGGTCCAGGTGCGCACCGAGGCGGTCCTCGCCGAGCCGCTGCTCTGGCTCGAGCTGCTCGAGACCTACCGCGTCACCCATAGCTGGGCGCCGAACTTCGGCTTCAAGCTGGTCTGCGACGCCCTGTCACAGGCGCCCGCGCGCCGGTTCGACCTGTCTCGGTTGGTGAGCCTGATGAACGCCGGCGAGCAGATCACGCCGCCGGTAATGGAAGAGTTCCTGCGCCGCACCGGGCCGTTCGGTCTCCTCCCGCGGGTCATGCAGCCCGCCTACGGCATGGCCGAGGTCTGCACGGTGATGACCTACCGCAACGGCTTCGCGCCGGACACCGGCGTGCGCCGTATCCTCAAGTCGTCGCTCGGCGGCCACCTCGTCGAGATCGGCGAGATCAGCGAGATCGGCGGTGTCGGCGGTGTCGGCGAGGTCTCGGAGGTCGGCAGCGTCGGCGAGGCCGCCGCCGCGGCGGCCGGCGACTCCGCCGCGATCGGCTTCGTCGACGTCGGTCCGCCGATCCCGGGCGTCGAGATCCGCATTGCCGGCCCCGATCAGCAGCCGTTGCCCGAGCTGGTCATCGGCCGGCTGCAGATCAGGGGCGAGGTGGTCACTCCCGGCTACCTGCACAATGCCGAGGCCAACCGCGAAGCCTTCGTCGGCGAGGGGTGGTTCGACACCGGCGACCTGGGGTTCATCGCCGGCGGCAGCTTGACGATCACCGGGCGCGAGAAGGAGATCATCATCATCCGCGGCGCCAATTTCTATTGCTACGAGATCGAGGACGTGGTCAACGCCATCGCGGGCGTGGAACCGACCTGGGCCGCCGCCTGCGCCGTCGAGGACGCGCAAACCGGCACCGAGTCACTGGCCATCTTCTTCGTGCCGCGCCGCGCCGGCCTCGATGCCGACCTGATCGCCGCGGTCAGGGCCGCCGTCGGCCGCGAGTTCGGTGTCATCCCCGCCTGCGTCCTGCCGCTCACCAGGGAGACCTTCCCCAAGACGACCAGCGGCAAGATCCAACGCACTCAGCTCAAGCGGCGCCTCGCGGCGGGGGACTTCACCGGCCAGCTCCAGCAGGTCGATCTCGCGACCGGCAACGACAGCACCGTGCCGCGCTGGTTCTTCGCGCCGGTCTGGCGGCCCAAGCGGCCGGCGGTGCGGTCCCGCCGCCGGCCGGACGGCGCGACGCTGGTGCTGGCCGACGGCGGCGGCATCGCCGACGCGCTCGTCCCTCTGCTCGGGCCGCCTGGGCTGGTGGTGCGGGCCGAGGCCGTCGCCGGCGCCTTCGCGCGGCGGTCGCGGCAGAGCTACGCGCTCGATCCGCGGCGCGAGGCGGATCTCGGCGTGCTCGTCGCCGCCCTGGCCGAGGACGGCGTCGAGGTGGCGCGGGTCGTCCATCTCTGGCCCTGCGATCGCGGCGGCGACGGCAGCGAGGGCCGCCAGGACGGCCAGGACGGCCAGGACGGCGACCTCGAAGCGGCGCAGCGGCTGGGGTCGTACAGCCTGCTCGCCCTGGCCCAGGCCCTCGCCCGGGCGCCGCGGGGAGACGTGGCGGTGCGCCTGCTCACTGCCTCGATCTCCATTGTCGGCGGCGCCGGCGCGGACGAGCCGGCGCCCGAGCAGGCGCCGCTCCTGGGCTTGATCAAGACCCTGCCGCTGGAATGGTCCTGGCTCGAGTGCCGCCACGTCCATCTGCCGGTGGCGGCGCCGGCGGCTAACGCCGAGCGGCTCGCCGCCGAGCTCGAGGTGCTCGACAAGGACCGCGAGGTGGCCTACCGCCGCGGCGGCGAGCGGTGCATCCGGCGCCTGCTGCCGGTCGAGCCGCGTCCCCAGGCCGAGCCACCGTTCGCCCCGGGTGCGATGGTGCTCGTCAGCGGCGGCCTCGGCGGTATCGGTTACCGCATCGCGCGCGACCTCGCCTGCCGCCGCGCCTGCCGCCTGCTGCTCCTCGGTCGCAGCCGCCTCGACGACGACGGCCCCGAGGCCGCGGCCGACTCGTTCGCGATCGCCGCCCGCACCGGCCGTGGCGAGCGGCGCGAGCGGCTCGCGCGGCTTCAGGAGCTGGGCTCCGAGGTGGCCTACGAGGCGGTGGATGTCGCCGACGCCGAGCGTCTCGAGCAGGCCGTCGGTCGCTGGGAAGAGCGCTGGCAGACCCGGCTCGCGGCAGTCATCCACCTGGCGGGGGTCTTCCCGCAGCGCCTAGTCGCGGAGGAGACGCGGGAGAGCTTCGCCGCCACCCTGCTGCCGAAGCTCCGCGGCACCGCGAACCTGCGCCGGCTGCTGCCGCCGGGAGCGCCCTTCGTCGCCTTCGGCTCGCTGCACGCCTGGTTCGGCGCGGCCGGCGCCGCCGCCTACGCCGCCGCGGGAAGCTTCGTCGATGCCGTGGCCGCGGCGGACCGGCGGCGCGGCGGGCGCAGCTCCTGCCTGTCCTGGAGCAACTGGGACGACACCGGCATGAGTCACGGCTACCTGCTCAAGGAGCAGTCGGAAGCCCGCGGCTACCGCATGATCGGCAGCACGCCGGGACTGGCATCGTGGCTGGCGGCCCTGCACCAGCCCGAGCCGTGCGGGTGGCTGATCGGTCTCGATCCGCGGCGCATCCAGGTGCGGCGGCACCTCGACGGCCCGGCCGAGCCGCTGCTGGGCCTGTGCGCCTACTACGTTCCCGCGGCCGGCGCCGAGCCGGCGGCGGACCTCGAGCGCGTGGAGCTCGAGGACCGCTTCGGCACGCCCACCCGTTGCCGGCGCGTCGAGATGACGCGGCTGCCGCTGACCGCCGCCGGCGACGTCGACGCCGCCCGCCTCGATCGCGCCGCGGCCGGGAAGGGCGACGCCGTCCAGGTGCCGCCGAGCACCCGGCTCGAGAAGGTCATCGCCGCCATCTGGCGCGAGGTGCTGGGCGTCGACGGCATCGGCATCCGCCAGACTTTCTTCGAGCTGGGCGGCCAGTCCATCCTGCTCGCCCAGGTCCTGAGCCGGCTGCAGCAGCACCTGCAGCGGCAGCTGGGCATGGTCGAGCTGCTGCGCTATCCGACCATCGCGGCGCTGGCCGGCTACCTCGAGCAGGCGGAGCAGCACCGGCCCTCGTTCCAGGCGGCCGTGGACCGGGCGCGCCGGCAGCAGGCCCGCCGGCCGCCGCCGCCGGCGGCGCGCCGAGGGAGGGAGCGATGAGCGGCGCGCCGGCAGCAGCGGCCCTGGCCGGCCCCGAGATCGCGGTCATCGGCCTTGCCGGCCGCTTCCCGGGGGCCGCCAGCCTCGAGGAGCTGTGGCAGAACCTGGCCGCGGGGCGGGAGTCCGTGCGGCGCTTCAGCGACGAGGAGCTGGCCGCGGCGGGCGTGCCGGCCGAGGTCCGGCGGCTGCCCAACTTCGTCAATGCCCGCGCCATCCTCGACGGGGCCGACCTGTTCGACGCTTCCCTCTTCGGCTACGGACCGAAGGAGGCCGAGCTGATCGACCCCCAGCACCGGGTCCTCCTCGAGTGCGCGTGGGAGGCGCTCGAGCACGCGGGTTACGACCCCGGGCGCTACCGCGGCCTGATCGGCGTCTATGCCGGTGCCGACGCCAACGGCGGCGCCCTGATCAATCAGCTGACGGCGGAAGATCCCCTGCAGGGATTGATCGCCAACGACCGGGACTACCTGGCCACGCGGGTGTGCTTCAAGCTCGACCTGCGCGGGCCGGGCCTGACCATCCAGACCGCGTGCTCGACCTCGCTGGTGGCGGTCCAGGTCGCCTGCCAGGGGCTGCTCGGCTACCAGTGCGACATGGCGCTCGCCGGCGGCGTCTGCATCCACTTCCCGCAACGCTCCGGCTACCTCTACCAGGAGGGCGGTATCCTCTCCGCCGACGGCCACTGCCGCCCGTTCGACGCGCGCGCCGGCGGCACCGTCGGCGGCGACGGCGCCGGCATCGTGGTGCTCAAGCGCTTCGCCGACGCGCTGGCGGATGGCGACACCATCCACGCCGTGATCCGCGGCGCGGCGATCAACAACGACGGCGCGACGAAGGCCGGCTTCACCGCCCCGGGGATCGACGGCCAGGCCGAGGTGGTCGCCTTGGCGCTGGCGATGGCGGACGTCGATCCGGCCACCGTCACCTACGTCGAGACCCACGGCACCGCGACCCAGATCGGCGATCCGGCGGAGATCGCGGCGCTCACCGACGTGTTCCGCGCTCACACCGGGAACCAGGGCTTCTGCGCCATCGGCTCGCTCAAGGGCAACCTCGGGCACATGAGTGCGGCGGCCGGAATCGGCGGCCTGATCAAGACGGTGCTGATGCTCGAGCGCCGGACGCTCCTGCCGAGCCTCCACTTCCAACGGCCGAACCCGATGATCGACTTCGCCGCCTCGCCTTTCTACGTCAACACCGAGCTGCGCGCCTGGCCGACTTCCGGGCAGCCGCGCCGCGCCGGCGTGAGCTCGTTCGGTGTCGGCGGCACCAACGCGCACGTGGTCGTCGAGGAAGCGCCCGCCGCGGCGCCCGGCGGTCCGTCGCGGCCGTACCAGGCGCTGGTGGTGTCGGCCAGGACCGCCGGCGCCCTCGAGCGTGCGGCGGCCGACCTCGCGGCCTTCCTCGGCGGCCATCCGGAGACCCCGCTCGCCGACGTCGCCTACACGCTGCAGCGGGGCCGCGCCCTGCTGCGCCACAAGCGGCTGGTCGTCGCCGCGGATACGGCGGAGGCGGCCGTGGCGCTCGCCGAGCGCGGCACGACGCTCGCCGGCGAGGCGCGGCAGCCGGCGGTGGTCTTCATGTTCCCCGGCCAGGGCGCACAGCAGGCGGTCATGGCGCGCGGCATCTATCGCACCGAGCCGGAGTTCCGCGCGCTCTTCGATCGCTGCGCCGCCCGCCTCGAGCCGCTGCTGGACCTCGACCTTCGCCGAGCGCTGTTCGCCGACGCGTCGGGGGCGGCGGCAGCGGCGCTCGCCTCGATGGCGATCTCGCAGCCGGCGCTGTTCGCCGTCGAATACTGCCTCGCCCGCCTGTGGATGTCGTGGGGCGTCGAGCCGGCGGCGATGATCGGCCACAGCCTCGGCGAGCTGGCCGCCGCCTGCCTGGCCGGCGTCATGGAGCTGGACGACGCCCTGGCCCTGGTGGCGGCGCGCGGACGGCTCATCGAGAGCCTGCCGCCGGGGGCCATGCTGGCGGTCGCCGCCGCCGAGGCCGACCTGCCGCCGCTCGGGCCGCGGCTCGCGCTCGCCGCGGTGAACGCTCCCGCCGCGGTGGTCCTCTCCGGGCCGCCGGAGGCGATCGCCGAGATCGAGACGGTGCTGCGCGCGCGAGAGATCGCCACGACCCGCCTGCCGATCACGCGCGCCTTCCACTCGGCGGAGCTCGAGCCGATCCTCGAGCCGTTCGACGCCGAGCTGCGGCGGGTGGCGCTCCACCCGCCGCGCATCCCGTACCTGTCGGGCCTGACCGGCACCTGGATCCGCGCCGCCGAGGCCACCGATCGGGCCTACTGGGTGCAGCAGCTGCGCCGCACCGTCCGCTTCAGCGCCGGGGTGCGGGAGCTGGCGAGCGACCCCGACCGCCTCCTCCTCGAGGTGGGGCCCGGGCGCTCGCTGGGATCGCTGGTGCGCAAGCACGACGCCGGCCTGGCGGAGAGGGTGCTGGCTTCGCTGCCCGGCAGGCGCGACGACGACCCCGATACCCGGACCCTGGCCGCCGCCGTGGGCCAGCTCTACTGCCGCCACGCGCCCGTGGACTGGGAGAGCTACTACCGCGGCGAGACGCGGCGGCGCCTGCCGCTGCCGACGTATCCCTTCGAGCGCCAGCGCTACTGGCGCGCCGCTCCGCCGCGGGCGGTCGCCCTGGCGGCCGCCGCGGCCGGCGCTGTTGCCGCGGCGCCGGCAGCGGTCGGGCTCTACCATCCGACGTGGAAGCGCGCACTCCCGGTTCGCCCCGCTCCTCCGGCCGTGGCTCCGGCCCCGGCCGCGGCCGCGACGGCAGCCGCGACCGGGGATCGCTGGCTGGTGGCCGGCGAGCCGTCGGCACTGGCCGCGGCGGTCGCCGAGCGGCTGCGGCGGGGAGCCGCCAGCCTCGTCGAGGCGCGGCCCTCCGGCGGGCGGGACCCGGCCGCCTGGACGGCGCTGCTGGCCCGCTTGGCCGAGGAGGGCCGGGCGCCCACCAGGATCGTCTACGCCAGCGGGCTCGGCAACGGCGCGTCCGGGCAGGCCGCCGCGAGGGAGGACGGCCTGCTCGGCCTGCTGGCGCTGGTCCAGGCGTGCGGGGCCGCCGGCCAGGAAGGACCGGCCGAGGTGACGGTCGTGACGGCGGGCACCGCCGAGGTCCTCGGCGGGGAGGAGGCCGCACC
>DATDGZ010000045.1:0-2057 GCA_036521795.1 Thermoanaerobaculia bacterium | reverse complement strand
GGGAGGCATCTACCTGGCCCTCGGCGACCTGGCAGCCTCGTCTCGGCACCTCGAGCGGGCACTGGCGCTGAACCCGCGAAGTCTCCAGGCCCTGCAGAACAGCGCGCTCCTGCGCCTGCGGCTCGGGGACCTCGCCGCCGCCCGCGAGCTGAACCGCCGCGCCCTCGAGATCGATCCCGCCAACCCCGCCGCCCTGCGCCTCCGAGCCCGGCTGATGCCGCCCACGGGCCGCTGACCGGCGGCGTGAGGGCAAGCGCGAGCGCGCTCCGCTCACGACGGACGGCGTGAGAGATGCGGCTGAACGGCCTTCGCCGCCTTTCGTCGCCGCGAGGGATCTGTCACCGGTCTCCACGATCGCCGCACCACTCCTGCAAGGACGCCAGGCGATGGAGAACGCGGAACGGCAGGCCGTGCCCTGCCCGCCGCGGATGGTGGTCCGACACGCAGTGCACTGAAAGGCGGAGATCGAGATGAAGAAGCCACCGAGAAGACTCTCGCTGCATCGCGAGACCCTGCAGAACCTCGTCCAGGCCCCGGCCCTCAAAGACGCGGCTGCAGGCTACTGCAGCAGGGTGGGCACGAGCTGCGGCTCCTGCGTCAAAGCCTGCACGTTCACCTGCTCGATCCTCATCTGCGGCTAGTCCAGGCGAGGAGTCCGGTGGCCGCGAGCGCGCTCGCGGCGCCGGCCGTCATCCAAACGCTCCCAGAGCACGTAGGGACGGTAGCAGCTGTCGTCCCGGGGGGCGCGCTTGCACCTGGTGCCCGCGTCGGTGCGGCCAGGCCCCGCCGGCATTTCGACTCCCTTCTCCCCGCGCCGACCCCCGAGGTCGCAATTGCCGCATGCTAGCATTCGCCCGTGTCCCAAGCCGATTCGCCCGGGCACCCGGCAAACCCGCTCGCCAGCCACCCGGAGTCAGTGGCGCCTGCTGCCTGGAACGCTGAGGGCGGCGACTACTTCGAGCGCGAGTACTTCCAGCTCCATCCCGGCAAGCGCAAGTACCTCGATTACCTGATCCGCCTGCTGCGCACCCAGGGCATCGAGCACGGGCGCGTCCTCGATGTCGGCTCCGGCTACGGCTTCTTCCTCGAAGCCTTGGAGGAAGCCGGCTACGAACCCCATGGCCTCGAGCTCTCGCGGCACGCGGTCGCCGCCGCCCGCGAACGCACCGCCGCGGCGATCGCGACCGGCGGTGCTGAGGACCCCTTCCCGTTCCCGGACGCCCACTTCGCCGCCATCACCCTGCTAGACGTCATCGAGCACCTCGACCGCTACCCCGACACGCTGGCCAACTGCCGCCGCACCCTCGCCCCCGGAGGCAAGCTGTTCGTCATCACCCTCAACGCCGGGAGCCTTGCCCGTCCCATCCTGGGCCGCCGCTGGAGCTTCCACCTGGATCCCACCCACATCCACATGTTTTCCGCCGCCCGCCTTCGCCAGGCCCTGGCGGCGGCCGGCCTGAGCCTCGAGGCCCTGACCACGATCTCCAACTTCTGCAACGTGGGTGAAGGCAACCCCATCTTGAAGCCCCTCCGCCGCATCGGCCGGGTGATCACGACCCCTTGGTTCGGCGACTCCCTGTTGGCGGTAGCGCGACGCGACTGAAAATCACGGGGTCGGCGGTTCAATTCCGTTCCTGGGCACCAATAGAATCAATATGTTAGCGGACAGTTCCCAGGCGCCGGTTGGCAATCCGGGTAACAAGCGGGTAACACCGCGTTCAAGCCCGAGTGCTCGCCGCCTGGCTCGCCGCCGCGGGCTTGAGGCAGGGGCCGGCCCTTCTCGTGTCCCGGCGCGGGCCTCTGCGCCCGCAGCGTTGCCGAGATCGTCAAGGCCAGCGCCGCCGGTTGGCAGGCTGAACAATTCAGGACGGCGGCTTGCGGGCTGAGACTCGGTGCCGCCGCGCCAGCGCAGTCCATCAACCCGTCGCGGAATCCGACGCGCCAGGATGCCCTACAAGCCACGATCTCGACCGGACCCTTACCTCAAGCAACTCCTCCCGGCATCAGAGCGCCCGGTGCCACCTCCTGTCGCTCCCGGAAAGCGTTGATACGGGCAC
>DATDGZ010000044.1:0-12663 GCA_036521795.1 Thermoanaerobaculia bacterium | reverse complement strand
CGGCAGGCCGGGTCGGCGGCGGCGAACCAGGTCTCGTCGACGCACCAGTCCCGGAGGCCGGCGCGCAGCCCGGCTTCCGCCGCCGGGTCGCCGTAGCGGCGCGGCGAGCCCCAGGACTTGGCATAGAGGACCTGGGCGCCGGCCAGCGCCTCCCGCCGGTCGGCGGTCTCGCGCACCGTGCCGCCGGCCAGGGCGGCCGCCAGCCGCGCCCGCTCCATCACCTCGGGCGGCAGCTCGAAGCCCTCCGGGCGCAGCACGGTCAGCTCCATGCCCCGCATGGCGGCCATGTGCGCCACCGCCGCCGGCACGGCGAGCGGCAGCGCCTTCGGGTGCCAGGCCCAGCTGAGCACGAAGCGGCCGCCGCGAGCCGGCACGCCCAGCTCGTCGAGGGTCTTCCAATCGCCCAGCGCCTGGCAGGGGTGGTCGATCGCCGATTCGAGATTGATCAGCGGCACCGGGCAGACCGCCGCCATGGCCTGGAAGGCGGCGTCGGCGAGGTCGGCCGCCAGGTCCTGGCCGCCGGCGAAGGCACGGATGCCGAGCGCGTCGGCGTAGCCGGCCAGCACCGGGATCGCCTCGCGCACGTGCTCGGCGGCGGCGCCGTCCATCACCGCCCCCGCACGGGTCTCGAGCGCCCAGCTGCCCTGGCCGGGCGAGATCACGAAGGAGCTGCCGCCGAGCCGGGACATCCCGGCCTGGAAGGAGGCGAGAGTGCGCAGCGACGGATTGAAGAACAGCAGCCCGAGCACCTTGCCGGCAAGCGCCCGCGGCTGCGGCCGCTGCTCGAGGCGCCGCGCCAACGCCACCAGCTCGGCCACCGCGGCGGGCCGCAGGTCGGCGAGCGACAGCAGCCGCTTCACGGCCGGATCTCCTGCAGCGCCGCCGCCAGCGCCGCGACGTGCTCGGCCTCGAGCACCAGCGGCGGCAGCAGCCGCACCACCCGCGGATCGGCGCTGGTGCCGGTCAGGATGCCGCGCTCCAGGAGCTCGCCCTGGATCTCGATCGCCGGCCGGCTGGTGCGCAGGCCGAGCAGGTAGCCCTCGCCCTGGATGGCTTCCACCGGGCCCACCTGGCAGGTCTCGCGGATGCGCCGCGACAGCGTCCGCACCCGCTCCAACAGACCCTCGTCGCCGATCGTGGCGATCACCTCCTCGATCAGCGCGCAGGCCATCGGCCCGCCGCCGAACGTGCTGCCGAGATCGCCGCGGCGCACCCCCGCCACGATCTCGGGAGTCGCCAGCACCGCGCCCGCCGGGAAGCCTCCCGCCAGCCCCTTGGCGGTGGTGAGGAGATCCGGGGTGACGCCCCAGGTCTGGGCGGCGAACGGCTGGCCGGTGCGGCCCATGCCGCACTGCACCTCGTCGAAGATCAGCAGCGCGCCGGCGCTACGGGTCAGCTCGCGCGCCGCCGCCAGGTAGTCGCCGCCCAGCGCCACCGCGCCCGCCATGCCCTGCACCGGCTCGAGGATGAGCGCGGCGGTCGGCGTCCCCGCGAGCGCCGCCGCGAGCGCCCCGAGGTCGCCGCGCGGCACGAAGGTGACGTCGAAGGGGGCGCGCGGGAAGCCGTACCAGCTCGGCGCCGCGTTGCCGGAGCCGTGGGTCACCGCCGCCGCCGCCGCGGTGCGGCCGTGGAACGCCCCGGTCAGCGCCACCACGTGGCCGCGGCCAGTCCGGCGCAGCGCCAGGCGCAGGGCGTTCTCGTTCGCCTCGGCGCCGCTGTTGACCAGGAAGGCGTGGCTCAGCCCGGCGGGGCCGAACTCCACCAGCCGCCGGGCGGCGCGGGCCCGCACCGCGAGCGGCACGACGTTGCTCTGGAAGAACAGCTCCTCCGCCTGGCGGGCGAGCGCCGCGACCAGCCGCGGATGGGCGTAGCCCAGCAAGGCGACGGCGTGGCCGCCGTAGAAGTCCAGCAGCTCGCGGCCGTCGCGCGTGCGCAGCATGACGCCGCGCCCGGAGACCGGCTCGATCGCCGTCTGCACGTAGGCCGGCAGCAGGAAGCGCGCCTCGTCGCGCGCCGCCGCGAGGTCAGGGATCGGCGTCGTCGCCGCCGTCGTCACCATGGTCAGAGATCTCCTCCCGTCTTGCCTTCGCCGTCTAACGTCCGCACCTGGTTCCAAGCAGGTCCGGCGCCTCAGAGCCACCCGATCCCGGGCTGCGTGAGGCCGGCGGTCTCCGGGAAGCCGAGCAGGCGGTTGAGCCATTGGATGCCGCCGCCGGCGGCGCCCTTGGTCAGGTTGTCGATGGCGGAGAACGCCACCAACCGGTCGCCGGCCACGGCGATGCCGAGGCGGCAGCGGTTGCTCCCCACGACGTCCTGCAGCCGCGGCGGCTCGGCGAGCACGTCGACGAACGGCGCCGCGGCGTAGAAGCGCTCGAGGTCGGCCCGCACGGCGGCGGCCTGGTCCGCGTCGTGCCCCGCCCGCGCCGGCCGCAGCAGGCGCGCCTGCACGGTCGCATAGATGCCGCGCGCGAACGGTCCGGCCTGCGGCACGAAATGGATCGCCACCGGCGCTCCCACCGCCGCCGCCGCCAGCCCTCGCATCTCCGGCTCGTGGCGGTGGGCCAGCGGGCTGTAGGCGAAGAGATTGCTCCGGCGCGCCGGGTGATGGGTGGTGGGGGACGGCGTGCGGCCGGCGCCGGTCGAGCCGGTCACCGCCACCACCTGCAGGCTCGGCTCGATCCATCCCAGGCGCAGCAGCGGCACCGCCGCGAGCAGCACCGCCGTCGGGAAGCATCCGGGATGGGCGACGTGCTCGGGCGCCGCGAGCGGCGGCGGCGCGTCGGCGGCGGCCGTGCCGAAGGCCAGGTCGGCGTGCTCGGGCAGCGCGCAGCGGAACCCCGCCAGCCGGTCCGGCGCCCCGTGGGCATGGCCGTAGACGTTCTCGTAGTCGGCCGCGGCGGCAAACCGGAAGTCGGCCGACAGATCGACCACGCGCAGCCGCGCGCCGGCGCGCTCGGCCGACGCCAGCAGCAGGTCGACGAGCTTCGCCGCCGCGCCGTGCGGCGCCGCGCAGAGTGCCGCCAGCTGCCCGGTGCTCACGGCGTTCGCGGAGCCCGCCGAGCCCGCGGCGACAGCCCCGCCCGACGCACTCGCCGAGCCCGGCGCGCTCGACGTTGCCGATGTCCCCGGCGCCCCCGGCCCGCCCGCGAGGGCCGCGCCATCCGCGGCCACCTCGGCGGCCAGCTCGACCAGCCGCGGCAGCTCCTCGACCGCGTGGAAGCGCACGCCCGGATAGGCGCTGGCCAGGTGCGGGAAGGCCGCCGCGACCGGTTGGCCCGCCTGGCTCTCCGAGACGACGCCGGCCACCAGCAGCCGCGGATGCCCGGCCAGCAGCCGCAGCGCCTCGCCCGCCACGTAACCGCTGCCGCCCACGACCAGCACCGGCACCGGCCCGGCCGCACCGCTTCGCGCCGCGGCGGTCTCCGGCTCCGGACCGATCTCTTGCAGCGCCAGGCCGCTCGGCGCCGCACCGCTCAACGCCGCACCGCCGCCGCCGGCGGGCCCGCGACTGCCGCGCCCGCAGCATCCGCAGCATCCGCAGCGTCCGCAGTGTCCGGAGGGGTGTCCGCGGCATCCGCAGCCGCGGCCCCCGGCATGCCTAGCGCCGCCAGCACCAGCGCCGCCAGCCGTTCGCCGTCGGTGCGGGCATTGGCGGCCGGCACCCGCAGCGACTCCTCGATGACGCGCGTGCCCGCCAGGTTGTCGGTCGCCGGACCGGTCACCGCCGCCGGCCGGATGCCGAACTCGTCGGCCAGCAGCCGCACCCCGCCCCACGCCGCCACCGGGTCGTTGGCTGCCAGCACCACCGCCGAGAAGGCGGCGCGGATCTCGCGGTCGGCGAGGATCGCCGCCACCCCGTAGGCGCCGAGCAAGCCGTCGCCGAGCTCGGCCACGATCACGTCCGGCCGCCCCGCGGCGAGGCGCGTGATCAGCGTGCGCGTCACTCCGGGCGCGTTCGCCGGCGTCGTCGCCACCACCCCCAGGTCGGTGAACAGCGCGGTGCTGCGCGCCCCCGCGTCCTCCATCGCCAGCAGGTCGCGGCGCAGCGAGACCCCGGTCGCCTTGAGGGCGTCGACCGTCAAGCCGCCGTGGCTGAAGTGGCGCACCAGCGCGCACGCCGCGGCGGTCTTGCCGGAGCTCATGCAGGAGCCCACCAGCGCCACCACCGGCACCGGCGGCTCGCCGGTCACGAGCGGCGCCGCCGGGTCGAGCGCCGGGTTGCCCATCCCCTCCGCGCCGCCGATGCGCGCCGCGACGCCGATGCGCTCCCCCAGGTACGGGAAATGGAGCACCGCCCCCAGCACCTCGCACTCGAACGGCGGCCCGAGGTCGGGATTCACCGAGTCGCAGATCCCCAGGACGCCGCCGAGGTTGAGCAGGTTGATGGTGTCGCCGGGCGCCAGCCGCCGCGGCAGGTGGCCCGAGTAGCCGAACAGGGCGCTGCGGTGCCCGAGCGCGCCGGCGATGACGTCGCCGCGCTTGACCTGGGCCATTCGCCCGCTCGGCAGCTCGAGCTGGTTGTAGGTCGTCTTGTCGCCGCGCACCCGCACCGCCACGACGATCCCCTCCTCGCAAGGGATCTCCTCGCTCACCCGCACCTCGCGCTTGAGCTGGCAGTTGCGAGTGACCGAGGCGATCTTGTCGAGCAGCACGGTCTTCATACCGCCGCCGCCTTCCCCGGCGCCGGCGACGCCGTCGCCGCGGGCAGCTCCTCCGGCTCCGCGTCAAGCCCGGCCGGCGCTGGGTCGGCCACCGCCGCCGCCCCCCCCGCGCCGTCTGCCAGCCGCGCCCACAGCATCGACGGCAGCGCGGCCAGCCGCGAGAAGCCGCGCGCGTCGGCCGCGCTCCACTCGCCCGCCGCCTCGCCGTAGACGCCGCGCGAGGCGGCGAGCAGCGAGGCCGGCGACGACACGCCCTCGACGAAGAGCTGCCCGGTCCGCAGCAGCAGCCGCACCTCGCCGGTCACCCGCGCCTGCGACGACAGCAGCAGCGCCTCGATGTCGCGGCAGACCGGCTCGAGGTGCTGCCCCTCGTGCACGAGATCGCCATAGACCGTGGCCACCGTCTCCTTGACCCGCTGCTGCCGCCCGGTCAGGGTGAGCTTCTCGAGCTCGCGATGGGCGGTGAGCAGCACCTCGGCCGCCGGCGCCTCGAAGGCCACCCGCCCCTTGATGCCGAGGATCGTCTCGCCGAGGTGGATGCCGCGGCCGATGCCGTAGACGGCCGCCGCCTGCTCGAGCCGTTCGATCAACGCCACCGGCGCCAGCGCCTCGCCGTCGACCGTCACCGGCACGCCGCGCTCGAAGCCCAGGCGCAGGCGGCGCGGCGGGCATGCCGCCTCGGCCGCCTCGCCCGCGCTGCCCGTGCTGCCCACATCGCCCGCAGGGAAGGCGCCGCGCGTCAGCACCCACGCCGACTCGGGGATCGGCTCGACGCTGTCGAGCGTCTCGCGGCCGCCGATCGTCACCCCCCAGAGGCCGCGGTTGACCGAGTAGGCGGCGCCGAACGACGGCACCGGCAGCCCGCGCGCTTCGAGGTAGGCGACCTGCGCGGCGCGCGGCCGTGGCTGGTCGCGCACCGGCGCCAGCACCTCGAGCTCCGGCGCCAGCGTGCGCAGGGCGACCTCGAAACGCACCTGGTCGTTGCCGGCGGCGGTGCAGCCGTGCGCCACCGTGGGCGAGCCCAGCTGCCGCGCCGCCGCCGCCACCAGCTGCGCCTGGATGCCGCGCTCGGCGCCGACGCAGATCGGGTAGACCTGGCCGCGCCGCACGTTGCCCATGATCAGGAACCGCAGCACTCGTTCGAAGAAGGCCTCGCGGCCGTCGACCAGCCGGTGCTCGACCGCCCCCAGCTGCCGCGAGCGCTCGGCCAGCGCCACCGCCGACGCCGCATCGAGGCCACCGGTGTCCACGGTCACCGTGACCACCGGTCGGCCATAGGTCTCGGCCAGCCAGGGCACGCAGAAAGAAGTGTCCAGCCCGCCCGAGAACGCCAGGACGATCGGCTCGCTCATTGCTCGGCCTCCTGCCTGGACACCGCGAGATGGTGGATCAGGCGTTCCTGGTCCTGCTCCGTCGCCGTGGCGAGGAAGACCGTGTCGTCGCCGGCCAGCGAGCCGACCACCTCCGGCCAGCCGGCAGCATCGAGGGCGCGGGCCACGCCCTGCGCCGCACCGACCGCCGTCTGCACCACCGTCAGGTTGGGACCGGCGGGCCGCACCGAACGCAGCAGCCGCGCCACCTCCGCGACCCGCGGGTCGCGCTCCTCCGGGCCCGCCCCCTGGACGTACCTGCCGCCGACCCGCGCCACCCCGAGGTCGCGCAGATCGCGGCTGACGCTCGACTGCGTGGCGGCGATCCCTAGCCGGCGCAGCTCGGCGACCAGCTGCGCCTGGTTGGCGACCGGCGAGCGCGCCAGCAGGGCGCGGATGGCGCGTTGCCGCGCGTCGCGCAGCTCAGGATCGGTCGGCACCGTACCGCGCTCTCTTCAACATGCGCATAGATTTGCATAAAAATTCACATCGAGTCAAGCGCCGGCTCCTCGCTACCCGCCGCGCGGCTGCCAGAGGTAGATCCCGCCCAGCAGGCCGGAGATGTTCTCGATGATGCGCACGTTCGGCGGCAGCGGGAAGTGGATCAACTTCGAGTTGCCGCCGCCGAGATAGAGCACCCGGTAGTTGAACACCGGCTCGAGATGCTGGATGGCGTCGAGCACCCGCTTGTTCCAGCGCCGCCGCCCGACCTTCTGCAGCGCCCGGTTGCCGACGCGCTCCTCGTAGGTCCGGTGCTTGCGGAAGACGTGGTGGGCCATCTCGATGTTCGGCACGTAGTGGCCGTCGATGTAGAGCGCGAAGCCCATGCCGGTGCCGAGGGTGATCACCAGCTCCGTCCCCTTGCCCTCGATCGCCGCCAGCCCCTGCACGCCGGCGTCGTTGGCGACGCGCGCCGGGCGGCCGGTGGCGTCCGCGAGCGCCTCCGCCAGCGGGAAGCCGGCCCACGACGATCCCAGGTTCGGCGCGGTGTGGACCGTCCCCTCCACCACGACGCCCGGGAATCCCGCCGCCACCCGATCGAAGGGCGGCAGCTGCCCGGCGATCTCCCGCGCCGTCGCCAGTACCGCCGCGGGCTCCGCCGGCTGCGGCGTCGGCAGGCGCACGCGCTCGGCCGTGGGCCGCCCGCCCTCGTCGACCGTGATCCCCTTGATGCCGGTGCCGCCGATGTCGAGGCAGAAGGTGATGATTGGTTTTGCTTGCGGCATGAGACGAACCCTCCCCTGGCGCCTACCCCCGGTGGCCCATCGCATTCTTACCATACCGCGCTATACCGCCGGGGCCGCCGGGGCCGCCGGGAGCGCCGGGGCCGCCGGGAGCGCTGGGGCCGCCGGGAGCGGCGAGCCTGGCGGCGCCGCCGAGCGATATCGGCAAAAGGGGTGATACAAGGATGGCGCCATGCCCACGATGCGTGCGGTGGTGCTGACCGGCTACGGCGGCGTCGAGCGGCTGGAGCCCCGGGAGATGCGCCGCCCGGTGCCCGGCTCGGGGCAGCTGCTGGTGCGGGTGCGGGCGGCCGGCGTCAACCCGATCGACTGGAAGATCCGCCAGGGCCGGCTGCGCCTCCTGCTGCCCGCCAGGTTCCCGCTGGTGCTGGGCTTCGACGTCGCCGGCGAGGTGGCGGCGGTCGGTCCCGAGGTCGCCGACTTCGAACCCGGCGACCCGGTGTACGCGATGCTCGACAGCCGCCACGGCGGCGGCTACGCCGAGTACGCGGTCACCGGCCAGGCCACCGCCGCCTGGAAGCCCGAGGCGCTGAGCTGGGAGGAGGCCGCGGCCGTGCCCCTGGCGGCGCTCACCGCCTTGCAGGCGCTCCGCGACCTCGCCGGCCTGCAGGACGGCGACCGCATCGCCATCACCGGCGCGGCAGGCGGCGTCGGCCATTTCGCCGTCCAGCTGGCCGCCGCCACCTTCGGCGCCCGCGTCACCGCCGTGGCCGGCCCCGGCCACCAGGACTTCGTCCGCCGTCTCGGGGCCGAGCGCGCCGTCGACTACACCCGGGAGGACTTCATCGCCCTGGCCAATCCGGGTGGCGACCCGGCAGACTACGAGGCCATCTTCGACGCCGCCGGCGCCTACGGCTTCGGCGCCTGCGAGCCCGCCCTGGTGCCGGGCGGCATCTACGTCACCACCCGGCCGGGTCCGGCGATCTTCCTCGCCCAGCTCCGAGCCGCTCTCTCCCGCCTGATCGACCGGCAAGGCTCCCGCCGCGCCGCCGTCCTCCGCACCCGCCCGCGCGGCGACGACCTGGCGGCCCTGGCCGACCTCGTCGCGGAGGGCCGCCTGCGGCCGGCGATCGATCGCATCTACGCCCTCGACGAGGTCCGCGAGGCCCATGCCGCCAGCCAGGCCGGCCACCCGATGGGCAAGATCGTGCTGCGCTGCTGATTCCCAGGGATCGTCTTCCGATTCTCAGTGGCTCCCGAATAGGGCGCACCGCAGCGTGGGCGGGGCGGAAACGGGATCAGGCAGCGCTGGCGTAACAAGAGCGGCCGGTTTGCGCCAGATGCTAATATGTGATTCGCTTGCTTAAAGGATACAGCTTGCCAGAATCCCCGCGGAGAAGGTCATGAGGCAGGAACAGAGCTCTCCGGAGCGATCGTCCAAGATATTCGTCAATTATCGCCGCGAAGACAGCGCGGGGCACGCGGGGCGGCTGTTCGACCGCTTGAGCGCCCGCTTTCCGGCCCGGGTGTTCATGGACATCGACAACCTGGAGCCCGGCGTGGACTTCGTCGAGGTCATCGAGACTGCCGTGGGCTCCTGCGAGGTGCTGATCGTGGTGATCGGCAACGAGTGGCTGAGCGTCAAGGACGCGGCCGGGCGCCGGCGCCTAGATGACCCGGCGGATTACGTCCGGCTGGAGATCGCAACGGCGCTTCAGCGCCAGGTCCGGGTCATCCCGGTGCTGGTGCAGAGGGCCTCCATGCCGCGAGCCGAGGAGCTGCCTCCGGATCTCGTCAAGCTGGCGCGGCGCAACGCGATCGAGCTGAGCGACGCCCGATGGGCCTACGATGTCGACCGCTTGATTCGCACCATTGAGGAGGTCCTGCAAGGGCTCGAGCTCCGCGCGCCCAAGGCGGCGGCCGGCTCGGCCGTGGCCACCTTCCTCGCCGCGGAACACCGGGAGGCGGCGCCGCCCGCGACGGTTGCAAGGGCGGCGAGGTGGAGAGCCTGGATAGCTCTCCCCGCCGCAGTCGTGGTGGCCGGAATCGGGTGGTGGATGGTCGCGAGGCAGCAGGCTACCAACGGCGCGGCCGCTCCACCCCTTTCCGGTTCGGCTGCCGCCGTCTCGGCTCCTTCTGCACCGGCTCCTTCCGCACCGGTTCCCGCCGCTCCATCTCGTTCCACCGCAACCCGGCCCGCACCAGTTCCCACCGCTCCGGCCCGTTCCGCCGCAAGCCGGCCCGCTCCGGCGCCTTCCCCTCCGGCTGGGGCCGCCTCGACGCCTTCCGCACCGACTCCTTCGCTCCCTGCTCGATCGGCTCTTGTTCCCTCCCCCAAGGCTCCCGATGCGGCCGGCTCGCGAGGCGCCAACGGCACCGACGCAGCGCCCGTTACTGTCAAGAAAGGGATGACCTGGCAGCTGGATGGGACGAATCCGACGGCTGGGACGATCGACATCGGCTGTGATAATGGCAACCATCCCTGCGACGCGTACAAGGGCGACACCGCGTGCACAGAACGGCTGCCCATTCTCTGCATCAAGAAGCAAGGAGCGGGATTTCCGCTTCCACTTCCTGCGGGCGCTGATAATACCGACAGATACCACCGATGGTCAGGCGGTATTGTTGGGACAACAGAAGCCACGATGCCGCCCGCGGCGCGGGCCGCTGCCAATGCCCTATGCGTCAAGAAGTTTGGCCTAAGTTGGCGCGTTGCGGAATTCCACGACGGCTGGGCCTGGCACTTTCAGGCTTCAGGCAGCGTGGACGACCTGAATGGGCGGTTCTGGGTCGACATCAATGATCAGCCCAATGCGACATGCTGGCAATAGGAAGGGCCGGGTAACCTCGCGAGCGGCGTGAGTCTCGGGCGCCCCGGACACCTACCTACCGATCGGGATCTCCAGCGCGCTGGGCCGCTCGGCGTCGTGATAGAGCGTGACGTGGGCGACGCGCGCGTCGGCGCCCGACTCGGCCGCCACCGGCTTGCCGCTGTTGTAGTTCTTCTCGAGCTGGCTGGTGTTGAGCGAGCTGACGACCAGCCGGAGGCGGCTGCCCTGCGAGACCCGCCGCGAGAACCAGGTGAAGCGCGAGAAGTCGTAGCGCTCGACGCGGCCGGGGGTGACCAGCTCCTCGCGCTCGAGCGAGTGGCGGTAGCGGGCGCGCATCACGTCGCCGGTCAGCTGCACGCTCCTGCCGTCGGGGAGGATCTCGTAGAGGGTGGCCTGCAGGTCGGTGTCGGGGACGTCGAGCGACAGCCAGACGCTGAGCTTGACGTAGCCCGAGACCTCGGTCGCCTCGGGAAAAGGCTCGCTGTGATAGACGACGCCGCTGCCGAAGAGGTTCAGCGCCTGCGTCTCGTCGGTGAGGTTGTGCTCGCTCGGGTGCTCCTCGAGCACGCCCGGGCGCAGGTCGCGGGGATCGTAGACCCAATGATCCGCCGGCGTCCCCGCCGCCGCCGGCGCGGCCGCGAGCGTCCCGGAGTGAAAGGCGCCGGCCGCTTCTCCGCCCGTCGACCCCAGGTACAGGGTCCGGCGCTCGCGGGCGATGGCGTCCAGGTCGTCGGCGTATTTCCAGGTCTCCGCTCCCGGGCCGACCACGTAGTAGGCGACGCGCTGCTCGAGGAACTTCGGCCGCGGACCGCCCTTGAGCGTCCAGTCGTACCACTCCCGGTGCAGCCGGTTCATGTCGAGCATGCTGGCGTCGCCGAGCTCGAGCCCGCCCACCTGCTTGGCGGGGGTGCGGGTGCCGGCATGGTCCCAGGGGCCGATGACGAGGTAGTGACGCTGGCGCGCGGCGGGACTGGCGTAGCGCATGAAATCCCGGTAGTAGGCCATCGCCCCCGGCTGGTCGCCGTCATAGTCGCCGGTGATGGTCAGGATCGGCACCTCCATCCGCCGGAACTGCTCGGCAGACGGTGACATCGCGAGCCAGTACGCATCCGGGGTCGGGTGGGCCAGCCACTTCTGGAACACCGGGCTCGGATTGCCGACGACCCGGTCGAGCGTGCTGAACGGAGCCTGGCTCCGGTACAGGTCGAGGAACTTCTGCGTCCAGAACGGTGCGTCGCCGAACAGCCTGGCGTTGGGCGTCACGCCGCCGGTGAAGGTGAGCCACTGCATGTCGTAGGAGTAGAAGATGTTGTTGAAGAACGGGAAGTCGACACCGGCGTGCGCCGAAGCTGCCGGCACGATGGTGGCGAGGTGCGGCGGCGCCTCCTCGAGCGTCGCCCACTGGTCGAAGCCGGCATAGGAACCGCCCCACATCGTCACCTTGCCGTTCGACCACGGCTGCCCCGCCAGGAATTCGACCACGTCGTGGCCGTCGCGCCCCTCGTTGGCGAACGGCTCGAAGCTGCCGCCCGAGTTGCCGCGGCCGCGCACGTCCACCAGCACGAACACGTAGCCGTGGCGCGCGAAGTACATCGCGCGGTCCAGGTAGCTGTCGGCGATGTAAGGGGTCAACGTGAAGATCACCGGCAGCGGCTCGCGCTGCCCCGCGGGCTTGACCACCGTGCCGTTCAGCCTCACCCCGTCGCGCAGCGGGATCTTGAACCCCCAGACGAGGTCCACCGGGGCGGTGGCGGCGCCCTCCTCCTTTCCTTTCCCCTGCTCCGCCGAGGCCGGAGCCGGTGGCTGCGGCTGCTGCGCCGAGGTCAGCACCGGCAGCGACGCGAGGACCACCATGACCACCAGGAACACCAAGAAGGTCGTGCTCCATCGCTTCATCATCTCCATCTCCTCTCACGAAAGGGCCGATCGGCCGCCGTCACGGCTGGCGGCCGCACACACCGGGAGCTCATCCCATATGCGCCGCGGCGCACCGAGTTGCGCAGCTTCGCCACCCATTTTCCGTCTAAATCAATGAAGGGCTCGCCACGCCAGCCAGCCCGCTCAGCCGAGGAGGCCCCGATGGAACACCGCTTCCTGGCCGCCATCGATGCGGCCGTCGATCGCGCCCTGCCTGCCGGATGGCCGCGCCTGCTGCGCGCGCGGCTGCCGGCACGCGGCAGCGTCCAGGCCCGTCACGCGTTCCGGCTCGCCAACCACAGCGGACCCGCGCCCTACCTGGCCATCGCCGCCGTCCCGCCGTTCGCGGCAAGGACCGCCGCTGTCGAGCGCGACCTGGCCGCGCTCGTCGACCACATCCTTGCCCGCGGCGCCACCCTGCTGCTGCTCTACGATCACGAGGACGATCCCAACGGATGGGTCGGAGAGCACATCGACTTCCCCCATCCGCGGTTCCTGTGCCTCCCCTGCATTCCTCCACGAGCAGCTTCAGAGACGGCGCCGCGTCGCTGCGCCGGCAGCCTCGCTGCCGGAGACACCGGCGACGCCGGGGACGACGACGATGCCACGCACGCCGACCATTGCAGCCATGGCTACACCGCCGAGCCCACCCACCACCGGCGAGAGCTCCTGTCCGACACTATCCGCGGCCTCTGGTCCG
>DATDGZ010000043.1:0-4042 GCA_036521795.1 Thermoanaerobaculia bacterium | reverse complement strand
GCGCTGCGCGGCGAGTAAACGGCAGCTCGGGCCGTGCGCCGCTGCCGCCTCGGCGTCGCCGCCGGTACCCGGCGCCGGTCAGCCGCGGCCGGGCCGGGACGCGGCCGTCGCCTGGGAGACTCGGGCGACGGAGGCCGCCAGCAGGTCACCGACCTGCGAGGTGGTGAGGCTGCCGCCGAGGTCGGGCGTGGTCTGGCCCCGGCGCAGGCTGTCCGCGACCGCTTCCTCGATGCTGCGCGCCGCCTCGGCGTGGCCGAGGGTGTCGAGCATCAGGGCGGAGGAGAGGACGGCGCCCACCGGGTTGGCGCGGCCGGTGCCGGCGTACTTGGGGGCCGAGCCGTGGACCGGCTCGAACATCGAGGTGCGGCCGGGATGGAGGTTGGCGGAGGCGGCGACGCCGAGGCCGCCCTGCAGGGCCGCCCCGAGGTCGGTGATGATGTCCCCGAACATGTTGTTGGTGACGATCACGTCGAGCTTCTCGGGGTGCAGCACCATCTGCATCGCGAGCGCGTCGACGAACATGTGCCGCGCCTCGATCCGCGGGTACTCGGCCGCGACCTCGCGGAAGCAGCGCTGCCAGAGGTCGTGGCCGTAGCGCATGACGTTCGACTTGTCGCTCATCAGCACTTCGCGGCGGCCGTGCGTGACGGCGTAGTCGAAGGCGGCGCGCACGATGCGCTCCACCCCCTTGCGGGTGTGGATCTCGTCCTGCACGGCGATCTCGTCGGCGGTGCCGCGCTTGAAGTTGCCGCCGATGTTGACGTAGGCGCCTTCGGTGTTCTCGCGGAACACCACGATGTCGACGTCGCCCTCGCGGCGCTCCTTGAGCGGGCAGAGGCGCGCGTCGAGCAGCTTGATCGGGCGCAGGTTGATGTAGAGGTCGAGGCCGAAGCGGATGCCGAGCAGGATGTCGGCGGCGTGCTTCATGTCCGGCACCCGCGGGTCGCCGTAGGCGCCGATGAAGACCGCCGACCAGTTGTCGCGGAAGTCCTCGAGCGCACCCGCCGGCAGCGTCTCGCCGGTCGCCAGGTAGCGGTCGGCGTCCCAGGGCAGGTGCTCCAGCACGAGCGGCAGGCCGAACGCTTCCGCCGCGGTCTCGATCACCTTCACCGCCTCGGCGGTCACGTCCTTGCCGATGCCGTCGCCAGGCAGCATGGCGATGCGCTGCGGGCGGCGCTCGCGGGGGTCGGTCGGATTCATGCGGCGGATGCTAGCACGCCGGAACCGGCGGCCAGCTCCGCCCCCTGCACCCCCCGCCGCGCCGGCGCCTGCCGCGTGGGCTGCGGTGCCCGCTGCACGCCCTCCTCTTCCGGCGCCAGCGCCGCCATCGGCGCCCCCGGCGCCCCCGGCACGCCTTGCAGGCTCAGCACCTCCTGGGCGAGAGCGGGCGCCGCCGGCTGCGGCGGCTCGCCGAGCAGAGCGGGGCTGCTGATCCTGCCGGCCGCCGGATGGGGAAGTTGCTGGACGACCGGATGCACCCTGGGCACGAGGTCGAAGACGAACGAGAACGGCATCTCAGGGCAGAGCCAGCTCGAGTGGAGCGCCGGCAGGTGGCCGTGGCCGTCCTGCGGCACCGCCGGCGTCGCCTGGTTGGGGGGGTGGGCGGGGTGCGGAGGGTGGGTGTGGGCGGGGCTCGGCAGCCCGGGGGCGAGCGGCAGCAGGCGGCGCAGCAGCGAGTCGCCTCCCACCACCTCGGCGGCCAGCGGCCAGACCGCCTTGATCTCCGGGATCTCCGGATGCGAGGCCTCGACACGGTGCAGCGCACCGCCCTGCACCGCGTAGCCGCGCGGCCGCTCCTGGAAGTAGCGCACCGTCTCGTCCCAGCTGCCGATCCGCGGCCCCTCGCCGAAGGCCGGGCTGTGCACCCAGGCCCGCACGGTGAGCGTGCCGCCGCGCTCCGCCCGCCAGCTCCAGCTGCCGGCCCCGGCTCCCCGCGACGGCCGCGGGAAGTCCAGGCGGGCGCTCGCCGCCGGATGGCGCGACACCAGCCGCACTCCCGGCGCCACCCAGGCCGGCATCAGCTCGCGCTGCAAGAGCACCGAGGGCACCCCGTCCTCGTCGAGCACGTACAGCCGGACGTTGAGCTGCGGATACCCCACTCGCAACAGCGGGAAGGCGCTCCACCGCACGGCGTCATGGTGGAACAGCAGCGCCGACGCGAACACGTGGTCGCGCCCCTGCCAGGCATGCCGTTGATACCGCAGCGGCGCCGGCGGCTCGGGCAGCCCCTCCACCGGCAACGCCCAGTTCAAGAACAGGCAGTCACGCACCACCGTCCGCAGCTTCATCGGCCAACCTTAACCCGCGGGGAGGCGGGCCGCAAGCCACGGAGCGGCGGCGCTCGCGTCCAAGCTCCGGCTCTCGACCCGATGCCTGGATGCGGTCGGCGGCGGTGCCGGCGTCGAGCCGAGAGCCAAATCCAAGCAGTGACCGATTCAGATGAAATACGGGAGCCACGTCGCGGCATGCATCCGTCATTTGCTTCGCAAAAATAACGCCATCCGACAAGACTACCAACGCTTCCAACTCTATCGAGCAGGATTTATTACCTGAAAGCACACGAGAAATACTCGTATCCGATCACGACAACTTATTGATGCAATTGGACTTATGGACAAGAAACCCCTAGATTCGCGGCATGCGAAGGCGTGCCAATCCGCAGAAGGCCGACCTGGGGAAGGCGATCGTCCTCCTGGCCGACCTGCTCGGCATGACACAGAGCCAGCTGGCCGCCAAGATACGGATGCATGATGGCGCCATCTCGGACTGGTGTCATGGCGTGCGCAGCCCGAGCCAGAAGGCACTGCAGGAGGTGCTCAAGGTGCTCGGGTGCAGCTGGCGGGATCTCGAGGAGGTCAGGGCCTTCATTCTCGTCTGGCGCCTCAGGCTGGAGCGGCTACGCGATGCCAAGCAGGCCGAGGTCGACGAACGCTCCGGCCCCCCTCGGGCTTCGGGCTCCGCGACCGCCGATCTCTCTTTCCACCTTCCCAGCTCGCCTGGTCTCACTGGCGGTCCCCGCTCCGCGACCGATGACGAGCGCTTTCGCGAGATCGGCTTCCTGCTCACGAGGGTACACGATCTCATGACGCCGCCGCCGGTCCGCCCGGTCCATCGTCGTCGTTGACCTCCGCGGCTCCGCCAGGTCGAGCCCGAACCCGCCCATGCCCGGCCAGCGGGTGTAGCATCCCCATCCGAGGAGGCTGACCCCATATGCGAATGACCGTGGTGACCCTCGTTGCATTTGCGCTCGGAACGGCGGCAGCCGCCGTGCTGCCCGCCGGAGCGGCCGTGGCGCCGGCCACGGCGCCCGCTGCGCCGCCCCCCGCCCTCCCCGGGGAGGAGCAGGCGGCCCGGCGGATCGACCGGGGGACTCTCGAGGCGCCGGTCAGGTTCCTGTCCGACGACCTGCTCGAGGGGCGCGGCCCGGCGACCCGCGGCGACAAGCTGGCGCGGCTCTACCTCGCGAGCCTGCTCGAGGGGATGGGCTACGAACCGGGCGGACCGGGGGGTTCCTGGGAGCAGCCGTTCGAGCTCGTCGGAGTCAAGGCCAAGATGCCCGACGCCTGGTCGTTCCGGGCGGGCGGCAAGACCGTCGACCTCCGGCGCTGGGACGACTACATCGCCACCTCCGGCGTGCAGCGGGAGAAGGCCGCGATCGAGGGCGCGGAGCTGGTCTTCGTGGGGTACGGCATCCAGGCGCCGGAGTACCGCTGGGACGACTACAAGGGCGCCGACCTCAAGGGCAAGGTCCTGGTGATGATGAACAACGATCCCGACTGGGACCCCAACCTCTTCGCCGGCAAGACCCGGCTCTACTACGGACGGTGGACCTACAAGTACGAGAGCGCGGCACGCCAGGGGGCGGCGGGCGCGATCATCATTCACACGACTCCCTCCGCGGGCTATCCCTGGCAGGTGGTGCAGACCTCCTGGTCGGGCGAGAAGTTCAGCCTGCCGGCTGCCGGCGAGCCGGAGATCCAGGTCGCCGCCTGGGCCACCGAGGATTCCGTGCGCCGGCTGCTGGCCGCCGCCGGCCAGGATC
>DATDGZ010000042.1:0-1512 GCA_036521795.1 Thermoanaerobaculia bacterium | reverse complement strand
GCGCGCGCCGGCCCGCACCTCCCCCGCCTACCGCGTCACGTCGTAGACGAAGCGCACGTCCTTCTCCACGTCGGCCTGCAGGCTGCGGTGCACCGGGCAGGTGTGGGCGGCGCGCTCGAGCTTCTGGCGGTCGGCCGGCGGCAGGCTGGCCGGGAGGTGGATCTCGACCGGCAGACTGGCGATGCGCCGCGGCTCGCCGGCCATGTGCTTCTCGACACGGAAGGTCACCCCCGAGAGGTCGATGCCGTTGCGCTCGGCGACGATCGCCATGGTGGTGACCATGCAGGAGGCGAGCGCCGCCGCCACCAGGTCGGTGGGCGAGAAGGAGCTGCCGTCGCCCTGATTGTCGACCGGGGCGGCGGTGCGCAGGACGACCCCGGAGGGACCGTGGGTCAACTCCGTCTTGAGCTTGCCGGTATACCGGCCGGTGATCTCGACTGCCATCTCGCCCTCCTTGGCCGCGCCCGGCCTTCCCGCCGGGGCGCCGCGACGCCGCGATGGCGAAGTCTACCAGCCGGGCGCGCCGCGGAGGACGCGCCCGGCCGCCCTCATCTGCCGGCGAGCAGGGCGATGCCCGCGAGCAGGGCCAGCGCGCCTTCCAGGAACGGCAGGCCGGCGAAGCTCAGCCCCAGCAGCAACACCAGGCCGACGAGGATCAGGTAGATCGACAGCAGGATGATGCCAATGCTGCGTCCTCTCATCGTTGCTCCTCCTTTTCTCATGTTTCTTCGCATGCTTCCATGCCCTCGTGGGCCCTGCCGGGACCCGTCGGTCTTACGTGGCATGCGGTATCGTTGCCGCCATGCCCGAGAGCTCTCCGCCGGCCGCACCCCTGTTCGATCTCACCGGCAGGGTGGCGCTGGTCACCGGCGCCTCGCGCGGCATCGGCGAGGCGATCGCGAGGGCTTTCGCCGCCGCCGGCGCCCGGGTCGTGCTCGCCAGCCGCAAGCGCGCCGACCTCGAAGCCGCCGCCGATCGCATTCGCGATGCCGGCGGCGAGGCGCTGGCGCTGCCCTGCCACACCGGCCGCGCCGCCGAGGTCCAGGCCTTGGCCGACGCGGTGCACGGCGCCTTCGGCGGCCTCGACGTGCTGGTCAACAACGCTGCCACCAGCCCCCACTTCGGACCGCTGCTGGAGGCCGACGAGGGGCAATTGGACAAGACCTTCGAGGTCAACGTCAAGGGCTACGTGCTGGTCGCCCGCGCCTGCGTCCCCTTGCTGCGCGCCCGCGGCGGCGGCTCGATCCTCAACCTCGCCTCGGTCGCCGGCCTGGTGCCTCACACCGGCCTCGGCGTCTACGGCGTGACCAAGGCGGCCGTGCTGATGCTCACCCGCACGCTCGCCCTCGAGCTGGCCGCCGATGGGATTCGCGTCAACGCTCTCGCCCCCGGCCTCATCCAGACCCGCTTCAGCGAGGCCCTCTGGCAGGCTCCGGGACTGCGCGAGCGTGCCCTGGCCGCCATCCCGCAAGGCCGCCTCGGCCAGCCCGAGGACCTGGTCGGCGCCGCACT
>DATDGZ010000041.1:0-1570 GCA_036521795.1 Thermoanaerobaculia bacterium | reverse complement strand
GTCGATGCGGCCGAGGAAATCGATCTCGCCGTCGCTGCGGAAGCGGGCGAGGTCGCCGGTCCGGTAGAGCCTGCCGCCGGGCGTCGGGGTCAGCGGGTCGGGCACGAACCGCTCGGCGGTCAGCTCCGGCCGTCCCAGGTAGCCGCGCGCCAGACCGGCGCCCGCCAGGCAGAGCTCGGCGGCGACCCCGATCGGGGCCGGCTCGATCCCGCGATCGAGCAGGTAGGCGCGGGTGCCGGAGATCGGCCTCCCGATGCTGGGCGCCCGGGTCTCCCCGCGCGGCACCCGCGCCGCTGTGGCGTAGGTCGCCGCTTCGGAGGGGCCGTAGAGGTTCCAGACCCGCAGCCCCGCGCCGTGGGCCTGTAGGCGGTCGGCGAGGCCGCGCGCCAGCGGCTCGCCGGCCAGGTTGGCCACCCGCAGACCCGGTGGCAGCGCCGCGAGCCGCAGCAGCTCGGCCATGGCCGAGGGGACTGTGTTGACGAGCGTCACGTGCTCGGCCTCAGGCAGACCGGCCAGCGCCAGCGCGTCGTCGACCAGGATCGCCCGGCCGCCCCGGCTCCACGGGACGAAGAGCTCGAAGACCGAGAGATCGAAGCAGAGCGAGGTCGACGCCAGGACCGCAGCCGTCTCGCCCGCGGCGAATGCTCTGCCGGCCCAGGCGACGAGCGCGACAGCGCCGGCGTGCCGCAGCGCCACTCCCTTGGGAATGCCCGTCGAGCCCGAGGTGTAGAGCACGTAGGCGAGGTTCTCGGGCGTCACGCGGGCCGCGGAATTCGGCTCATCGGCCTCGTCGTCCTCGTGGGGGCGTTCGGAGGCGTCCGCTTCCGGCAGCTCGATGTCCACGCGGCCCATCCCCCCGGCGAGCTCCGTGTCGTGCCCGCGCAGCAGGTAGCGCACGCCGCTGTCGCCGAGCGTGAGCTCCAGCCGGGCCCGCGGGTAGCCGGGGTCGAGCGGCACGTAGGCGCCGCCGGCCTTGAGCACCCCGAGCACCGCCACCGCCAACTCGGCTGAGCGCGGCAGGGCGATGCCGACCAGGGTCTCGGCGCCGACGCCGCGGGCGCGCAGGCGGCGGGCGAGCCGGTTGGCGCGCCGGTCGAGGTCGCGGTAGCTGATGGTCGGGCCCGCCGGCGCACGCACCAGGGCGACGGCCTCCGGGGTGCGGTCGGCCTGCGCCTCGAAGAGTTGATGCAGGCAGGGTCCGGAGGGCGCCGCGTCGCCGTCGTTCCACTCGCAGAGCAGCGCCTGGCGCTCGGCCGCGGTGAGCAGCGGCAGCTGCGACAGCCGCCGGCCGGGATCGGCGAGGGCGCCGGCGAGGAGGCTCCACAGGTGCCCCGCCATGCGGGCCACCGTCGGCCGGTCGAAAAGCTCGGACTGGTACTCGAACCCGCCCGCCACGCCCTCCGCCGTGGCGGCGAGGGCGAGCTGCAGGTCGAGCTTGGCGGTGCCGGTCGCCGCCGGCAGGGAGCTGACCGCCAGCGGGCCGAGCCGCGGCGCCGGGCGCGGCGCGCTCTGCAGCTGGAACATGACCTGGAAGAGCGGCTGCGCCGCGAGGTCGCGCCGCGGCTGCAGC
>DATDGZ010000040.1:0-11256 GCA_036521795.1 Thermoanaerobaculia bacterium | reverse complement strand
CGCTACGCGCCGCCGAGGCCGCGCTGGCCGCCAACCGCGAGCGCGGCGATCGGCTGCGGGCGCGGCTTGCGGCAAGGGTGCTGCGCTTCCGCCGCTGCCTGGCGGCGGCGGGGCTCGGGGCGAGCGGCGGGATGTCGCCGGTGCAGGACCTGGACCTGCCGGCCGGGGTCGACGCCGCGGCGCTCCACCGGCGCCTGCGGGCGGCCGGAGTGGCGGCCGTGCTGCGGCGCGGGGCCTGCCGGCCGGGACCGCTGCTGAGCTTCGTGCTGCGCGCCGATCATGAGCCGGAGGACGTCGAGCGCGCCGCGGCAGCGGTGGTTCGCCTGATCCGGGAGCGCCGGGCCGCGGAGGGACGATGATCATCGATTGTCACTGCCATGCCGGGAAAGGGGATGGGCTCACGGGACCCTGGGACACGGCGGCGCCGCTGCGGGGCTACCTGCGGCGGGCCGACGCGGCGGGCATCGAGCGCACCGTCCTCTTCGCCGCCTTCCATTCCGACTACCGGGTGGCGAACCGCGAGGTGGCGCGGATCGTGCGGCGCCGCCCGGACCGCTTCTTCGGCTTCGCCTTCGTCAACCCGGCGCGCGACCGCGGGCGGGTCGGGCCGCTGGTGCGCGAGGCGGTGGAGGAACACGGCTTCCGCGGCATCAAGGTGCACCGCTACGACGCGCGCATCACCCGCGAGGTCTGCGAGGCCGCGCGGGCCTACGCGCTGCCGGTCCTCTACGACGTGATGGGCGAGGTCTCGGCGGTCGAGCTCCTCGCCGGCGAGTATCCCGACGTGCGGTTCATCATCCCGCACCTCGGCAGCTTCGCCGACGACTGGCGCGCCCAGCTTGCCATGATCGACCACCTCGTGCGGCACCCGAACATTCATACCGACACCTCCGGCATCCGGCGTTTCGACCTGCTGGCGATGGCCGCGCGGCGCGCCGGGGCGGGCAAGATCCTCTTCGGCTCGGACGGCCCCTACCTCCACCCCGGCCTCGAGCTCGCCAAGGTGCGGGCGCTGGGACTGCCGCCGGCCGAGGAGGAGCAGGTGCTGTCGGGTAACCTCCTGCGGCTGCTGCGTCCGGCCGGGGAGGAGGCCCGGCGGACGGCGATCGCCGTGGCCGCCGGTGAGCGAAGGGCCCGCGAGTGGCCCGGCGGCCCCGGATCGCCGCCGCCGCCGCGCCCGCCGCGCCTGCCGCGGCCGCCGGAGGGCCGGTGGCCTGTGCAGGCCGAAGCCCGCGATCCCTGGGCGGCAAGGCCGTTCACGGTCTGACGCGGCGGTCCGGGGGGCCCCACCAGGGGCTCACGGCAGCGGCCTGGATGATCCTGAGCGGGGCTTGCCCTCTTCTTCTTCCTCTTCCTCTTCCCGCCGCCAGGCGGCCCGCCGCAGTTGCAGGGCGCGCTCGGTCACGCCCAGGCGCTCGGCGGCCCGGCGCAGGTTGCCGGCTTCCCCGGCGAGGGCGGCGCGGACGGCCGCGTCGGTGGCCAGGGCGCCGATCTGCTTGAGACCCAGGCCGCGGGCGATGGCCAGCCGAGCGGCAGCGTCGAAGCCGTCGGCCCCCGCCGGCACTGCCGGCTCGCCCCGCGGCCGTTCCTCCTCGGGAACGTCGCCGATGGTGAGCGGACCGTTGCCGACATGGCGGTGCGCCATGCGGCTGACGAGCTGGCGCAGCTCGCGGACGTTGCCGGGGTACTCGCGGCAGACCAGCAGGTCCATCACGGCGGCGCTCACTGCCGGCGGCTGCTCGCCATAGCGCTCGGCGAGGAAATGCTCGACCAGCAGCGGGATGTCCTCGCGGCGCTCGCGCAGCGGCGGGATACGGCAGCTCCAGGCGGCGATCCGGTAGTAGAAGTCGTGCCGGAAGCGGCCCTGCCCGATCTCCTCGTGCAGGTCACGGTGAGTGGCGGAGACCAGCCGGAAGCGGGTGCTCTGCCAGGCGTTGCTGCCGACGCGTTTGTAGGTGCCCTCCTGAACGACCCGCAGCAGCTCGGCCTGGAGCTGGGAAGGAAGGTCGCCGATCTCGTCCAGGAACAGCGTGCCGCTATCGGCCAGGGCGACGGCGCCGTCGCGCGCCGCCACCGCGCCGGTGAAGGCGCCCCGCTCATGGCCGAAGAACTCGCTGCCGGCCAGGCTCGGCACGATCGTCGTGCAGTCGAGCACCACGAGGTCGCGCTTGTCCTGGCGAGCGTCGAGAGTGTGGATGAGGCGGGACACCAGCTCCTTGCCGGTGCCGCTCTCGCCCAGCAGCAGCACCGGCGAAGCGCTGAAGCGCGCCACCTCCACGATCTGCCGCAGCAGCGAGCGCCAGACCAGGCTCCGGCCGGCCAGGTGCCTGGCGACGACGGGGGAATCGACCAGGCGGTCCACCTCCTCCCATCGCGCGAAGCGGGAGGCGATCATCGCCGGCAAGTCCGGCGTCTCCTGCCAGATGAGGACGTCCGAGGCTCCGGCGGCCAGCAGGCGCCAGCCGTCGCCGCGCGACAGCGCCTCGCGGCGGGTGCCGACGGCGAGCAGCCGCGACTGCCCGCCCCGGCTGCAGGCTCCGATGCGGTCCAGCAGCTCCGGCCCGAACGCGTCGAAGAGCAGCAGCCCGGGACCCCGGGGGATCTCGGCCGGGCTCGCCAGCGGGCGGCAGTCGAGCCCCCGGCCGGTCAGCTGCGCCGTGAGCTCGCGCTGCGGGGCCGCCCGCCCCGAGCCGAGACCAGCGAGCCAGATCGCCTGTCGCGCCATCGCGCCCTGCAGTGAAGGGGGGAAGAGAACAGCTCACGCATCGGCGGATTGCAAAGAGTCAATTAGTTCTAATTATACCATAGCCGTAAGGGCGCTCGTAGAGTTCTTGGGCGGCGGGCGCCGCCGAGACGTTACGCCACCTGCTCTTCCTCTTCGCGATGGCGGCGCCCCCCCCCCACTTCGTCGCGCGCCCGAGGCGCGCCGCTGGCCGGGCGCCGCGGCGATGGCCACGCGCCGGCGGCATGTCCCTGCGGCAATGCTCGGCAATCCTCGGCGACCTGCGGCGACCTGCGGCGACCTGCGGCGATCGGCGGCGACCTGCGGCGATCGGCGGCGATCTGCGGTGGCGGGCGGCGGGCGGCAGGCGGCGGCCGGAGCACGACCGCCGCGCCGCCCAGTCAGGTCAGCAGAGGCGGGTGGAGCAGGTGAGCCTGGTCGTGTTGCAGCAGGTACAGGTGGCCTTGACGCTGAGGCCGCCCACCGCGGTCTCGAGATCCGGCTGATCCAGCTTGCGCAACGTCTCACGGTTGAGCTTCGCCTTCGAACCTTGGTTCTTCTTCATGCGATCCTCCCTTGGCGAATGACGGCTGTGGTTGGAAGCCTGCCCATCGAATCTCCCGCGGGCAAGCCTTGGCGCATTTTCTTGATCAACGTCCAGGCATGGCGTGGATCAACGTCTGCGGCATCGCGTGGCGTCCTAACTACGATAGTGCCGGCGATCGCCTCGCGTTGACACTCCGGGCGCGATGGCTTACATTGGGACGTGCACCCCTTCCCGATTTCCAGGGCCCCGCGGGAGCCCGCCGGCGTCCCGGAGACCCCGGAGACCCCGGCGATTGTCGCCCCGGAGATCGTCGCCGCCATCCCCGCCCGCTACGGCTCGACGCGGCTGCCCGGCAAGCCGCTGCTGGCGCTCGCCGGCCGGCCGATGATCGAGCACGTCTACCGCCGCGTCGCCAGCGCCCGCGGCCTCGCCCGCATCGTCGTGCTCACCGACGACGAGCGCATCGCGCGCGCGGTGGCGGCCTTCGGCGGCGAGGTCGAGCTGACGCCGGCCGCCTGCGCCAGCGGCACTGACCGCATCGCGCACGCGGTGCGCCGCTGGCCGGGCGCCGCGGCGGTGGTCAACGTCCAGGGAGACGAGCCGCTGATCGACCCGGATGCGGTGTCGGCGGTCGCCGCGCACCTGGCGGCCCATCCGGAGGACCCGATCGTGACCCTGGCCGCGCCGTTCGATCTCGACCCGGAGCTCACCGAGCTCGCGGAGCTCGCCAACCCGAACGTGGTCAAGGTGGTGGTGGGGCTGGACGGACGCGCCCTGTACTTCAGCCGATCTGCGATACCCTACGCGCGGCACCTGGCGGCGGGCGCGCCAGGCGCGCCAGGCGCGCCGGAGGTCGCCGCGAAGGGCATCGGCGCCGCCGGCGCCGCGCCGCCCCTGCGCCACCTGGGTATCTACGGCTACCAGCGTGCCGCGCTGCTGCGGCTGGCCGATCTGCCGCCGTCCCCCCTGGAGCGAACCGAAGGGCTCGAGCAGCTGCGGGCCCTCGAGCATGGGATGTCGATCCGCGTGCTGTTGACCGGCGCGGGCCTGCCCGGCGTGGACACGCGGGAGGACCTCGAGCGCGTCGAGCGGTTGCTCGCGCCGGGAGCCGGCGGCTTGACCGGATAGAGGAAGGACGACACCCGAGGAGAGGCAACCATGGCGACCAAGTACATCTTCATCACCGGCGGCGTCGTGTCCTCCCTGGGCAAGGGGGTCGCGGCCGCGTCGGTCGGGGCGATCCTCGAGGCGCGCGGTTTCACGGTCACCTTGATGAAGTTCGACCCCTACGTGAACGTCGATCCGGGCACCATGTCGCCGTACCAGCACGGCGAGGTGTTCGTCACCGACGACGGCGCCGAGACCGACCTCGACCTCGGGCATTACGAGCGCTTCACCCACACCCGCACCAGCAAGCGGCACAACTTCACCACCGGCCGCATCTACGCCTCGGTGATCGACAAGGAGCGCCGCGGCGATTACCTGGGCAAGACCGTGCAGGTGATCCCGCACATCACCGACGAGATCAAGGAGGCGATGCGCCGCGTCGGCGAAGGCCAGGACGTGGTCATCGTCGAGATCGGCGGCACCGCCGGCGACATCGAGTCGCTGCCGTTCCTCGAGGCCATCCGCCAGTTCCGCCAGGAGCTGGGGCGCGGCAACGCCGTCAACATCCACCTCACCCTGGTGCCCTACATCGCCGCCGCCGACGAGCTGAAGACCAAGCCCACCCAGCACTCGGTGCGCGAGCTGCGCGAGATCGGCATCTCGGCCGACGTGCTGCTCTGCCGGGTCGATCGCCCGCTGCCCGCGGAGATGAAGAAGAAGATCGCGCTCTTCTGCAACGTCGATCCGCGGCAGGTGATCGAGGCCAGAGACGTGCCGACCATCTACGAGGTGCCGCTGATCTTCTGCCGCGAGGGGCTGGACGACCTGCTGCTCGAGCTGCTGAACCTGCCGCACTACGATCGCGACCTGTCGCGCTGGGAGAGCCTGGTGTCGCGCATCAAGCACCCCCGCCATCACGTGCGCATCGGCATGGTCGGCAAGTACGTCGAGTTCCCCGACGCCTACAAGAGCCTGAACGAGGCGCTGCTGCACGGCGGCATCGCCAACGACACCGCGGTCGAGATCGTCTACGTCAACGCCGAGGAGCTCGAGAACGAGAGCTGGCCGCGCCAGCTCTTCGAGGTGGACGCGCTGCTGGTGCCGATCGGCTTCGGCCACCGCGGCACCGAGGGCAAGATCCGCGCCATCCGCTACGCGCGCGAGCAGCGGGTGCCGTTCTTCGGCATCTGCCTCGGCATGCAGTGCATGGTCATCGAGTTCGCCCGCAACGTCTGCGGCATCCGCGCCGCCACCTCCTCCGAGTTCGATCCCGAGACGGAGCAGGCGGTGATCTACAAGCTGCGCGACCTGCTCGGGGTGGACGCCCTGGGCGGCACCATGCGTCTCGGCGCCTACCCCTGCCGGCTCAAAGAAGGCACGCTCGCGCGCCGCATCTACGGCACGCCGGAGATCAGCGAGCGCCACCGCCATCGCTACGAGGTCAACCAGAAGTACCTGCCCGAGATGCTCGAGCACGGCCTGGTCGTCTCCGGGCTGTCGCCGGACGGCAAGTTCGTCGAGATGGTCGAGCTGCCGGACCATCCCTGGTACCTGGGCTGCCAGTTCCACCCCGAGTACAAGTCGAAGCCGACCGAGCCGCACCCGCTCTTCGTGTCCTACGTCGCGGCGGCGCTCGCCGAACGCACGCGCCGCGACGAACGCAGCCAGCGCGACCTGCGCGAGGTGCGCGACCTCGGCGAGCTGCGGCCCGAGCGCCAGCCGGCGGCCGCCGGTGCCGCGATGGAGAGCTGATGGCGGCGGCCTCATCGGGTTCCGTGGCGCCGGCGGCGGCCCCCGCCCCGGCCCCGGCCGCCGATCACCGGCAGCGACCCACCGCGGTCGTCCCCGTCGAGCTGGCGCCCGGCGTCGTCGTCGGGGGCGGCGGGCCGCTGCCGGTGATTGCCGGCCCGTGCGTCATCGAGAGCGAGGAGCTGGTGCTGGCGATCGCCCGGTCGCTCGCCGCCATGGCCTCCCGCCTCGGCCTGCCGCTGGTCTTCAAGTCCTCCTTCGACAAGGCGAACCGCAGCGCGCTCGGCAGCTTCCGCGGTCCCGGCCTGGCGCGCGGCCTGGCGGCGCTGGCGGCGGTCAAGGCGCAGACCGGCCTGCCGCTGCTCACCGACGTCCACGAGCCCGGCCAGTGCGCGCCGGCGGCGGAGGTCTGCGACGTGCTGCAGATCCCCGCCTTCCTCTGCCGCCAGACCGACCTGGTGCTGGCCGCCGCCGCCACCGGCCGCGCCGTCAACATCAAGAAGGGGCAGTTCATGGCGCCCGACGACATGCGCAAGCTGGTCGACAAGGCGCGCGCCGCCGGCAACCCGCGGGTGACGGTGACCGAGCGCGGCAGCTCTTTCGGCTACCATGACCTGGTGGTGGACATGCGCAGCTTCGCCCTGCTCCACGACGACGGCATCGCCGTGATCTACGACGTCACCCACTCGCTGCAGCGGCCCGGCGGCGGCCCCGCCAACCCGGACAGCGCCGAGAGCGGCGGCGAGCGCCGCTACGCCCTGCCGCTGGCGCGCGCCGCGGTCGCTGCCGGCGCCGACGGCCTGTTCCTCGAGGTTCATCCCGACCCGGCGCGGGCGCTCTCCGACCGCGCGGTGCAGCTGACGCCGGGCGACGCCGAGGCGCTGCTGTGCTCGGCAGCGGCGCTGCGGCAGGTGGTGCGAGCGTGACCGTCCCGAGCGTCCCGCGATCGCCCGGGGACCTGCGCACGCCGCGGACGCCGCGGACGGCGCGCTCGCCGCGGCAGGTGGCCGTCGAGGTGCTCGAGACCGAGGCGGCGGCCATCCGCGCCCTGCTGCCGCAGCTCGACGGCGCCTTCGACCGTGCCGTCGCACTGGTCGCGGCGAGCACCGGCCGGGTGGTCTGCAGCGGCATGGGCAAGAGCGGCCTGATCATGAAGAAGGTCGCGGCCACCCTCTCCTCGACCGGCACGCCGGCGCTCTTCCTCCATCCCGCCGAGGCGTTGCACGGCGACCTGGGCATGATCGTCCCGGGCGACGTGGTGCTGGCCGCCTCCACCTCCGGCACGACCGAGGAGCTGCTGCGGCTGGTGGCGACGCTGAAGCGCCTGGGCGTGCCGCTGCTGGCGATGACCGGCAATGCGGCCTCGCCGCTGGCGCGTCACGCCGACCTGCACCTGTCGGTGGCGATCGACCGCGAGGCGTGCCCGCTGAACCTCGCCCCGACCGCCTCGACCACCGCCATGCTCGCCCTGGGCGACGCCCTCGCCATGGCCCTCTCCGAGGCGCGCGGCTTCACCCGCGAGGACTTCGCCCTGCTGCACCCGGCAGGCCACCTCGGCAAGCGCCTGCTGAAGGTCGAGCAGCTGATGCACGAGGGGCCCGGCCTGCCGCGGGTAGCGGCGGCCACCTCGATGCGCGACGCCATCTACGAGATGTCGCAGAAGAAGCTCGGCATCACCGCGGTGACCCGCTCCGACACCGACCTGCGCCTCGCCGGCTGCATCTCCGACGGCGACCTGCGGCGCCTGCTGGCGACCGACGACGGCCTGCTGCGGCGTACCGCCGGCGAGTGCATGAACCCGCACCCGCGCACCATCGCCGGCGGCGAGCTCGCCGCCGCGGCGCTGAAGCTGATGGAGGACCACCGCATCACCTCGCTGTTCATCTGCGACGACGGCGGGGTGCTGGCCGGCATCGTCCACCTGCACGACCTCTGGGGCCTGGAGCTCTTTTGACCCGGGGCGCGGGCGGCGCCGATGCCGCCGATGCCGCCGCTGCCGATACCGCCGGTACCGCCGGCCAGGCGCCCGCCAGCCTGCCGAGCGGAGCGCTGGCGGAGCGCGCCGGCGCTCTCGACTGGCTGCTCTTCGACGTCGACGGCGTGCTCACCGACGGCCGCCTGCTCTACGGCGCCGACGGTGAGCAGTGGAAGGTCTTCGACGTGCGCGACGGCATCGGCCTCCGGCTGGCGCAGCGGGCCGGCCTGAAGGTCGGCCTGCTCTCGGGACGCCAGAGCCGCGCCCTCGAGGCGCGGGCGCAGGAGCTCGGCCTCGACGCGCTGATCATGCACCGCGACGACAAGGCCGCGGCCTTCGGCGAGCTGCTGAGCGCGCGGGGGATCGCCGCCGCCCGGGTCGCCTACCTGGGCGACGATCTCGTGGACCTGCCGGTGCTGCTCGCCTGCGGCCTCTCCTTCGCCCCCGCCGACGCCGTCTCCGACGTCCGCAGCCGCGTCCATCACGTCCTCTCCCGGCCCGGCGGCCGCGGCGCCGTCCGCGAGATGGTCGAGCTCGTCCTCCGCGCCCGCGGCGCCTGGGACCGCCTGCTCGCACCCTACCTGCGGCCGGCGGGCGCCGCCTGAGGGAGGGCCGCGGGCGGCCGGCCTTCGGAAGCCACCCTGTCGAGAATGGTATTGATCGACGGTTTCTGCCAGTGTATTCTACCAAGATGAAATCCCATCTTGTCCTTGACAGGGCAGGCCGCGTCATCATTCCCAAGCCACTGCGGGAAGCCCTGAACCTCGAGCCCGGAGACGCCCTGGAGTTGGATGTCAGAGCCGGCGACGAGATCACCCTGCGTCCCGTGCGTGGAACCGGACCCCTGACCAAAGAGCAAGGAGTTTGGGTCTTTCGCACCGGACAGCTTCTGACCGCCGTGGAGACGGACGAGGCCCTCCGGCGGATCCGTGAAGAACGCGACCGTGCCAACCGCGGCGAAGGCGAATGAGGGCGTACTTCGACACCTCGCTGCTGGTCCCGGTCTTCTACGGCGACCACGTCCACCATCGGGCGAGCCTGGACCTGTTCGTCCAGTTCGACCGCGAGAGCGGCTGCTGTGGTGCGCACAGCCTGGCCGAGGTCTACGCCACGCTCACCCGGATGCCGGGCCGGCACCGGATCAGCGGCGAGCAGGCCATGCTGTTCGTCGGCAACGTGCGCGAGCGGCTCACCATCGTCGCGCTGGATGGCGATGAGGTTGCCCGTTCCCTATCCGAGTCCGCGGCTCTCGGCATCGTCGGCGGCGCCATCTACGACGCGCTGCTGGCGAGCTGCGCCCTGAAGGCCGAAGTCGAGGCCATCTACACCTGGAACACTCGACACTACGCGCACTGCGGGCCGGAGGTCAGGCGGCGCCTGCGAACGCCTTGAGGCCGCGGCGCCTCGCCGCCGGCAGCTTCCCGCGGCGCCGCCGTCGTCACCCGTCCTTCACCCTCCCATGGTATTTTGGCGGCGCCAAGCGCTGATTGCCGGCGCTGATCGCCGGGAGGCGTGCAGCCGCGCCCGGCACCGCCCACACCCACCCACCGGAACGATCAGGCAAGAAAGGAGACCATGAACCGAAGACCCTTGCCCTCCCTGCCCGTGGCGGCCTGCGCCGCCGCCGGCCTGCTGGCGCTGCTGTCGCTGCTGGCGCTCGCGGGATGCCACAAGAAAGCGCCCCTCGGCAAGCCCTGGGTGCACCTCGACCTGACCAAGGAGCAGCCGTTCGTCGAGGCGACGCCGCCCGGCGTCAACGAGAACCAGGTGTTCATCCAGCGCACCGCCCCGCTCGGCGGCACCGAGGTGCGCGACATGAGCAAGGTGCCGCCCGCACAGCAGCAGCAGTTCCCGCAGAGCTCCGCCGGCGAGATCCGGGCGCTCGAGCAGACCACCTTCTCGCGCCTCAAGTGGCGGGTGCACATCGACGACGGCAGCTACGTGTCGTTCATCCCGCTCGGCTACGAGAAGCCCTGCCCGGGTTGCAAGTTCCGCTTCGGCGTCCGCGACGAGCCGGGCCACGTCAAGGTGCTCTACGAGCTCGACGCCAAGCCGCTCGCGGCGCCCGCGCCGAAGGCGGTCGAGATCGATCTCTCCGAGTACGCCGACAAGGACATCGATCTGCTCTTCCAGGTCGACGGCCCAGCCGCCCCGGCGCCCGCCCAGCTGCCGCCCTCGCTGCTCTGGGGCAGCCCGGCGCTCTACAGCCGCCAACCGCAGACCACCGCCTTCCATCCCGGCCGACCGAACATCCTCCTGGTCGGCTTCGACACCCTGCGGGCCGACCGGCTCGGCCCGTGGGGTCGTCGCCCCAGCCTGACCCCCTCGATCGACCGCCTGGCCGAGGAGAGCGACGTCTGGACCGAGGCGTTCTCGACCTTCAACGCCACCAACCCCAGCTTCGCCTCGATCATGACCGGCCTCTACGGCAAGAACCACGGCGTCTACGACCTCCACACCCGCCTGCCGGCGGCCTTCACCACCCTCGCCGCGCGGCTCGCGGGGGCCGGCTACCAGACCATGGCGATCATCGCCGCGCGCCACCTGGGCGACCACAACTCCGGCCTCGGCCAGGGGTTCGCCGAGGTGACGCGCGCCGACGAGCACTTCGCCGCGGAGCTGGGCGTCGACCAGACCCTCGACTGGGTGGCCGCGCACTGCACCCGGCCGCGCCCCTTCTTCGTCTGGCTGCACCTCTTCGATCCGCACACGCCGCACACCCCGCCCGACCCCTACGCCGACGGCCTCCGCCCGGCCGGCCCGATGGGGATGGGGCCGGTGCGGGCCTGGGTGCCCTTCCGGGCGCTGGGTCCGCGGGCCTTCGACGAGCCGGTGCTGGGCGGCAACCGCGACCTCTACGACGGCGAGGTGGCCTACGTCGACCGCCAGGTCGGGCGCCTGCTGGACGGCCTCGCCAGCCGCGGCCTGCTCGACACGACGCTGGTGGCGCTGGTCGCCGACCACGGCGAGAACCTCGGCGAGCACGGGCTGCTCTACCGCCACGTCGGCCTCTTCGACACCACGACCCACGTGCCGCTGCTGGTGCGCTGGCCGGGCCCGCCGCGCCCCGGGCACCGCTACGACGGCCTGGTGCAGACCATCGACCTCTTCCCCACCCTGCTGGCCGCCGCCGGGCTGCCGGTGCCGCCGCAGGAC
>DATDGZ010000039.1:0-12022 GCA_036521795.1 Thermoanaerobaculia bacterium | reverse complement strand
CATCCCGATGGTACTGCTGCTGCTGGCGGTGGTGGCCTACCTGCTGGCCTGCTTCTTCATCGGCCACGTCTACCGCGACGCGCTGGGCTCTCTCGACGCCGAGGTCGCGGCGGCGACGCGCGAACGCGCCGCGCACTACCTGGTGAGCGGGAAGGTACCGGACGCGCGAGTGGCAGGGGGGGCGATGCCGGGGATGGCCTTCGCCTACTACCGGGACGGCCAGCGGATTGCCGGCGATCCGCGCGCCCCGGCGCACTGGCCGGCCTGGGCCTCGCAGCCGGCGGCGGCGAGGACGGCGACGGCGGAACCGGTGACCGCATCGCCGGCAGCGGCATCCGCGGCGACCGTGACCGCATCGCCAGGTTCGGTGCCGGCAGGAGCAGGAACCAGAACGGGAACGGGAACGGCAACGGCAACGGCAACGGGACCGGGAACAGGATCGCCGGGGACGGCATCGCCGGGGGCGGGGCTGGCGTCGCTGCCGCGCTTCTACTCGGGCGCCCTCGGCTGCCCCACCCTGGCCGCCGCCGCCGGCGGCGCGAGCCGCGGCGCGCTTGGCGTCTATACCGGCGATCTCGACTTCGAGCTCAGCCGGCGCAGCGGGCTGTGGGTCGAGACCAATCGCCCCGGCGACCCGGTCGACGTGATGCGGATCAAGCTGGGCAGCCGCGAGCTGCCCCTGCTGACCCTGCACCGCGGCAGCAACCTGGGAGAGGCGCAGCGGTTCTTCAAGCAGCGCTCGCGGGGCGACTGGTTCCTGGACCGCCAGCTGCTCTGGTGGGGACAGGCCAGCGGGCCGCTGGTCGACCTGGCAGGCAGCCGCGTGCTCACCGGCAGCCTGCTGGTCACCCTGAGCGGCACGCCGCGCATCGTGCGGCAGCACCTGTTCGCGGCCAACGGCGAGATCGACGCCCCCTCCTGGGCGGTGCTGGTCGGCCTCGCCGTGCTGCTCTTCAACGTCTACGCGGCGGCGGCGCTGATGGCGCTGTTCATGATCGTCGGCCTGTCGCGCGCGGTCAACCGGCTCAGCCGCGCCACCGACGCCGTCCGCCACGGCGACTTCAGCGTGCGCATCCCGGGCGGGCGGCGGGACCAGATCGGCGATCTGCAGCGCACCTTCAACGAGATGGCGGCGAACCTCGAGATGCTGGTCGCCGCCTCGGCGCAGAAGGAGCTGCTCGAGAAGGAGCTCTCACTGGCGCGCGACCTGCAGAACAGCCTGATCCCGAGCAACCTGCCGAGCGGCGAGGGCGTCGAGTTCGCCACCCTCTTCGAGCCGTCGGCGGCGATCGGCGGCGACTACTTCGACGTCCTGCGCCTGTCGGAGCGCGAGATCGCGGTGATCATCGCCGACGTCTCCGGACACGGCCTCTCGACCGGTCTGCGCATGGCGATGCTCAAGGCGGCGCTGCTGATCCTGATCGAGGAGACCCGCAAGCCGGAAGAGATCCTGCGTCGCCTCGACGCCGTCGTGCGCTCCAACGCCGAGGGCCGCTGTTTCGTCACCGCCACCCTCGCCATGTTCGACCTGCGGGAGGGGCGCCTCACCCTCACCAACGCCGGCCACCCGCCAACCTACGTCGTGCGCGGCGGCAGGGTCCAGGAGATCCTCCTCCCCAGCTCCCCCCTCGGCGCTCTCGGCCACAGCTACGCCCGCCGCGAGCTGACCCTGGATCGCGGCGACGTCGTCGTCTGGCTCTCCGACGGCGTCTTCGAGGAGACCAACTCGGAAGGCGAGCCCTTCGGCTACGATCGCATCGAGACCGCCCTCGCCGCCGCGGCCAGGCAACCGGGAGCGCCCGGTGCCCCAGGCGGCACGTCGGCAAGAGGTGCCAGGAGGCGCGCACTGGCCGGCGGAGGCGCCAGCGGCGAGGCCGGTGCCGTTGCCCACCTGGCCGGCGCCCACCTGGCCGAGCCCAGCGCGGCAGCCGTGCGCGACCGACTGCTGGCTGCGGTAGCCGCCCACGTCGGCACCCAGCCCCCCACCGACGACCGCACGGTGGTCGTGATGCGCTGGGGAGGCCCGCTCACGGTCGCCCTGGAAGCCACCGCGGAGGCAACGGCGGTCCCGGCTTGAAGCGAGGCTCCTCAGAAGCACAACTGGCCCGCATGGCGCGCGGAGGCTGCGCTGGTGTCCCGCTCGGGCCGCTAGCCGCCCTGGATCCGCTTGATGGCTGCTTGCCGCAGGGGCATGCTGGTGGCGGCGCCCTTGGCGATGGTTCGCACCTCGTGGTCCGGCAGGGTCGCCAGGATGCGCAGCGCGAACGGCACCGGCAGCTTCGGGTTGTGAATCAGCGCCAGGCGCACGTCGAGGCTCGAGGCCCAGGTGCTGGTCTTCAGGATCAGCTCGGCCGCCTGGAAGGAGAGATACGACGACTTGGCGACCCGCACGACCTCGTCGATCGACAGCCGCGGGTTCTTGAGCAGCGCGAAGAGCACCTGGGCATCGCTCTCCTGAACGAGCAGGGCGCGCGTCACGCGGTCGGCTTTCGGCGCCAGGAGGATCTTCTGCGGCGGCGTCAGCCCGCGGACCTTCTCCCAGAGCGTCGTCGTCTCCGGCTCGCTCGCTGCCGGCTCGCCCGCGGGCTTGGCGGGAGGCTCCGCGGGCTTGGCGAGGAGCGCCGCGACCACGCCGGCCGGATTGCCCTCGAACTGCAGTGCCAGCCCGCCGGGCGGCGAGCCGACGACCACGGCCGCCACCGCCGTCTCACCTCGCCCGAGCAACCGCAGCGCCACCGTCACCTTCGCGAACGGCGCCAACGGCCCCGCAGGCTGCAAGAAGAGCCCGCCGACCGACAGGTGGGCGCGCTCCTCGGCGCGCAGCTCTTCCTCGCTCTCGAACTCGAGAACGAACGCCAGCGGTCCGGTCTGGGAGAGCTTCATCGCGGTTCGAGACAGGGGCGGCGGGCGCTGATCCTTCGCGAGGCCGACATTGTAGCCCACGCGATCGGGCGCCGGCAGCCGCCGCCGAAACCTCCGGCGCATTCCGGCGTAGGGCGTGAAGGAACCTGTCGAGGAGACTCCATGCCGCATCGCAAGCTCGCCTCCGCCGCTCTCGTCGCCAGCCTCACCGCCGCTCTCGTGGCCACCCTTGCGGCCGCCCGCGAAGCCCCCGCCGCCGCGAGGGCCATCTCGCCCGCCGCGTCGCCGTCGGCGACGTCGGCGTCGGCCTCCTCTCCGGCGCTCATCTCACGGAGATGGCAGGGCAAGCTCTCACCCTGCACCCTGCCGGACAAGGGGGGCAAGGCCCTGTGCGGGACGTACGAGGTCTTCGAGAACCGCGAGACCCGCTCCGGCCGGAAGCTCGCCTTGCGGATCGTTCTCCTGCCGGCGACGGGGCCCGCCCGGGAGCCCGACCCGGTCTTCTTCCTCTCAGGAGGCCCGGGGGAGGGGGCGGTGGAGTCGGCGCCGGATCTCGTCCACTCCCCCCTCCGCACGCTGCGCGACCTCGTCTTCGTCGATACGCGCGGGACGGGAGAGTCGAACCCGCTCTCCTGCCACGTCTGGGGGGACGGCACCCGGCTCGATCACATCTTCCCCTTGGACGCCGCGATCGCCTGCCGCGACGAGCTGCGGAAGAAGGCCGACCTCACCCGCTACACGACGGCCGCCGCCATGGATGACGTCGACGACGTGCGGCGGCACCTGGGGTACGGCAAGTTGAACCTGATCGGCGGCTCCTACGGCACGTTCGCGGCCCAGGTCTTCCTCGTCCGCCATCCCGAGGCGGTGCGCAGCGTCGCCTTGAGCGGGGTGGCGAAGCCCGGCGACCCCAACCCTCTCTACCACGCCCGCAACTCCCAGCACGCCCTGGAGCTTCTCGGCCGCGACTGCGCGGCCGAGCCGGCCTGCCACGCCGCCTTCCCGCGCTTCCCGGAGGAGGTCTCGACGGTGCTCGACCGGCTGGCGCGGAAGCCCGTGCAGGTCCAGGTGACCCATCCCGAGACCGGCAAGCCGGTGGCGGTGCTGCTCACCCGCTCGGCCGCCGCCGACACTCTGCGGTTCGCCCTCTACAACCCCAGAGAGGCACGCGCGGTCCCCCTGCGCGTCCACCTGGCGGCCCAGGGGGACTACCGGCAGCTGGCCACCCTGGCGGTCCAGCTCCGTGCCATTCTCCAGCAGGAGCTCGCGCTCGGGCTCCTGTTCTCGGTCACCTGCGCCGAGGACCTGCCGCGGATCGACCCCCGGGAGATCCCGGCCGTCACCCGCGGGACCTTCTACGGCGACGACCGGGTCCGCGAGCAGCTCGCCGTCTGCGCCATCTGGCCGCACGCGCCGCTGCCACCGGGCTCGGGCGACCTCGTCCACTCGGACGTCCCGACCCTCCTCCTCTCCGGCGAGCGCGACCCCGTCACCCCGCCCGCCGACGCCGCGATGGTCGCCAAGGGCTTCACGCACGGCCTATGGGTCCAGATCCCCCACGGCACCCACAACGGCTCCGGGGACTGCGAGGATCGGGTGGTCGCCGACTTCGTGAAGCGGGGCTCCGCAGAAGGCCTGGACGTCAGCTGCATGAAGACCGCGCAGCCGGTGCCGTTCCTGACCCGCGAGCGCGAGCTGGCCGGGCAGTGAAGTGGACCGAGGCGTCCTCCCCCCGGGAGGGGGCGGCAGACCGCTACCGGCCTGCCGAGCGGCTGGCGGCGACGGCCTGGACGGCTGGGGACTCGCCTCCCCATTCGGGGGCGATGGCGAGGCCGAGGCTGGCGAAGATGCGCCGGACGTAGCCGCGGGTCTCGCGGTAGGGTGGTACGCCGCCGTAGCGGGCCACGGCGTTCTCGCCGGCGTTGTAGGCCGCGAGCACCTTCGCGAGGTCGTCGGGGAACTGGTCGACGAGCCAGGAGAGGTAGCGGCTGCCGGCTTCCAGGTTCTGCGCCGGGTCGAACAGCTGCCGGTGGCGGATCCCGAAGCGCTCGGCGGTCGCCGGCATCAGCTGCATCAGGCCGCGGGCGCCGACCCGCGACACCGCGCGCGGGTTGCCGGCGGACTCGGCCCGGATCACCGCCGCGACCACCCAGGGGTTCAGGGCGTGGCGGCGCGCCGTCTCGTAGATCATCGCGCCCCAGCGCCCATCCGGCACCGTCTGCGAGGGGTCGAAACGCAACGGCAGCTGCGGCAAGCTGGCGGTGGCGGAGCCTGCCGCCTTCGGCGGCATGGGCCCCTGATCGGGGGCAACCTCGTCGTCGACCACGCGCTCGATGCGAGTCAGCGCCAACGTCAGGCGCCCGCCCGACAGCAGCGTGAGGCGGGCATGGTCGTTATCCAGCAGCTCGTAGGTCTTGATCTTGAGCACGCCGCCATCGGCCAGGATGACCAGGTCGGCATGAGCGGCATGGGCGGCGGCGCCTGCCGCGACGATGGCAAGGCTGACGACGAGAGCGATGAGGGGCAGAGTGTGGCCACAGCGTGGAGGCATCAGAGCTGAAGATCCCTTCTGGTGCTGGAGGTTGCGGACAGCCATTCCGTCGTACGGCAGGGACAAACACGTCAAGAGCGGTGGAAATTCTACGCCATGGGGCCCGCTCTGCCTAGTCCAATTCCTTGCAAATTTTGCAAGCCCCCCTCCCCCAACCCTCCCACGGATGCCCGCGGACTCCGGCGTGACCCGGCAGCCTGGCGGCGCCCCCTGCCGGAGCGGCTGCTATCCTCTCGGCGCATGGACCATCGGGGCCACGGCGACGGCGAGGGCGGCGGCGACAGGGGCGATGCCGGTGGCAGCGGCGCCGCCGGCGTGGGCAGCGGCGCTCGCGATGGCACCCGTGACAGCGGCGGCAGCGGCCACCGGCAGGGACCGCGCGGGTTGCAGCTGTTCGCGTTCGGCGAGATCGCCTTCACCGTGCTGGCGCTGCAGATCGTGCTGTCGCGCCTCATCGGCAGCACGATCAGCTACTACTTCGCCTTCCTGCTGGTCTCACTCGCCATGCTCGGCCTGGGCTCCGGCGCGCTGCTGGTGCAGCTCGCGCCGCGCACGTTCACGCACGAGCGCAGCGGTGGGCAAGCCGCCTGGGGCAGCCTGGCGATGGCGGTCTGCTGCCTGGCGGGCACCCTGGCGCTGCTGGTCATCTACCCTCGTCTCGGCATCGCCGGCACCGCCTCCGCCGGCCGCCGGCCCTGGATCCTGGCGGCGCTCTTCGCCTGCCTGTTCCCGATGTTCCTCTGCGGCGGCCTGGTCGTCGCCATCGTGCTCGCCGACTGCCGCGCGCGCTTCCATCGCGTCTACGCCGTCGACCTCGGCGCCGCGGCGCTCGGCTGCCTGGCGGCGGTGGCGCTGCTCTCCGGCCTGACGCCGGTCGAGGTGCTGCTCAAGGTGCTCGCCGTGCTGCCGGCCACCGCCGCCGCGCTGTTCGCGCTGAGCGGCGGCAGGCGGCGGCTGGCCCTGCTCGCCCTGGCCGCCGCCACGGCGCTGCTACTGGCCGGCAACACTCTCGCGGCGGCGCGGCGGGTTGCCCGCCCTCCCCACGTCACCACCATGTTCCGCCACGAGGTGCTGAGCGAGTGGAACTCCTTCTCGAGCGTGCGGGCCTTCCCGGGGTTCTTCCAGACCTGGGCGCTGTCGCCCGCCTACCGCGGCCGGCGGTTCCCGATGCTCAGCCTGCTGATCGACGGCATCGGCGGCAGCCAGATCGTGCGCTTCGACGGCGACCCGCGGTCGCTCGCCGCGTACGACTATCTCGACGCCGACCTCACCGCCCTCGGCCAGCAGCTGGTGCCGGCCCAGGGCAGCGAGCTGATCATCGGACCGGGGGGCGGGGTCGACGTGCTGCAGGCGGTGCGGCGCGGACGCCGGGACGTCACCCTGGTCGAGATCAACCCGCTGGTGGTGCGGGTGGTCAACGAGGACCTGGCGGCGTTCTCGGGGCGCCCCTACGAGCTGCCGGGAGTGCGGACGTTCGTCGAGAACGGCAGGACCTTCATCTTGCGCACGCGCCACCAGTGGGACCTGATCGACCTCACCTGGGTGGACTTCGGCGGCAGCGCCACGGCGCTCGCCTTCAGCGAGAACTATCTCTACACCGTCGAGGCATACCGCGAGATGCTGCGCCACCTGCGTCCCGGCGGCTGCTTCGCCTTCCTCCGCGCCCTCGGCTTCGGCGAGATGGTGGTCAGCGACTCGATGCGCGGCATCGCGGTGGCGGTCGAGGCGCTGCGCCGCGAGGGCGTCGCCGATCCCGGCCGGCAGATCCTGGTGGCCGGAGCGGTCAGCCCCTTTCACCCCCGGCCGATGTGCTACGTGCTGGTGAAGCGCTCGCCGTTCACCGCCGAAGAGATCGCCCGCGCCCGCGACTTCCTGCGGCGGCTCGAGTTCGTCCCCATCTGGCTGCCCGACGGCGGGCCGGCGCCGGCGGAGATCCTGGAGCCCTTCTCGCTGTTCTCGGGGGTCATCCGCGCCACCATCACCGCGCGCGGCGCGGACCTCGAGCGCTTCTACCGCGAGGCGCCCTACGACATCGCGCCGTCGACCGACGACAACCCCTTCTACTTCGCCGCGCGCGGCGGCCCCCACCGCGCGCCCGGCCCGGCGGTCAAGGACCTCGCCGCCTGCCTGGGCCTGCTGCTCGCGCTGCTGGTGCCCTTCGTGCTGCTGCCGCTGATCCCCGTGGCCCGGCGCATGGCACCGCTCGGCGGCGGCGGCTGGGCCGCCCTGGCCTACTTCAGTGCCATCGGCGCCGGCTACATCCTCATCGAGATCGATCTCTTCCACCTGCTCTCGGTGGTGCTCGGCAATCCCACCTATACCTTCGCCACCGTCCTCGCGACGCTGCTGCTGGCGACCGGCGCCGGCAGCCTGCTCGGACAGCGCCTGGCCGGCGCCGGCCCGTCGGCGCTGGCCCTCGCCTTCATCGCGCTGTGCGGGGGCCTCCTCACCCTGCTGCTCGGCCGCTCTTGGTTGTTGGCGGAGCTGGTCGCCCTGCCGTTACCGCTGCGGGTGGCGTCAACCGTCGCCGTCATCGCGCCGCTCGGCTTCCTGATGGGCTTGCCGATGGCCACCGGCGTCGGACTGATCGGAGCGCGGCTGGACCTCATGATGTGGGGCTGGGCGCTCAACGCCAGCTTCTCGGTGGTGGCCAGCGTCGCCGCGGTCTACCTCGCCATGGAGAAGGGGATCAGCTTCACCTTCGCGCTCGGCAGCGCCTGCTACCTGGCGGCCGGCCTCCTCGCCCAGGAGCTCTGGCGCCGGCGGCCTTCGTTCCTTTCTAGTTGGTGCCGCCAGGTTGGCGATCGCGAGCCATGAAGTCGCTGCTAGGTGGCTTTCGATGCCTACTCAAAGCGTCTATCGGATCGCCCCCCGCATCCCCTCGATCCCCTTCCTCCCAGCTGGGATGCCGCGACTGGCGACAGGCGGAGCCGCGGCCCCCCTCCGGGTGGAAAGGGGACGCCCCCTCCCTCCCCTCTTCCGGGGAGAGTGTCGTCTATGCGCGCGGGTGGAACCGGTCGTAGAGGCTCCTCAGCCGCTGCTGGTGGATGTGGGTGTAGATCTGGGTGGTCGAGACGTCGGCGTGGCCGAGCATCATCTGCACGGCGCGCAGGTCGGCGCCGTGCTCGAGCAGGTGGGTGGCGAAGCTGTGGCGCAGGACGTGCGGCGAGGGCGCGGAGCGCAGGCCCGCCGCGAGCGCGTAGCCGCGCAGGATCTTCCAGAAGCCCTGCCGGCTCATGGCCTGCCCGGAGCGGTTGACGAAGACCGCGAGATGGCGCTCGCCGGCCGCGAGCACCGGCCGGACCTCGCGCAGGTAGCGCAGTACCCAGGCCGCCGCCTCCTCCCCCACCGGCACCACGCGCTCCTTGCTGCCCTTGCCGAAAGCGACCAAGAAATCGATCTCCTGCAATCCGCCCCCGCCCGCGCCGCGCAGCTGCGGCAGCTCGAGACCGACCAGTTCGCTGACCCGCAGGCCGGTGGCATAGAGCAGCTCGATCATGGCGCGGTCGCGCAGGCCGCGAGGTTTCGTCGGGTCGGGGGCGGCGATAAGGGCCTCCACCTCCTCCTGGGACAGCACCTTCGGGAGCGAACGCCAGAGCTTGGGCGGCGTCAGGTTGCGGGTGGGGTCGTCGGCGCGATCGCCGGCCGCGACCGCGAAAGCATAGAAGCCGCGCAGCGCCGAGAGCGCCCGGCTGATGGAGCGGGGCGAGAGGCCGCGCCGGCGCAACTCGCGGAGGTGGGCGGCCAGGGTCGCGGCGTCGGCCGACAGCAGGTCGGGACGGCCGCCGGGGTCGGCGCCCGCGGCGTCCCCGCGGGCCACGGCGCCCGCGCCCGCCAGCGCCTCGCCCAGCCGCTCGAGGTCGGAGCGGTACGCCGCGACGGTGTGACGCGACAAGCCGCGCTCGGCGCTCGAGGCGTCGAGGTAGGCGCGCAGCGCCCGCCGCCACCTGGCAGGGGGTTCGCCCGCGGGCGGCCGAGCGCTGCCTGCCGCTCTGCCCGCCTGGCGCTTCACGCCTGGCAGATCTCCAGGATCTCGGCGTCGGTCAGCACCTTGTCGGCTTGCTTGGCGCGGCGAAAGATCTCCTGGACCAGCTCCGGCGCGGCCTCGATGCCGTGGTCCTGCAGCCAGCACACCACGTTGGACTCGCCGCTCATCGGGCCCACCTCGATGACCTGCCGGCCGCCGATGAGACTGGCCGGCACGGAGGAGTAGACCCGGTCCGCCAGCCATTCCTGGCCGCGGGCGCGGGCCTTGAGGATGGCCGAGGCATGGACGCCGGTGGCGGTGCGGAAGGCGTCGCGCCCGACCACCGGGTAGTTGTCCGGCAGCGGCACGCCGGTGGTGTCGGCGACCAGTTGGCAGTAGGTGCGCAGCGTGCCGAGGTCGCGGTCGATCCAGCCCAGCAGCTGCATGTTGACCAGCAGCAGGTCGATCGGGCAGTTGCCGACGCGCTCGCCGATGCCGACCGCGGTGCCGTGCAGGCGGTCGGCGCCGGCGACGGCGGCACTGAGCGCGTTGATCACCGCCAGGTCGCGGTCGCGATGGCCATGCCAGTCGACCTTGACCTCTTCGCCGGTGGCGTCCACGACCTCGCGGATGAAGCGGGTGACATTGGCGGCGCCGGCGGGCGTGGCGAAGCCGACCGTGTCGGCGATGCAGACGCGGCGGGCGCCGGCCTCGACTGCCGCGGTGTAGAGGCGGCGCAGGTCGTCGGGCGCGGCGCGGGTGGTGTCCTCGGTGACGTACATCACCGGCAGGCCCTCGCCCACCGCGAACTCCACCGCCGCGCGGCTCATCTGCAGCATGCGGTCGAGGGTCCAGCCCTCGGCGTACTGGCGGATCGGCGACGAGCCGATGAAGCAGGAGGCCTCGATGGCGATGCCCGTGCGCTGTGCGATCTCGACGATCGGCCGGATGTCGGCGATCACCGTGCGCGCGGCGCAGTTGGGGGCGATCGGCAGCCGCTGCTCGGCGATCTCGCGGGCCAGCCGCTCGACGTCGCGCACCACGTGCGGCCCGGCGCCGGGCAAGCCGAGATCGGCCGACTCGATGCCCAGGCCGGCCATCATGTGCAGGATGCGCAGCTTGTCCTCGATTGCCGGCGCCTTGACCGACGGGGACTGCAGGCCGTCCCGGAGCGTCTCGTCGTCGAGCTCGACCCGCCCGCGCGCCGGCTCGAGATCGGGGCCCGCCTCGCGGTTCCAGTCGTAGATCAGGGGCGTTCCCACCGGGGTTCCTATGGTCACGAGAGCGGCTCTCCTTGGCAGCAGGTCGTCGGTCGGCTCGACTCGATGCTACTACGCCGCGCAACCCACCGTCAGGCGCCGCGTAGACGGGTAGTGTCCCGGGCCAGCAACCGGACACTACCTGTAGATAAGGGACAATGAGCGGTCGATGAGCGCCTTGATCCAGGACCTCCGCTTCGCCGTCCGCGGCCTCGCCCGGCAGCCCGGCCTGGCCGTCGCCGCCGTGCTCACCCTGGCGCTCGGCATCGGCGGCAACGCCGCGATCTTCAGCGTCGTCGACTCGGCGTTGCTCGAGCCGCCGCCCTTCCGCGACCCCGGGCGGCTGGTGGTGGCGTGGGCCTCGAACCCGGCGCTGGCGCAGTCGGCCGGCCTGGCCGACAAGCTGCCGGTGTCCTACGGCGACTTCTACGACTGGCGGCGCGAGAGCCGCTCCCTGGAACGGCTCGCCCTGGTGCAGCCCGCCGCCATGGCGCTGACCGGGCGAGGCGACCCGCGACAGCTCGACGTCGTCCGCGTCACCGGCGACTTCTCCCTGCTCCTGGGGACTCCTGCCGCGCTGGGCAGGGGGCTGGTGGCCGACGACGACGCCCCCGGCAAGCCGGGGGCGGTGCTCCTCTCCGACACCGGCTGGCGGCGCTTCTTCGGCGCCGACCGGCGGGTGGTGGGCCGGAAGGTGGTCCTCGATGGCGATCCCGTGATCGTGGCCGGCGTGATGCCGCCGCGCTTCACCTTCCCGCGCGGCTCCGACATGCCGGCGTTCTACGGCTTCGCCGCCGAGCCCGACGCCTGGCTGCCGCTGGCGCCGTCCGCCGACCTGCAGCAGGACCGGGCGACGCGTATCGGCGTGGCGATCGGCCGCCTGCGGCCGGGAGTGGAGATCGCGGCGGCCCAGGCCGAGCTGGCGGCGATCTGCCGGCGCCTGGAGCAGCTCCACCCCCGAGTCAAGGGCTGGAGCGCCCGCCTGGCGCCGCTCACCGAGCAGATGGTGGGCGATCTCAGGCCCGGGCTGCTGATGCTCTGGGGCGCCGTCGGGGGCGTCCTGCTCATCGCCTGCGCCAACGTCGCCAACCTGCTGCTGGTGCGGGCCACCGGGCGCCGGCGCGAGATCGCCGTGCGCACCGCGCTCGGCGCCGGGCGCGGGCAGCTGGCCGCCCACCTGCTGCTCGAGAGCGGCCTGCTCTCGCTGGCGGGCGGCGTCCTCGGGATCGCCCTGGCGGGCGGCGGCCTGCGGCTCTCTGCCGCCTTGCCGCGGCTGCTCTCCGGCGGGGCCGATCTGCTCGGCGCCGCCGGCGGCGCCGGTGTCGCGAGCGGCGGCATCGGCCTCGACGCCCGCGTGCTGGCCTTCACCGCCGCGCTCTGCAT
>DATDGZ010000038.1:0-6448 GCA_036521795.1 Thermoanaerobaculia bacterium | reverse complement strand
ACCGCGCAGTGCGGCGGCTTCGCCGCCTGCACCGCCGCCTGCGCCCGGAGTTTCGGAAGGGCCTGTCGCCGGACCTGGCCGGCGTCGAGCAGGCGATCCAGGCCTGCGTCCGCGAGGCGCCGGCGCTCGAGCGCCTGCGGCGCATGCAGCCGCAGGTCGAGCAGTGGTTCGCTGGGCCGTCCTGGCGCGGCGCTCTCGAGGCGCACGGCTATGCGCTCGCCGAGCGCTGGCGCGCCGGCGCGCGGACGCTCACCCTCGCGCCCATGCTCGCCCAGGGCAGCCTGCGGCGCGCGATCGAGCGTTTCCTGGGCGACCTCGACGTCCAGGTCATCACCTGGCGGGAACAGGCGGCGCACCTCGGAGAGGAGAGGCTGGAGAGCCTCCTCGGGCCGGGCGACGCTCCCGACCGGCTCGCCTCGTACCTGCGGGCGCTCGGCCGGCGTGCCGACACCCTGATCGTGCCTCTCGCCGGGGAGCTCGGCGAGACGGGCGAGCGGGTGCAGGTGCTCTCGCCGCACGCGGCGGGCGGCGCCGCGCTGCCGCAAGTGGTCGGCGTGGCATGCAACTCGAGCCGGCGCCAGCTGCGCGCCAGCCTGATCGAGCTGGGCGCCGCCCTCACCGGCGACCCGGGCCGCGCCGAGATCGCGTTCGAGCGCGCTTTCGCGCTCCTCTAAGTCACTCGAACGAGTAGTCGAGCCAGATCGCGCCGTGCTGACCGTAGAAGGTCTCGGTGAGCTGAATCTCCGCCAGCGAAGACGCTGGCGTTGGCTCCCCTCCAGCCCCGGCGTCCGGCGGCGCCGCCTCGGCGGCGGAGGGGTTGGCCAGCGGCGGCTGCCAGGTCGCGCCGGCGTCGTCGCCGCGCGAGACGCCGAAGTCGGTGGCGGCGTAGAGGGTGCCACTGGGCGAGGCGGCGAGATCGCGGATGCCGCCGGCCGCGGGGAGAGGGGACCACGACGCGCCGCCGTCCCGAGTGCGGAAGATGGGGGGAGTGGTGTCACCGCCGGGGAGGCTGAAAAACGCGTACGCGGTGCCTCTGCGGGAAGCGTCGAAGACGAAGTGCGGGCCGTAGAGATCCAGGCCCCCGCGCGTGGTCACCAGCGGGGTAGGCGCCCAGCTCTCGCCGCGATCGGAGCTTCTCCATACCACCGTTGGATCACCCGCCGCATGCCCGCCGACGGTGGCGAGAAGGCCGCGGTCGTCGAGCGGATCGATCGCCAGCGACAGCAACGGAGAGTTGGGGAAGGCGAGCACCGTCCAGCTCTTCCCGGCGTCGGCTGAGCGGTACAGCCCCTGCGGAGTCCCGGCGTACAGGAGATCTGGATGCTCCGCCGGCACCACCAGCTCGTAGATGAAGACCTCGAAGCCGATGCTCTTCCAGGAACGGCCGCCGTTCCGCGTGCGGAGCAGCGCTGACCTCGTGCTGGCGGACGTCAAGGCGTAGACCGTCGCCGGCGCATGCGGGTCCACCACGAAGCTGGTGACCAGAACGTAGGGGGGGCCGCCGTGTCGCGCGCTCCACGTGACGCCGCCGTCGTCGCTGCCGAAGAGGTTGCCCGTGGCCGCGGCGGCGTACAGCACACCTGGGGACGAAGGCGCCTGCGCCACCGACAGGATCGAGCTGCCGAAAGGCGTGGCCTGGATCCAGCCCGGCTCAGGTGGTGGCAACGCTCGGAAACTGACCCAGAGCAACGGCTGGAAAGTGACCCACCCCAGCGGGTTCTTTCCTTCCCAAGAGTGTATATGACTCGTCGCCGGGGCTGTGGAAGGTCGTGCGAAACGGCGAGGGTGGGTGGTGGAGGGCGGGTGCGGCGGGGGGCCGGGAGCCGTTTTGCAAGCGCCTGTGGGAACGGCGGACCGGGGGCCGCGGTGGGCGGGGGCAGCGGAGCGGGCGGCCCCCGCTTGGTCCGCGGCTGGGCCGCTGGTCGCGGTAGCCCGATTTATGGTCCGCGGCCGACGCAGCGCGAAAATCTCGCGCTAGGATGCCCGACAAGCCACGATCTCGTCCCGACCCTTACCCGCAGTACCCCCCTTTTCAGGCCTCTCGATCAGTTCTTGCTTGCAGGCTTCGGTTGCCGTCGCGATGGCCCTCGCGTCGTCAGGATATGCGCGTGGTGAGTCAGGCGGTCGAGCAGCGCGGTCGTCAGCTTCTCGTCGCCGAAGACCTGCACCCATTCTCCGAACGACAGGTTCGTCGTCACGATCGTTGAGCGCGTCTCGTAGCGCTCGGACAGCAGGTTGAACAGCAGCTCGCCGCCGGCGCGGTCAAACGGCACAAACCCTAGTTCGTCCAAAATGACCACGTCGGCGCGCTGCAAGCGGCGATGGAGCTGGCCCAGGCTCCGCTCGTCGCGCGCCTCGCGCAGCGTGCGCACCAGCTCGGCGGCGCGCGTGAAGACGACACGGAACCGCCGCCGCGCCGCCTCCCCTGGCTCTGGGAGCTGGCGTCCCGCCCCCGGTCGCGTTGACAGGTTGCGCCCCGCGGGTTAGAATACCAAGATTATCTATGCTTCAAGGACTCCTCCACCGCACCGCAAGCCAGGAGACGACCTCGATGCTCGGGAAGCTGCCAAAGAAGAAAAAGGGAGAACAGTTCGGCGTCGGAGACGGACAGGTCTGCGCGCGAACCACCGACGTCGCGACCAGGCAAGCCGAGAGTACTACAGCAAATCACTTCATGCGATGGGCGGCCTTCCGGGAACTGGTGTACCGGCGTGCCGGCTTGGGGCCTGAAGGACTCCCAGTCCAGTTCCTGCCAGGGCATCAACCAGAAGATCTACTGGTCGACGATGACCTCGCCCAATGCTTCCGTGCTCTACATCCACCATGGTCTACCCATGAGCCAGATCCCGGGTGGCCCGTCCGCATTCGACGGCTACAGTGAAGCGCCATGCGGCAATGGACAATCGACTGGTTACCAGACGACTTCCACGATCATCCTGCCGAGGGGTTGCTGGAACATCCAGTGGGTGGAGCCGAGGACAGGCGTCGTCCGGGCGAGCAACTGGTACTCGTCGCCGTTCGACAACGATGGGGTCATCACCGTCCCGTCGCCGCTGTACACCGACGACACCGTCGTGCTGGTGCGACGCCAGCTCAGCGGGTTCTGCGCGCTGTAGCGCCGTTTGGCTTCGAGAGCCCTTGGTTCGCGGATAAAGGAGAGGCAGGACGACCATGTCGCGTGAGCAGCCACCGAACACCCGTTCTCGAGCTACGGCGGTCCTGCTGATGGCTGCCTGCCTCTGGTTCGCCCCCCGGATCGGCGAAGCCGGCATCGTATTGGGGCCGGACACCGAGCTGCCGTTCCTGGCGGATCATTACTTCGTGAGCCTCGCGGTGCTGGAGGACGGCAGCTTCGCGCTCGGCGGCACCACGACCGTCGAGCCGGACGGCGACCCACAGGACGGCCATCCGCAGTTCCAGGTGCAAGCCTACTCGCCGGCGGGCACTCCGCTGGGCGGGCCGTTCATACCGCAACCGGCCTACCCGGTCGATACGGGGAGCATCGGATCGCTGGGGGACCACTATTTCGTGAATTGGCAGCACTACCTGGACAAGATCAGCCGGGCGACGATGCTGAACCGGGCAGGCCAGGTCATGGCCAAGGCATTCGGCTGGCCCAATTCGGACATCGAGTTCTACGGCAGCTATGACCGCTACGGCGCGGGTCCGGCCTGGGCCTTCCTGCCGGTCATCTATACGCAAGCGGGAGTCGATTCGCTGGGCAACACGATTCGCGCTCCAACTCTGCAGGCTTACGGGCCGGACGCGCAACCCCTTGGCCCGCCCGCGCTGCTGGCTGGACGTCAATGGCTGGTCAGCATCGACGATACCGCCATCAACGGCGAAGGGAGGTTCGTGGTGGTTGCGGACCAATGCCTGAGGAAGGCGAATGGGACGTGCCGGCGAGTGCTGCAGGTCTTCGACGCCACCTCCAGACCGCAGACGCCGCTACTGAGCGCCGGATTGCCGTCGCTGACCGAGAACAATACCCCGCCATTGGTGGCCATGGACTCCGCGGGCGGCCTCCTGGCGTTCTGGGACCACGGCACCGCGACGCTCGACACACTCCTGCTGCGTACCTTCGATCGCTCGGGGACTCCCGGCGCGGCGCTCACGACGCTGGCCAAGGTCGAGCTGCCTGACGACCTGGCCGTGCCCGCGAGGGTGGTCGCGATCGGCACCCGCCGCTACGCCATTTTCTGGAGCATCTATCACAATGGCGACGGCACCGAGACCTTGTACCTGAGCGAATTCCACTCGCCGGATCTCCTGGATCCGCCGGTTGCGATCGCGACAAACGCCAGCCTTGGCGGTCTGGATCCCTACCACCTGGCGATCAACGACTCCGGGCACGGCGTCGTGGTGTGGGTCACGGTCGACCAGGACAATGTCTTTACCGGGCACCTGCGGTCGATCACCATCGCGGCCGACGGCAGCGAGCTGCCGGCGCCGCCGGCGCCGCCGCCAGGTCCAGCCCATCAAGCAGTTTCCAACGAGAAGAGGTGAAGGATGGCCACTTCGCGTCACTGGTTCATGGGAGCCCTGGTCCTGGCGGCCGGCGCGCACGCGGCGCTGGCGCAGGGACTGGTCTGCGGGCAGGACTGCAGCTCCGGCGCATGCATGCAGTCCGAGTGCACGCCGCCGGCCGCCGGCAGCGGTTCATGCGAATGCGGCAGCGGCTCGGTCCCGCTCGGTGGCGACACCTATGCCGCATATTGTCGTGCTTGGGGCCAATGGCAGCCGGGGTGCGGCCAGGCCTCTCCACAGGGTCCAGCGGTAAATCCGACGCCATCAGCAGCGGCGTCGGCGGCCGGCAGCACGATGGCCGCGGCGCTCTTGAGCCAGAATCCATTCGTCGCACTGCTGGTGGCCGCGATGCGGGATGGCGGCGGCAACTGGGCGAGTGGGCCGGTCAAGGGCCTGATCCACGACGTCCACTACGATGCGACCACGGGCCAGCTGTCCCAAGGGACCGCGGTGGCCTTCGCGGCGGCGGCAACGCCGACTGCCGGCGGCGGCATTCAGGTCGACATCGCACTGCAAGGTGACGCGGGGCAGCTCGGCTGGCTGAAGCAGTCCAGCCTGGCCACGGCGCCGGCAGCCGTCGTGCCCATCTCGATTCACGGCGTCGTGGCGGCTGGCGGCTTGCATGGCAATCTCGTCGTGCTCTCGACGGCGGGCCAGTCCCAGACCGTGCTATGGTAGCGAGCCCATCGCTGCCGGCGCCGCCGTCCTAACCCAACAGCTCGGCTTCTCGGCGACGGCGGTCTGCAGTCCCCGGCGGAGGTCGAGAACCGCCTCATCTGGTTCGACGATCTCTCCTACCTGGAGTTCGACGCGTTCACTGAGGACACACGGCCAGGAGAAGATCGGCTATCTCGGCGGCCGCGGCACCCGGGTGCAACTCCACAATGCCACGCTCGTCCTGCTGCAGCCCTCTGGCCCGGCCTGGTCGCGGACTTCGCCGCCGACCGCGGGGAGGGGATCCTCGGCGTGAGCGTCGAGGTCCGCGACCTCGGCGCCGCGCACCGTCTCGTCCAGGGCAACACCGGGTTGACGCTGCCGACGCGCCGGGCGCCGGCTGGGCCCGCTTGGCCTGCGCTCCTTGAGTTTGAAGCTCCATTGACTCATACTCTGCGTGCATTCCAAAGCAACGTCTCAGGGGAGGCGCGGGGCGGCATGGCCCTGGGGCGCCGCCGCAAGAGCCCGCGGCTCCCGGCTGCGTCGCGCAGCCGAGGCCGCCAGCCGGCCAAAGGAGAGGACCATGGGGAGCTTGGAGATGACGGGGACCGCAGCGCCTTTGTCGATCGCAGGCCGTGGCAGCCGCCCGCGGCGGCGGGCCGCCCGCCGGCGCGCGGCCGGCGTGGCGGGCCTGGCCGGCGCGCGGGGGCTGGCCTGCCTGGCGCTGCTCTTCGCGTTCCTGCTCTCGGGGTGCGCCGGGAACCCGGCGCCGCAGGCGGCGCCGCCGCTGGCGCAGGCGGCGAACCCTGCCCAGGTGGAACGCGACCAGATCTTTTCGCTGCTGGCGTACGCGGTGGTGCAGCTCGACTGGCAGGCGCAGGGGGCGGCCGAGCCCCGCGGCTACAACATCGGGTCGGTCTTGGTGGACAAGAACGCCTGCGTGGTCTACTGGGGGCTCAACTCGGTCGGCCTGGCGAAGAACAAGACGCAGCACGGCGAGGTGCGGTTGATGACCTGCTACATGGACCGCAAGCGCGAGGCCGGCCAGCCGCTGCCCGGGGCCAATCTCAAGGACTACGCCATCTACACCACGCTCGAGCCCTGCGCCATGTGCTCCGGCATGATGGTCCTGCAGTCGGTGCTGCGCACGGTCTACGGGCAGAAGGACCCCAGCTTCGGCGACGCGCTCGAGCGCCTCGCGTTCGACGGCGAGCGCTGCGGCGGCTATCCTCCCTACCCGCGCCCCGTGCAGTCGATCGGCTCGACC
>DATDGZ010000037.1:0-6085 GCA_036521795.1 Thermoanaerobaculia bacterium | reverse complement strand
TCCAGTGGCCGCAAGTCGGCTGCACACAGGGCAGCCAGGACCAGTTTGCCCGCGTCGATCAGATCTGCGACGAGACGTTCGTCCACTTCGAGCAGCCCTTCGTATTCAGCGAGGTTCCGTAGTTCATGAGCCTTGGCCAGCAGTCGCCATATCGTGGGTGGAATGCCGAGGAGGCTCTTGCTTGAGCTTCCCGATGCGTGCCAGACGCTCGAGCTCAGATGAGGTCATCGCCCGACCCGATCACGAAGACCTTCGGCTGCGCGGCGACGCGGGCAGTGAACGAGCCCTCTCGCGCCCGCTTGGCTTGCCAATCGGTAACACTCATCAACAGCGGATTGATCGGGCGTGCAAGGACTGCTTCGGCCGGCTGAAGGGCCTCGAAGAGATCCGTATAGTGCAAGGTGTCGGAGATCACCATCAGGTCGATGTCGCTCCCGGCCTTGTCCCTGCCCTTGGCAACCGAGCCAAAGACGAAGGCGGCGCGGATGCTATCGGCACTGGCTCCCAGCGCTTCTCGCAATGGCTCGGCCAGGCCCACCGTTTTTGTTACGAGGGCGTGCAACTCGGCGAACACCGGGGATTCCCGGCGAGCCTGGTAGTGCTTCTGATTACCGGCGCGGGTGACCATCACCAGGGCCCCCCGCCTCCTCCAAGCGGGCGAGCTGACGCAGGACTGCACCGACGCCGCCCCTCGCCAGCCGGATCAGCTCGGCGCTCTGGAAGCGGCGATCGGGCTGACCGAAGAGGAGGCCCAAGACGCGCTGCTGAACCGGCGTGAACAGGGCGTCGGCCAAGCTCCCAGGAGAAGTCTTCCTTCCCATTTCGGGAAGTATCATACCTGATTTGGGAGCGAATCGCCGCGCCTCTGAGCTGGCGCCGGCGCGTCCCCGCCGGGCCCTCCGAAGCCTCCGAAGCTATTCTCACTTCAACCGGGACCTGGCTTCGGCGACTTCGGAGCGGGTGGAGTCGCCGCGGCCAGAGAGCTCGACGAGCTTCGCGTAGTAGGTCTTGGCCTTGGCCGCATCGCCGGATCGGTCGGCCGCGTGGGCGGCGCCACAGAAGGTGCGGAAGCGGGCGGGGGAGGTCTTCAGTGACGCTTCGTACTCGGCGAGCGCGGCGCTGGGGCGGCCAAGCTCGGCGAGGAGGTCGGCCAGCTGTTCGCGTGCCGGGAGCACCGAGCCCGGGGTCACCGGGTGCTTGTCGGTGGTGTCCTCGAGATCGGCCGCCGAGCGCAGCAGCGTCACGGCATCGCCGTCGTGCCGGTCCGCATGCGCCAGCCAGCCGGCCGCCGCGCGGCGCTGGATCTCGACCTGGGTCGCCCAATCGAAGCCCTGCTGCCCCTGGAGACCGCGCTGGATTGCCGCCAGATTGGCGACCGCCGCGCGCGCCGTCTCGAGATCGCCCGAGCGTGCGGCGCCGACCGCGCGCGCGAAGTGAACGATCGCCTCGGCGTACGGATACTTGTCCCACGGGAAGCTCGGCGGCCCGAGAGTAAGCGCAGCCGCCTCCTTCCAGGCGCGGCGCTCGAGCGCGTAGCGGGCGGGAACGGCGGCGAGCGCGTAGCCGGCCGCGAATTGCGGTGCATCGAAGCTCGTGATGGCGGCGACCCGGTCGACGATCTCGCGGGCCGGCGCATCGCGCCCGGTCTGCAGGTAGGCGTACTCCAGGTAGTCCATCGCATGCAGGTCCTCGAACGACGTCGCTCCGGGGTGGTTCTTCGCCACCCATCGACGCGCCGCCGCCGACGATGCGAGGTTGGAGTCGATCGACTCTTGCCACAGCCCGAGGCGGGTGAAGATGTGCGACGGCATGTGGAGGGCGTGTGGCGAGGAGGGTGCGATCTTGGCATAGGCCCGTGCCGCGGGGAGCGCCAGCTCCGCGACTCCCGGGTAGTCGAAAGCATGGATCACGTAATGTGCGATCCCCGGATGCTCGGGCTCGAGCGGCAGGAGGCGGTTGAGGATCTCGGCCGCCTGCCTCTGCCGCGCGTAGGTCTTGTCGGGTGGCGAGTTGTAGGCGACGCCGAGGAGGGCCAGGGCGTGAAAGATCGCCGCCTCGTGGTCCTGCGGGTTGCGCTCCGCCACCTTCGCCATCGCCTGCTCGAAGGCGAGGGTGCGGACGGGGTAGGCGACGCCATCACCCTGGTAGAAGTCATGGATCGCCGCGACGTAGTCGCGCTCGCGCTCGCTCCCGGCGGTGAGCGCCGCCGCCCTCCGCGCCGCCTCGCGGCCCGCCGCGTACTCGGCCTCTGTCACCGGTCCCCAGATGATGTGGAGGTTGCTCATCGCGATGCCCCACTGGGCCATGGCGCAGCCGGGATCCTGCGCGGCCACCGCGGCAAAGGCGGCCGACGCCTGGCCGTAGCCGAAGGAATGGAGCAGTGCCACGCCGCGTTCGAAGGCGGGCCCGACCGCGCTCGCGCACGAGGTCGCGAAGTGCACGCTGCCAAGCTTCTCCGGCGGCGTGTGGACGTGATCCTCGGCGGGCTGAGCTGCCGCCGCCGCCGAGAACAAGACCAGCATCGCGACAGCAGGCAGCAGAGCATGACGGATCGGCCGCATGGTGTACCTCCTCTGATTCCGAGCCATCGTTCTGCGGTGCCCGCGGCGGTAGTCGCTCGCGCCCCGCGGGGGGTCTCAGGCCACCAGCTCGTAGTCGGCGCCCAGCATCTCGTAGGTTGCCGCCGCGCGACGGTCGCGCGACAGCAGCGTGGCTCCGGCACGGCTCGCCGTGGCGGCGATCAAGGCATCGTAAATCGCACCACCGGCCAGCCCTGCCGCCGCCGCTTGCTCGATCAATCGCAGGTGGCTCTTCGGGGGCAGGGTGAGGAACGGGTGGCGAAAGCGCCGGCGAAGGAACTCGGCGACCAATCCGCCGGGGGCACGATGGGGGGCGGGAAGCCGCGTGATGACGGAGAACGTCTCGATGACCACGTGCGCCGGCAGGCGTGGATCGCGACGCAGGCACTCCAACGCCGCGCGGTGCCCTTCGTGCCACGAGGCGAAGGCCGCCACGACGACGCTGGTGTCGACGGCGATCAACGGCGCGCCCGCTCCAAGGTCTCGCGGACGATCTCGTCGGTGAGCGGCGGCAGCTCCTCGGAAGGGACGGCAACCGGGCCGCCACCGCTGTCGCGCAGCGACATCGAAGCTCCTGCCGGCTCGATCTCGATGCGGCCCTCACGTTCCCGGATCTCGAGCACCTGGCCGCCGACGAGAGCCAGGCGGCTGCGCAGCTCCTTCGGGATGACGACCCGCCCGGCGGCGTCGATGGTAGTTCGCATGGTAGGAGTTTACCATCTGGGCGCCGACCTGCTCAGCAGTTGGCTGCCTTATCTCATTGCTGGCGGACGATCGGATGGCGGCCGGGGTCGCCGGCGGGCGCGGCGATGGCCAGGGCGCAGGGGCCGCCGAGCTCACGCAGGGTGGTGGCGAAGCTGGCGATGCGCAGGGTGCCGGAGCTCAGCAGCAGCCAGCCGTCGTCCAGGGAGGCCTCGAGGAGCAGGGGGGCGCCGGCGGGCGAGCCGGCCTTGTGCAGGGACTCGGCGGCGGTCCAGATCCTCGTCGCGGCGCCGCCGGGCAGCTCGCCGGGCTGGCCGGCGATGAGCTGGGCCAGGGCGAAGCGCTCGGCTCCGAGGAGATCGCGCCAGGTCTCGGCCGTTCTCTCGACGACCGGTTCGAGGTCGCAGCCGATGGGATCTCCGGTTCCGTCACCGGCGATGGCCAGCACCAGGCTCGCCGCGTGGGCCACGGAGACCTGGGGACCGCCCGGGATCTCGGGCCGGCCGTCGGGACGGTGGAAGAGGCGCGGCGCTTGGAACCTTGCCGTGCCGGCCACTGCGCCCGGCGCCATCGGTCCCGTGACGCTCGCGCCTGGGGCCACCGCGCCAGCTCCCATCACTACCTGGGCCATGGCGCTGGGTGCCATCGCGACGGCGGCCACGAGGCTCTCGACGATCGCGGCGCTGTCGGGGCGGGGTGCCCGGCCACCCGCTGGGGGCGCCGTGCCGGCGTAGGCCGTCGGCGCTACCCGCGCCGCCGGTGCCTCCAGCGCGACGCGCAGGTTCGCCTCGGGGAACAGCTCCTGCAGCCGGCGTTCGAGGTAGGGACCGAGCAGGGGCGCGCTCCAGGCCGCCGGCAGGCGGGTGCGGTCCACGGCCCGCAGGCGTAGGCCCTGCCAGCGCTCGCGCAGGCGGCCGTCGGCGGCCAGGATGTCGAGGTCGTAGACGAAGATGTCGCCGTCGCGGCAGCGCTCGCGAGCGGCGAGCAGCAGCGGCTCGTCGGCGGTGAGGCGGCCGGCGAGGATGCGCTCGATGCCGATGGGCAGCAGCTGGGCGTGCGGGATGCAGGCCTGGATGCCGTGGATCGCGGCATCGCGCGCCGCCGGATCGCCGAGCAGCAGCGCCGCCGGCAGGTAGCGCCCGAACCAGGCGGCCGTGCCGTCGGGAACGATCTCGGCCAGGCATTCGGTGGCGCGCAGCCGGCGGTAGCCGCCGAGACGGCGGAAGCGTCCCTCCTGGAACAAGATGCCGCCGTAGAGGTCGCGCTGGGGATCGATGGCCAGGCGCGCGGCCGCGACAGGCGGCGGCTCCCAGGATCGGAAGCCGGTGCCGGCGGTCTCCGTGCCGGCGGATCGCGCGTCGGCGGCGTCCGCGGCCATGGCCGTCGCGAGGGAGCCCGCGTCCGGATCGAAGCGGCACAGGGCGCGGAAATGATCGGCGGCGAAGCCGGTCTGGCCGTCGCGCAGCGCCACCTCGACGCGGCCGGGCGCGCGCACCAGGGCGGCCAGGCGCAGGGTGGTCGAGCGGCCGGGCGCCACCGCCACCGGCCGCAGCAGCTCGACCTGCTCGAACACCGGCGGGCGCATGGCGCCGGTCACCGCGGCGGCGGCCTGGGCCATGGCCTCGAGGCCGACGACCGCGGCGAACAGCGGCTCGCCGCGGAAGACATGGTCGGACAGGTAGGGGTCGGTGTCGGCGGAGACCGCGATGTCGGCCACCAGCTCGACGCCCGGGAAGTAGACCCGCGGCTGCTCGAGGAAGCGCAGCAGCGGCAGCTCGGGCCGTTCGACCGCCAGGGTCGGCGGGTCGCCGAAGCGCCCGGTCACGACCACCTCCCCGCGCACCGCGGGGTCGGCGAGCAGGCGCATCAGCTCGGCAACGCCGGCTCCGGGCGGGATCGGCACGATCCCCTGGCGGGTAAGCGCCTCGAGAGTGCCGAGTCGTTCGCCCATGCCGGTGCCGGACCACACCGACCAGTCCAGGATCAGGCAGCGGCGGGCCGGATGGCGCGCCGCGTGACGCGCCAGGAGGAGCGCCAGCCACTCGTTGGCGAGGGCGTATTCGGCCTCGCCGCGCAAGCCGGTGCGGGCGATGATCGAGCCGAATCCGACGATCAGCCGCAGGCGGTCCGGCCGGCGGGAGGCGAGGGCGGCGAGCAGGTGCCGCGCGCCGGCAACCTTCGGCGCCAGGGTCCGGCGCAGGCCCTGCTCGTCGACGGCGCCGAGCGCGCGCGGCGCGTTGACGCCGGCGGCATGGAGCAGCGCGGTGACCGGCCCCAGCTCGGCGTCGGCGCGGGCGACGGTCGCCTGGACGGCCGCCTCGTCGGCGACGTCGGCGCGCAGGTAGAGGGTCCGGATGCCCGCGGCGGCCATGCGCTCCAGGTTGGCCGCCAGCTCGGGATCGCTCCGCGGGTCGGAGCGGCCGAGGATCGCCAGCCGGGCGCCGGCGGTCCGGGCGGCCGCCAGCGCGCACTCCGCGCCGATCCCCTTGCCGCCGCCGGTGACCAGCAGCACGTCGTCCGGTCCGAGCGCCGCGAAGGCCTCGGCGCTGGCCGCCACCGTCGCCGTCGCCAGGGCGGCCGCGGCTGCAGCCGGAGATCTGTCCGTCACCGGCAGGAGCCGCAGCACCGGCACCCGGCGCGTGCCGGCGGCATCGTAGTGCGCTTCGACGTAGGTCCGGCCCGCGTCGCGGTCGCCGCGGTCGTCGCCGTCGGCAACCTCGGCCGCCACCCACGCGGCGGCCGCCGCCGGCGCGGCGTTCACGGGCAGGTCGATCACCCGCGTGGTCACCCCAGGCAGCTCCAGG
>DATDGZ010000036.1:0-30784 GCA_036521795.1 Thermoanaerobaculia bacterium | reverse complement strand
AGCGGTCGGCTCGCGGCCTTCTGGCAACACCGCGCCGCCTAGGGCGGCCGCCTCGGCCGCGCCTTCACCTCACAAAATTGTCGTACACCCGCCACCGGCCGTCCCTTGCGGCGTGCGCGGCGATGCTGATACATAGCCTCCTGCGGCGCCGTTCCCCCGATGCCCTCCCCATCCTCTTCTCGACGCTCCGACCGCCGCTCGCCGGGCGGCCTGACTCTGGCCGCGGCACTGGCGGCGGTGGCAGGAGCGGCAGCGGCAGGCATCATGGCTCCCGCTGCGGCGCTGGCGCAGGACAATTACGAGATCCAGGTCTATGGCGCCGACACGGTGGCGCCCGGCAGCACCATGGTCGAGCTGCACAGTAACTTCACCTTCCGCGGCGGCGACGAGGCCGAGCAGGGGGTGCGGCCGACCGCGCACGCGCTGCACGAGACGCTCGAGGTCACCCATGGATTCTCGCCGTGGTTCGAGGCCGCGCTCTACACCTTCACCAGCGCCCAGGCGGGTTACGGGTGGGACTGGGTGGGCAATCACCTCCGCCTGCGGGGACGGGTGCCGGCGGCCTGGGACTGGCCGGTCGGTCTCAGCCTGTCGACCGAGGTCGGCTACCAGCGGCGGGTGTTCTCGGCCGACACCTGGACGATCGAGCTGCGGCCGATCGTCGACAAGAAGGTGGGGCGCTGGTACCTCGCCTTGAATCCGACGCTCGACCGTTCCTTCCACGGCCCGGGCACCGCCCAGGGTGTGGTCTTCTCGCCCAACTTCAAGGCGGGCTACGACCTCACCAAGAAGATCAACGCGGGGATCGAGTACTACGGCACCCTGGGCCCGCTCTCCGGCTTCGATCCGGTCGCCCAGCAGCAGCACCAGATCGTGCCGGCGCTCGACCTCGACCTCGGCCCCGACTGGGAATTCAACTTCGGGGTCGCCTTTGGCGTGACCCATGCGACGGACCACCTGCTGGTCAAGATGATCCTCGGCCGCCGTTGCGGAGGCGGCGGGGGCTGAGGCGCAACGCCGTCCTCCATCGCCGCGCAAGGCACGGCAGCGCCGCTTTCAATCGCGGCGCAGGGCGCTCATCGGGTCGACGCGGGTGGCGCGCCAGGCCGGCACGCCAGCGGCGACAGCCGCGGCCAGCGCCAGCAGCAGCGGCGCCGCGGTGAAGGCGGCCGGATCCAGCGCGCCGATGCCGTAGAGCAGGCTCGCCACCCAGCGGGCGAGAGCGAGGGCGGCGAGCGTGCCCGCCGCCGCGCCGGCGGCTGCCAGGAAGGCGGCGCGCCCGGCGACCAGGCGCAGCACGTCGGCACGGCGGGCGCCGAGTGCCATGCGCAGGCCGATCTCCTGGGTGCGGAGCGTCACCAGGTACGACATGACGCCGTAGAGGCCGACCGCCGCCATGAGCAGCGCGGCGGCGGCGAAGAAGCCGAGGAGCGTGGCGTCGAAGCGCCGCGGCGCCAGGCGGTCGGCGAGCAGGCGCTCGACGGTCGAGGTCCAGGCGAGCGGCTGGCCGGGATCGAGGTGGTGGACCTCGAGGCGCACGGCGGCGGCGAGGGCCAGGGGATCGCCCTTGGTGCGCAACGTCACCATCAGGCTGCGCCGCGGATACTGCGCCTCGGGCAGGAACGACTCCAGCCAGGCGCGGGAGCCCGGCGCCGCGCGGTGGCTGTCGGCGACCACGCCGACGATCGTCAGCCAGGGGCTGGAGGTGTCGCGCCGCCCGTAGGCGATCCGCTGGCCGACGGCGTTGCCGGCCGGCCAGAAGCGCTTCGCCACGGCGGCGTCGACGATCACGGCCGGCGGCGCGTCGGGGCCGTCGGCGGCGGTGAAGGCGCGGCCCTGCAGCAGCGGCAGGCCGAGAGCGCGCAGCGCCCCGGGGGTGATCGCATCGCGGGTGAGCGGCTCGGCGACGTACGCGCTCTCCGCCGGCCGGCCGGCGATGGTGAACGAGCCGGCGGCGTTCGGCAGCGGTCCCAGCAGCAGGCTCTCGATCGAGCCCACCGCCCGCACCCGCGGATCGGCCCGCAGGCGCTCTTCGAGGCGGTCGAAGAACTGCTGTCGCGCGGCGCCCTGGGCGTAGCGGGCCGCGGGGAGCGAGATCCTGGCGCCCAGCAGGTGGTCGGGCCGGAAGCCGGGGTCCATGCCCTCGAGGCGCAGCAGGCTGTGGAGCAGCAGGCCGGAGCCGGTCAGCAGCACGACCGCGAGCGCCAGCTGCGCCGCCACCAGCGCCTGGCGCAGGCCATGGCTGCCGGCCGCGGCGCCGGCGGTGCGCTGGCGCAGCCCCGCCAGGAGATCGTGCCGCAGCGACCGGAGAGCCGGCGCGAGGCCGGCCAGCAAGCCGGCGGCGGCGCAGGCGGCGAAGGCGAAGAGTGCGGCCCCCAGGTCGAGGTGCACGTCGCGCAGCGGCTCCAGCTCGGCGGGTGCGAGCGCCGGCAGGCCGTGCACCGCCCAGGCCGCGAGCAGCAGGCCGAGCGCCCCGCCGAGCAGGGAGAGCGCCAGGCTCTCGGCCAGCAGCTGGCGCACCAGCTGGCCCGGTCCTGCCCCCAGCGCCAGTCGCGCCGCGATCTCGCGCTCGCGGGCGACGGCGCGGGCGAGCTGCAGGCTGGCGACGTTGGCGCAGGCCACGAGCAGCACGCCCAGCACCGCCGCGGCCAGCACCAGCAGGCCGCCGCGCACCGGCTCGGCGGCCTGGTCGCGCAGCTTGACCAGCACCGTGCCGGCGCGCTGGTCGGTGCCCGGGAACTGCTCGCCGAGACGGCGATTCAAGGCATTCAGCTCGGCGGTCGCCTGGGTGAGGCTGAAGCCCGGGCGCAGGCGGGCGACGACCGAGAGCCAGATGGAGCTGCGGCTCGCGTGCAGCTCGGGAGCCGGAGCGAGCGGCACCCACAGCTCCTGCTGGCGGTCCGGGAAGGTGAAGGCCGCGGGCATCACGCCGATCACCACGTAGGGCTGGGCGTTGATCTGCAAACGGCGGCCGACGATCGTCGCGTCGGCGCCGAAGCGCCGCGTCCAGAGGTCGTGGCCGAGCACCACGACGCGGTCGTTGCCCAGGACGTCCTCGCCCTGCACGAAGGTGCGGCCAAGCGCGGCATGTGCTCCGAGCACCGAGAACAGGCTGGCGCTGGCCGCCAGGCCGCGCAGCTGCTCGGGCTCGTCGCCGGCTCCGGTGAGCACGAAGGATTGCCGCTCGAAGGCCGCGGCGCCCGCGAGCGAGGCCGCGAGGCGCCGGGTGTCGGCGAAGCGCGGGTAGGACATCTCGTCGCGCGGGAAGCCGTGCTGATGATCGTCGAGCCACACCATCACCAGCCGGTCAGGGTCCCCGAGCGCCGGCTGCCGCAGCAGCACCGACTCGACCACGCTGAACACCGCGGTGCTGGCGCCGATGCCCAGCCCCAGGATCAGCACCGCGAGGGCGGTGAAGCCGGGGTTGCGGCGCAGCATCCTGGCGGCGAAGCGCGCGTCCTGCAGGGTGGCGGCCAGCAGCTCGACGGGGCGCACGGCGCAGGGCCTCCTTTCGGGTCGGGGCGTCGGGGGTAAGCGGCGAATAGGTCCCGATGCTTCCTACCGTGAAGGACGGGTCGAGGTTACCGGCCCGGCGCCGGCAGCTTGGACCTTAGCAAGCTGGGAGGTTCGAGCCGCGCGCAGTGCCTGACGCACCCACTCGGCGACGGTCAGCCGCTCTCGCCGCGCGGCTCGTTGGATCTCGTGCAACTCCTGGTCATGAGTTAAGGATCGTCGGGATTTCGGGAGCCTGGCTGCGGCTTGGACGGCGACTTCGGCTCGATAACGATAGGGACGAAGCGGGGGTCGGAGAGCTGGCCTTTCTCGAGGGTGCGGAGGACCAGGCCGGAGCCCGCGGCGGTGGCGGCGCAGGCGGAGAGGAGGATCCAGGTGTCGGTGCGGGGGATGAGGACCTGGGTGACCGGGAGGTGCTCGCCGCTGCGGGTGGTGACGTCGGTCGGGGTGGCGGCGAGCTCGGTCCAGGCGCCGCTGGAACCTAGGCGGGTGAGCACCACGCGCTCGGCGGCGGCGGTGCGGCGGTCGAACCAGACGAGGTGCAGGGGGCCGCGGCGGTCGCTGAAGGGCAGGTCGATGCCGTAGTCGATGCCTTGGCGCCACATGCCGGTGGTGTCGCCGCCGCCCCAGGGGGTCCAGGTCGAGCGGCGCCAGGTCTTGCCGGTGTCCGCGGACAGGTAGGCGACGCCGTCGGCCGTGAGATAGGCGGCGTCGGTGCCGGTCACCGCGAGCAGCTGGCCGCGGCGGGCAGGCGCGACGCCGGGGAGGCCCTGGACCCAGGTGCTCGGGGGTCCGCTGGCGGAGAACATGCCGGTGCCGCTGATCACGCCGTCGCGTCGCTGCGGGGCCGGCACGGCTTGCGGCTGGCCAACGGCAGTCACCGGCAGGCTGCCGTGGCTCTTCCATTGGTTCCCTTCGTAGCGAAAGGCGAGGGCTTGGACCAGGCCTTCCTGGTTGGCGCCGGTGTGCGCCACCAGCCAGGGGGCGCCGCTGCTGTCGTAGGTCGCGGCCACGGTGCTGGCGCTGGGCAGGTTCAAGGGCTCGCCGAGCGGCTGCCAGTGGCCGCCGTCGAAGCGCACCGGTTGCAGGCAATTGGCGCCGCAGGGCTGCAGCGCCAGCACCGGTCCCGGGCCGACCGAGCCGCCGAAGCGGCCGCCCGCCTGCTCGGGGTAGGCGCGGGCCTCGCGCACGGCGCTGCCGCCCGCGGCGCTTTCGGTCCCGGTGCCGGTGGTACCGGCGGCACCGGCGTTGTCGAGAACGACGATCCAGGAGCCGGCCCCGCCGCCGGGTGCGGCCACCGCGATCAGAACGCGCCCGGCCTCGGTGTCCATACCGATGACGGTCAGCGCGGTGGTCGAATCGCAGATGGCGCGAGTGGCGGCGGCCGGTGCCGGCGGCGGCTCAGCCGGTGCGGTGGCGGCGCCGGCGCCACAGACCAGCGAGGCGAGACCGACCACGGCGGCGATCCGGACGCGGCGGACGGCGTAGGGGCGTGGCGGCTGAGAGCTGCGGCGATTCATGCGAGTTCTCCTCCAGCCCGTGTCGAGTCGCGGGCGCGTCAGCGCGCTACAGAGGCGGCTCAGAACGCTCGGTGCCCGCCGCTGAGGCGGCCGCGCGGACGATGCGCGCCGGAACGCCGGCGGCCGTGGCGCCGGGCGGCACGTCGGCGACCACGACGGCGCCGGCGGCGATGGTCGCGTCGTCGCCGACGGTGACGCCGCCGAGCACCAGCGCGCCGGCACTGATGGTGACGCGGTCTCCGACCCGCGGATAGTCGAGCTCGTCGAAGCGGGCCTCGCCGAGGGTCACGCCGTGCAGCAGCGTGCAGTCTTCGCCGATCACCGTGTAGCCGCCGACCACCAGGCCGACGCCGTGAGCGATGATGCAGCCGCCGCCGATCTCGGCCCGCGGCAGGATGTCGACGCCGCAGGCGCCGATCGCCCAGCGCCGGCACACCGCCGGCAACACCGGTATGCACCAGCTTAGCAGCGTGTGGCCCAGGCGGTAGGCGAGCAGCGCCTGGAAGCCGGAGTCGAGGAGCAGCGCGTCGGCGAGCGTCACCCAGAAGCCGCGTCCCTTGACCTGGCGCAGGCGGCGGAAGTCGCGCGCCAGCAGCGCCAGCAGCGTTCCGAATGGCATGCGCGGCGGCGGCGGAGGGGGTGTGGTGGTGCCCCGGCGGACGCCACCAACGGCGGCTCCGGCGGTCCCGGCGGAGCCGCCTGTTTCGGCGGCCGGCGGCGGTGCGGGCGCGCCCGTGGGTGTAGGTTCACCGCTCATCGGCTGGCACCTCCGTGGGTGCCGGACTCGTTGGTGGACGGGCCGTGCGTCGTGCCGCCGCCGCCGCGCAGGGCGCGCAGCAGCCCCACGCGCGGCAGGCGGCTCCACCAGCGGTAGGCGCCGCTCGCCTTCAGCAGCAGCTCGAAGCGGCCGTCGCGGGGATTCACCGGCAGGCGGGGCAGCGCGAAGGCGTCGCCGGAGTGCGCCGCCGAGACGCCATGGATGGCGGCGGCGGCGGCATAGCCGGCGGCCGCGGCCGCGGCGCGGACGCGAGCGTCGAGGCGGCCATAGGGATAGCAGAAGGTGGCGACCGGCGACCCGGTGGCCGCCGCCAGCTCTTCCCGCGAGCCGGCGACCTCGGCGGCCAGGGTCGCGTCGTCGCAGGCGGTGAGGTCGGAGTGGTGGCGCCCGTGCGACCCTACCTCGATGCCGGCGGCGATCAGGCCGCGCAGCGCTGCCGCGTCGAGCAGGTCCTCGCGGCGCTCGCCGGGCTCGCCGGGTGGGCGATCCCAGCGGTTCGAGCCGCCGAGCTCGCCGCTGACCGCGAACAGGGTCGCGGTCATGCCGCGCGCCGTCAGCTCGGGCAGCGCATGGTCGCGGAAGCAGCGGCAGCCGTCGTCGAACGTGAGCACGACGGCGCGATGGGGCAGGTGGCGCCCAGCGCGAGAGCGTGCGGCGGCCTCGGCCAGCGTCAGCGTGTGATGACCGTGGTAGGCCAGGGTGTCGAGCACGGCCGCGAGCTTGCGGCGGGAGAGATAGCTGTCGGGATGCAGCGGCGGCGGCGCGAGCTCCGCCGGCGGCACTGCCTCGACATGATGGAACATCAGCACCGGAACGCGCAGCCGGGTCATGGCCTGGGCCTCGCGGCGCCTCGGCCGCCGCGTCCATCCCTGGCGACACTGGCGGCGGGTCGCAGGGAGATCAGCAGCTCGGCGTAGGCGTTCACGGTGGCGGCGATCGGAAAGCGCTCGGCGCGGCGCCGTGGCAGGCCGGCCCAGTCGCGGGCCAGCGCCGCGGCCAGTGCCCCGGAGTAGGCCGCGGCATCGGTCACGTCGCAGAGCAGGCCGGCGTCGCCGATCACCTCGCGCCGCACCGCGTCGTCCGGGGCCACGACCGGCACGCCGCAGGCCAGCGCCTCGAGGTAGACCAGGCCGAACGACTCCGTGCGCGACGGTAGGGTAAAGCAATCTGCCGCGCCGTACCAGGCCGGCATCTCGTCGCGCGGCACCATCCGCCGCAGGTAGCGGCCGGCGCCGAGCCGCTCGGCCGCGAGACGATCCAGCGCCGCCGCGTCCGGCCCCTCGCCGAGGACCGTCAAGCTGCCGCCCGCCGGCAGTCGCGCCACGGCCTCGACGGCGAGGTGCATGCGCTTGAGGGCGTCGACGGCGCCGACGCAGAGCACCCGCGGATGCGGCAGGCCGGCGGAGGGGTGGGGCAGCGCCTCGCGGGCCGGACGCTGCCAGCGCTCGAGGTCGATGCCGTGCGGGATGACCACGATCGCGGCGCCCGGGGCCTCCTGGCGCACCATCTCGGCGGCGGCGGCGGTGAAGGTCACCACGCGGTCGGGGCGCTGGCGCGCGAAGGCCCCTTCCCACTTAGGATCCAAGCCGTGGGCGATGTCGACGAAGGGCACGCCGCGCCGCCTTCGCAGCAGGCGGCAGAGCCAGGCGCCCACCAGGCCGCCCTCCATCACCACGACGTCGAAGCCGCCGCGCCAGAGATGCGGCAGGGCCGACAGCGCCGCCGTGGCCCACTCGAGGCTCAGCGGGTCGAGGAAGAGGCTGTCGAGCGCCTTGCGGCCGAGGCGCGTGGCGCGGTAGAGGGCGCCGACGAGAAGCTGGTCCCGCGGCAAGGCCCGGATGCGGGTGTGCGGCACCGGCGCCGGGCCACGGCAGAAGAGGTGCACCTCGAAGCCGGGCAGCGCCCCCAGGTTCTGGCAGAGCTCGACCACGAAGGCTTCGGCGCCGCGCCGCACCACGCCCACTCCGGGCATCACGAAGGCGACGCGCATCACGGCTCCGCCAGCGGCAGCGTGGCGGCCGCCGCCGGGTCGCCCGGAAACGGCGCCGCCTCGCCGGCGAAGCTGGCGGCCACCGCCGCCGGGGCGGGCTCGGCCGCGGCGGCGAAGAAGTCGCGGAAGGGGCCGCGGAAGCGCGCCACGTAGAGGGCGAGCGCCGCCGCCGCGGCCGGGACGGAGGCGCCCAGCCGCCACCAGGTGGCCGCCGGCAGCCACCAGGCGACCAGCGCGAAGAGCGGCAGCGGCACCACGTAGAGATACAGGAGGTCGCGCGCCAGCCGGCCGAGCTCGGCGCCGCCGAGGATGCGGTAGACGCGCCAGGTCATCAGCAGGCTGCCGAGCAGCAGGTAGTTCGCCCAGGCCATGCCGACGGCGCCCAGGCGCCTGGTGAGCAGGATGCCGAAGAGGGTTAGGGAAGCGATGTTGAGGGCGACGACGCCGAACCAGGCGCGGTCCTTCCCCTCGGTCTTGAGCAGCTCGCCGCCGAGCGGCGACAGTGGATCGGCGAGCGGCGCGAAGCAGAGCACCTGCACCAGCGGCACCGCCGGGGCCCACCGCGGGCCGATCAGGATCCGCACCAGCACCACCTCGGCGTTGAACGCCAGGAAGTAGCCCCCGAGGGTCTGCAAGCCGAGCAGCGTCACGGTCCCCAGCCGGTAGGCGGCGAGGTAGCGCTGGCGGTCGCCGTGCTTGCGGTAATCGATCAGCGCCGGGTAGAGCACCCGCGCCACTGCCGGCATCACCAGCTCCTGCAGGCGGAAGCCCCACTCGCGCGCCTTGTTGTACTGCGCCGTCCAGAAGGCTCCGGCGGCCACTCCCATGCCGGAGCCGACGATCAGCTTGCTCACCTGCGGCAGCGGCAGCGCGGCGAGGGCGATCAGGAAGAGGAAGTAGCTGCGGCCAATCATCGACGGCAGGGCCGTGAGGCTCGCGCGGGTGAGGCGTAGCGGGATAAGGCCCCAGACGCGGCGCCAGAGCAGGGCGGCGAAGAGCGCGGCGCCCACCAGCTGGCCGGCGACCAGGGCCCAGACGCCGGCGCCGGCCGCGGCCAGGGCGATCGACACCGCGGCGATGGCCGCGCCGCGGGCGATCTCCGGCATCACCAGGCGGCCTACCTGCAGCTCGCACTCGTAGTAGACCCGCGGCACCACGGCCAGGCCGTCGAGCAGCACCCACCAGGCGTAGACCGCCAGCACGGCCGGCAGCCTGGGGTCGAGCCCGGCGGTGGCCGGCGCCGCCAGCGCCAGGACCACGCTCAGCACCAGCCCGGCGCCGGCCTCCCAGGCGAGCACCGCGCCGAAGGGACGCCGCGGATGGCGCACCAGCTCGTAGGGCAGGCCGAGGTCGCGGACGATGGCGGCGATCACCGCGAAGGCAAGGGCGAGGTCGTAGAGACCGATCGCCTCGGGCAGGATGATGCGCGCCAATGCCAGGTCGCTGGCGGCTCGGATGAGCACCCGCCCGAGCTGGCTGCCGTAGGCCGCGAACGTCGAGTGCAGGAAGCGCCGCTCGGAGGAGCGCATGCGGCGGATTCTGTCACCTCCCGGGCTGGGCCAGCCGGCCGGCCGCGGCGGGCGGAGAACGGCCGCCAGCCGCGGCAGGTCGCCTTCTACCAGGAGTCGGTCCAGGCGTCCAGGATCGCCTGGTACCAGGCGCGGCGGAAGGCGGCGACGGCCGGCAGGGCCCGCCAGCAGGGGAGGAGGGAGGGATGGCGGAAGAAGATGGCGGCGGCGCCGGCCCAGGCCTTGAGCGGGGCGGCGCGGCGCAGGCGGCGGCGCGTCGCCCAGGTGGGGCCGCCGGCGAAGGCGCCCGGGTGCCGGCCGACGAATTGGCGGAAATGCGCGCCGTACCAGGCGGCGTGGGCTTCGAGGTCGCGGCGGCTGGCGCGCACCGCGGCGTGCTCGACCAGGACGGCGGGCACGAAGGCGGTGGCCAGCCCGGCGGCGCGCGCACGCCAGACCCAGTCGTGATCCTCGCTGGTCGGCAGGCGCTCGTCGAACGGCCCGACGCGCTCCCAGGCTGCGCGGGTCACCGCCAGGTTCAGGCTGCCCAGCGGCCGCCGCGTGTCGGCCTCGGCCGGGCGGTCGGCGAGCAGCGGGTGGAACGAGGCGATGTTGTCGGCCAGCGCCCAGAGGCCGGCTTCGGGGCCGCGGCTGGGGCCGGCACCGGCGGCGGCGGCGCTTCCGCCGCGGCCCGGGCGCGGAAAGGTCACGGCGCCGCCGGCCACCGGGGTGGCGTCGAGCGCCGCCGCCAGTTGCCGCACCCAGCCGGGGGCGGGACGGCAGTCGGCGTCGGTGAACAGCAGCCGCGCGCCGCGCGCCGCGGCGACGCCACGGTTGCGTGCCGCAGCCGGGTTCAAGCGTTCGGCGGTCTCGAGGAAGCGCACCGTGCCGTCGCGCGGCACGAGGCGCGGGGCGTCGCTGCCGACCACCAGCACCTCGATGCCGTCGCCGGGCGCGCCCTGGTCGCGTAGCGCTGCCAGCGTGCGGTCGACCAGCGGCGAATCGAGGTCCGGGATGATGATGCTGATGGCCGCGGCGAGCGGGGCCGGCGGTGCAGGTGGCGCCGGCCCTGGCGCCGGTCTTGGTGCGGGCGCGGGCGCCGCGCCCGGGCCGCGGCGCGCCGGCACTTCAGGCAGGGGCGCCCCGCAGCGTCCGCACCTTGCGTGCCCAGTGGCGGGAGCGCATCGACTTGACGCTGGCGATGCGATCCTCGGCGACGCGGTGGGCGGCGGCGCTGGTCGGGATGCCCTGGGTTCGCGACAGCTCGAAGATGCGGGTGGTGTTCTGGAACAGCCCGCGCGCCATGCGCAGGGCGGTCGCGCGGTTGTAGCCGGTGAGCTCGCTGTAGACGTTGACCAGGCCGCCGGCGTTGACCACGAAGTCCGGTGCGTAGAGGATGCCACGGTCGTGAAGGGCCTGCCCATGCCGCGCCTCGTCGGCCAGCTGGTTGTTGGCGGCGCCCGCCACGATCTTGCAGCGCAGGTTCGGGATGCTGCGGTCGTCGAGCACGGCGCCCAGGGCGCAGGGAGCCAGGACGTCGCACTCGACCTCGAGGATCTCGGCGGGCGGCACGATCTCGACGCCGAGCTCGTCCCGCGCCCGTGCCGTCTTCGCGGCGTCGGTGTCTGCGGCGAGGACCGTGGCCTTCTCATCCCGCAGGTAGCGGGCGAGCGCGTGGCCGACGCTGCCCAGGCCCTGGACGGCGACCGTGCGGCCGGCGAGCTCCGCGGAGCCGAGCTGCCAGGCGGCGGCCGCCTTGATCCCCTGCAGCACCCCGAAAGCGGTCACCGGCGACGGATCGCCGCCGCCCTTCTGCGCGGCGGAGACGCCGGTGACCCAGCGCGTCTCGGTGAGGATCTGCTCCATGTCCTCCATGTCGGTGCCGACGTCCTCGGCGGTGATGTAGAGGCCGCCGAGCGATTCGACGTAGCGGCCAAAGGTGCGCAGCAACGCCTCCGACTTGTCCCGCTTCGGATCGCCGAGGATGACCGCCTTGCCGCCGCCCAGGTGGAGCCCGGCCGCCGCCGCCTTGTAGGTCATGCCGCGGGAGAGGCGCAGCACGTCGATCAGGGCCTCGTCCATCGTCGCGTAGGGCAGCATGCGCACGCCGCCCAGCCCCGGTCCGAGCACGGTCGAATGCACCGCGATGATGGCCCGCAGGCCGACCTCCGGGCTCGAGCAGAACAGCACCCGCTCGTGCCCCATGCCCGCCATCTGGTCGAAGAGGTCCATCGCGCTAGGGCGCCTCGATCGCCGGCGCCTCGATTGCCGCCAGGGCGGCGAGCACCTCGGCGTCGTGGCCGTCGACGTTGACGCGCTTCCAGGCCCGGTGCACTTTGCCGGCGCGGTCGATGAGGAAGGTCGAGCGCTGGATGCCGAGCGACTTCTTGCCGTATAGGTTCTTCTCGCGCCAGGCGCCGTATGCGTCGGCAACCCGGTGGCCGGGATCGGCGAGGAGGGGGAAGTTGAGGCCGTGCTTGTCGCGGAACTTGCCGTGGCTGGCGACGTCGTCGGGCGAGACGCCGAGCACGACGGCGCCGTGGGCGGCCAGCTCGGACTTGCGGTCGCGGAAGGCGCAGGCCTCGCGGGTGCATCCCGGGGTGTCGTCCTTCGGGTAGAAGTACAGCACGACCGGCTTGCCGCGCAGGGCGGAGAGCCGGACCTCCTTGCCGTCGTCTGCACGCAGGGTGAAGTCGGGCGCGCTCTGGCCCTCATCGACCCACTCGGGTTGCTCGGACATGGCAGCTCCTTACAGGTCAGTGCGAGCTCGCCTCGAGCACGCGTCCCTTGGCGTCGGCCTCGAGCATCCCGCTCTTGCGGGTGCCGGCGTCGTGGTGGGCCGCGGGGGCCGGAGCGGCGAGGCCGAAGAGCGCGGCGAGCGCGAGCAGCGGCAGCATCCAGGCGCGGCGGACGGTTGGCGTGGCACACATGGTGCTCCCTCCTCGAGCTCTCGTCGAGCGGCAAGCAATTCTATGACGAAGACGCGCGCACCAACGCATTCCCGAGGGACGGCGGAGGTAACTGGACCCACCACCCGCACCTCGGCACTTGCGCCACGAGGAACTAGAATCCAGGGATGTCGACCGAGCCAGGAACGCCGCGGGAGATGGCGGCGATGCTCAAGGGCTGGGCGGTCGAGGCCGGGTTCGACCGCGCCGGGGTGGCGGCGCTGGAGCCCGCCCGGACCGGGGGGGCGTTCGTGCGCTGGCTGGCGCGGGGCGAGTTGGCCGGCATGCGCTACCTGGAGCGGCGGCTGGAGGCGCGGCTGCGGCCGGCAACGGTGCTCGAGGGGGCGCGGGCAGTGCTGTGCGTCGCGCTGCAGTACCACCCGCTGGACGGGGAGCGGGAGCCCGCGGGCGATCTCTGGCCGCGGGTGGCGCGGTATGCGCGCGGACGCGACTATCACGACGTCATGGGAGAGCGCCTGCGTGCGCTGGCGCTGCGGATCGCGGCGGCGTTCCCGGGGACCGCGAGCCGGCCCTACGTCGACACCGGCCCGGTGCTGGAGCGCGAGCTGGCGGCGCGCGCCGGGCTGGGCGCGGTGGGCAAGAACACCAACCTGCTGCACCGGCAGGGGGGGTCGTGGTTCTTGCTCGGGGAGCTGTTCCTCACCCTCGACCTGGCCCCGGACGCGCCGGTGGCGGATCTCTGCGGGCGCTGCACGCGGTGCCTGGAGGCCTGCCCGACCGGGGCGCTGCCGGAGCCCTACCGCCTGGACAGCCGCCGCTGCATCAGCTACTGGACGATCGAGCACCGCGGGGAGCTGCCGCCGGCGGCGCGCGAGCTGGTGGGCGATTGGGTGTTCGGCTGCGACGTCTGCCAGGAAGTCTGCCCGTGGAACCACAAGGCGGCGGGCGCCGCGCACCCCGAGCTCGGTCTGCCGCCCGAGCGCGGCGGTCTCGACCTGGTGGGGCTGCTGAGCCTGGATCGCGACGGCTACGTCGCACGCTTCCGCGGCAGCCCGATGAAGCGCGCCAAGCAGGAGGGGCTGCAGCGCAACGCCGCCGTCGCGATGGGCAACCGCGGCGACCGGCGCTATGTGCCGGCGCTCGCCGCCGCGCTCGGGAGCGACCCCTCGGCGGTCGTGCGCGGGCACGCCGCCTGGGCGCTCGGGCGGCTGGGCGGCGAGGCGGCGCGGCTGGCGCTCGGCGCCGCGCTGAGCGGCGAGAGCGAGCCGCGGGTGCTGGCGGAGATCGAGGCGGCGCTGGCGGCCGCCGGTAGAGATCGAGGCGGCGCTGGCGGCAGCCGGTAGCGTCCTACGCTGCTAGCCCGGACACTACCGGCAGCCACCGCGCTTGCCCGAGCGCCTGCCGCCCCGTAGGATGAAGGGGATGGGATCGCTGCCGGAGGACCTCGCCTAACCATGTGCGGCATCTGCGGGTACGTCAGCTTCCGCCAGGCCGCGGATGGCAGCGGGCTCGGCCTGGCGGCGGCGGCGGCCGGGCGGGTGGAGGCGATGCTGGGGGCCCTCGCCCACCGCGGCCCGGATGCTTCCGCGCTGTTCGCCGCCGGCCCCGCGGTGCTCGGGGCGACGCGCCTGGCCATCCGCGGCCTGGCGGACGGCCGCCAGCCGCTGGTCGACGGCGCCAGCGGGGTGGTGGCGGTCTGCAACGGCGAGATCGACAACTACCGGGAGCTGAAGGCATGGCTGGCGGAGCGTGGCCGGCCGGTGGCGCAGGCGACGGACGTCGCGGTGATTCCGGGCCTCTACCTCGAGCTCGGCGAGAGGTTCCCGGAGGTGATGGTCGGCGCCTTCGCCATCGGCCTGTGGGACCCCCGGCGGCGGCGCCTGGTCCTGGTCCGCGACCGCGCCGGCGAGAAGCCGCTGTTCTTCCGCGCCGAGGCGGCGCCATCTCGGGGTGAAGGCGCGGGCGCGGCGAACGCGGGCCTCGTCGAGGCGATGTTCGCCACCGAGCTGGCGGCGCTGGCTCCCGCGGTCCCGGAGCCGGCCTTGGGATCTGCCGCCATGCCGGCCGTCGACGTCGAGGCCCTGGCGCACTATCTGCGCTTCGGCTCCTTCGCGGTGCCGCGCACGCCGTTCGCGGGAATGCAGAAGGTCGGGCCGGGAGAGCGCGTCGTGATCGAGGCCGGCGGCGTCCGGCGGGAGCGCTACTGGCGGTGGCGGACCGCCGGCCCGGCACCCCCGGATCTGAGCATCGCGGGGTCTCCGTCGCCGGTCGCGGAACCTCCTTCTCCGTTCCGGGAGCTGGCCGCGGGCGGTTCGGAGCGGCCGGCGATGCCGGAGACACCGGAGCCGCCGAGCTTGCCGGCGCGGTTAGCGAAGGCGACACGGCTGGCATCCCCGGCACCGCCGAGAATGGAAGACCTCGATCGCGTCTTCCGCCAGGCGGTCCGCCGCCAGACGGACGTCGAGGTGTCGTGCGGCGTCTTCCTGTCCGGAGGGGTGGATTCCTCGCTGGTCACGGCGGTGGCGCGCTCGGTGCGTCCGGAGCTGCCGTTGCGGGCCTTCTCGCTGCGCTTCCCGGAGACCAGCTACGACGAGGGTGAGGTCGCCGCCCGGGTGGCGCGGCGGCTGGGTCTCACCACCACCGAGGTCTGGGTGCGGCCCGAGGACTTCATGTCCAGCCTCCCGGAGCTGGTGCGGATGGCAGGCGAGCCGCTCGCCGACCCGGCCTGGGTGCCGGCGGCGCTGCTTGCCCGGCGCGCCGCCGCCGAGGTGCGGCAGGTGCTGGTGGGGGAGGGCGGCGACGAGCTGTTCGGCGGCTACCCGACGCACAGCGGCGTCTGGCTCGGCGAGCGCTACGAGAAGCTGCCGCGCTCGCTGCGCCGCCTGCTGGCGGGATGGGTGACGCGGCTGCCGCCGAGCGACAAGAAGGTGACCCTGTCCTTCCTGCTCAAGCGCTTCGTCGCCGGCGAGGGTCTCGGGGGGTTGCAGCGGCACTTGCTGTGGACGTCGAACATCGCCCCCGAGATCCTGGCGCGGCTGGGCTTCCCGATACCGGCGAATGGGGCGCCTGGGGCGGCGTTGGCGCCACCGGAATCCGCGGGCGGCTGGAACGCCGCGCCGGTCGGGACCGTGCTCGACCGCGTGCAGCAGCACGATCTCGAGACCTCGCTCGCGGAAGGGCTGCTGACCAAGGCCGACCGCGCCAGCATGCACTTCGCGCTCGAGCTGCGGGCGCCCTTCCTCGACCGCGACGTCATGGAGCTGGCGGCGCACCTGCGCGACGAGCAGCGCGTGCGGGGGTTCGCCACCAAGGTCTTCCTGAAACGCTACGCTTCGCGCTATCTTCCGCGCTGGGTCGTTCACCGGCGCAAGCGCGGCTTGTCGGTGCCGCTGGCGTCCTGGCTGCGCGGGCCGCTACGCGGCTGGGCCGAGGAGCGCCTGACCTCGGGGCGGCTGGACGTGGCGGGGATCGACGAGCAGGCGGCAGGCGCTCTCTTCGGCGAGCACCTGCGCCGCGAGCGCGACCATGCGCGGGCGCTGTGGACGCTGGTGGTGCTCGCCGAGTGGCTGGATTGGGCGGCGGGGCTGGCGGAGCCGGCGACGATGCCAGAGTCGGCGCCGCTGGCGGAGCCGGCGACGATGCCAGAGTCGGCGCCGCTGCCGGCGCTGCCGGCGCTGCCGGAACTGCCGGGAATCACCGAGCTGCCTCGGACGTCCGCCGCCGCGGCGGACGCCGAGCCGCCGGAGACGCCCGGGACGCCGGAAGCAGTCGCGGCCGCGCTGTCCGCGCTGAGCTGCGGTTGACACTCCGGAGGCGCGGCTCTATACTCTTACGTCCCGAGTTCTCAACGAGTTAAGCGGAACTCGATCGGTTCGATTCTCCCCCTAGTGTAGTCCAGCCCATGGGGGACGACAGGCCAGGCGCCTGAATCCAATGCCCAAGGAGGTACGTCTTTCTATGCCGGCCAGTGAAGACAGCCAGGACCAGCCGACCATGACGGCCGAGTCCGCCGAGTTCGATGCCGAGGAGCAACACCAGGAGCAGGAGGACTACAAGAAGCTCCTCGATCTGTATGACGAGAGCATGCGCAATCTCACCGAGGGGGAGATCGTCCCGGGGCGCGTCATCGGGGTGACCTCGAACTCGGTGATCGTGGACGTGGGCTACAAGTCGGAGGGCCTGATCCCGGTCGAGGAGTTCACCGACCGCGAGGGCCGCCTCACGGTGGCCGTCGGCGAGGAGGTGGACGTGCTGCTCGAGAAGACGGAGGATCTCGAGGGCCACGTCCTGCTGTCCCGGATCAAGGCGCAGCGCATGCGCCGCTGGACGGAGGTGGAGCGCGCCTACAAGGACGGCCGGGTGATCAAGGGGCGCATCACCGATCGCATCAAGGGCGGCCTCACCGTCGACGTCGGCCTGCGCGCCTTCCTGCCCGGCTCGCTGGTAGACATCAAGCCGGTCAAGAATCTCGAGTCGCTGCGCGGCCAGGAGATGGAGTTCAAGGTCATCAGCCTGGACCGGCGGCGCAACAACATCGTCCTGTCGCGCAAGGCGGTGCTCGAGACCGAGCTGGTGAAGAAGAAGGCCGAGACGTTGAAGAAGCTCGAGGAGGGGGCGCGGCTGAAGGGCGTGGTCAAGAACATCACCGACTACGGCGTGTTCATCGACCTCGGCGGCATCGACGGCCTGCTGCACATCACCGACATCTCCTGGGGGCGCGTCAATCACCCTTCCGAGCATTTCTCGGTCGGCGACGAGGTCGAGGTGGTGATCCTCAAGTTCGATCCCGAGACGGAGCGCGTCTCGCTGGGCTACAAGCAGAAGGGGGACGATCCCTGGACCCTGGTCGACAAGAAGTATCCGATCGGCTCGCGGGTGCGCGGCCGCGTCGTGTCGCTGGTCGACTACGGCGCCTTCGTCGAGATCGAGGAGGGCGTCGAGGGCCTGATCCACGTCAGCGAGATGTCGTGGACCAAGAAGGTCGTCAACCCGGCCAAGATCCTCGAGGTCGGCGACGAGGTGGAGGCGATCGTCTCCGAGCTCGACATGGATCAGCGGCGCATCAGCCTGTCGCTGCGCCAGACCGAGCGCAATCCGTGGGAGGAGCTGGCCGACACGCACCCCGAGGGCACGGTGATCGAGGGCAAGGTGAGGAACTTGACCGAGTTCGGCGCTTTCGTCGAGATCACCGAGGGCATCGACGGCCTGATCCATGTCTCGGACATGAGCTGGACGAAGCGGGTCAAGCATCCCAGCGAGGTGCTGAAGAAGGGCGACGTAGTCAGGGCGCGCATCACCAACATCGACGTCGAGAACCAGCGCGTCTCGCTGTCGATCAAGGAGTTCATGCCGAACGAGTGGGACGACTTCGCGCGCCAGCACAAGGTCGGCGACGTGCTCAGCGGCCGCATCGTCAATGTCACCGATTTCGGCCTGTTCATCGACATCTACAACGGGCTCGAGGGTCTCGCCCATGTCAGCGAGATCGATGTCCCGGGCGGCGCCAAGCTCGAGGACCGCTTCGCGGTCGGCGACTACGTGCGGACGCGCATCCTGCGGATCGAGGAGGACGAGAAGAAGGTGGGCCTGTCGATGCGCGGCGTGACGCAGCCGTCGCCGAACGAGGTCTCCGAGATGAAAGCCGAGGCGGCCGCGCGCCGTCACCAATCCGCGGGCGGCGGGAGCGGCGCGAGTGGCGCGGGCAGCGCCGCGAACGAGGCCTCGGGAGGTGGCGCCGAAGCGCACGAAGCGCACGAAGCGATGGCTGCGCACGAGACGAACCAGGCGGAATCCGCGCACGAGGCGAGCCCGGCGGCTGCCGCGCCCGCGGCGGAGACTGCCCCGGCGGCCGCCACGGAACCCGGCCGTACCAAGCGGCGCGACAGCAAGAAGCAACAGCATCAGGACGAGCACGCGGAGTCTTCAGAGTAAGTAGGGCGAACGGGAAGCGGCGCGGACCACGCGGCTTGGCCTGAGTGGCGCGCCTCGGGGCCCCTCTGGCCAGCCGGCGTCCATTCTGAGGAAAGGGGTGGGAGATGGCGACGGTGCCTTTGAAGGACGGCATGACCAAGGCCGAGCTGGTCGAGGAAGTGGCTCGGACGACGCAGCTGACCAAGAAGCACGCCGAGATCATCGTCAACACGGTGTTCGACAGCATCGTCCACTCGCTCAAGGATGGCGAGAAGATCGAGCTCAGGGGCTTCGGCAGCTTCCGCATCCGCCACCGCGGGGCGCGCACCGGGCGCAACCCGAAGACCGGCGACAAGGTGAAGGTGCCGCCGAAACGCATCCCGTACTTCAAGCCGGGCAAGGAGCTGCGAGAGCTGCTGAACGACGAGTGCTGAGCGGCGCGGGTAGCGCCGCGAATGGGGCCCCCAGGGGAGCCGCCGAGCCGCCGAGCCGCCGCGACCGCGCACGACGCCTGAGCAGCGCACGCAGCGCACCCGGCGGCTACCGCGCACGAGGCGAGAGCGGTGGCCACCGCGGCCACCGCGGCCACGGAGGGCACGGTGGCCGCACTGGCCGGCCGCCGCCGCCGCCAGCCACCGCTCGCCGGCAGCCGGCCCCGCCAGCACCCTGGCTCCCATGCTCCATGTCCCATGCACCATGCCGCATGCACGCTTGCCCCTCGACCCATCCACGATGCAGACTCTGTACGATGCCTGGACCGGAGACACCGGGTCCATGGCAGCACCGGCGGAGGTCCGGCTGAGCGCGGGGGGCCCGCGTCAGGCCCGCGAGCGCCCGCGCCCGTGCTCCGCCGCCCATGCCGCTCACGCAGACGAGGAGGAATCGATTGGAGGACACAGCTAGCTCCGAGAAGCCCCCCGCGGCGCCGCCGCCTGTCCAGTTCGCGTTGGCGGAGCCGCTGCCGATGCCGCACCAGGTGATGGCGATGGCGCTCGCCTGGCTGGTGCCCGGCCTCGGCCATGTCTATCTCAAGCGGGCCGTGCGCGGCCTGATCTTCTTCGCACTGGTGATGATCGCGCTCGGCATCGGCATCAGCCTGCAGGGCAACCTGTATCAACCGATCCGCGGGCAATGGCTGACCTACCTGGCGACCTTCGGACAGGCCTGCTCCGGCATTCCTTACTTCGTGCTGCGCTACGGCTTCCACTACCAGGGCCAGCAGGAAGCCGCGGGCTACGAGTACGGCACCGCGTTCCTGCTCACCGCCGGCCTCATGAACCTGCTGCTGGTGCTGGACGCCCGGGACATCGCCAGCGGCCAGAAGGAGTAAACCGTGCTGTCGCATTTCCTGCTGATGGTCGTGTATGCCCTGCTGGTGAGCCTCTTCTTCACCATCCTCTGGCGCCGCGAGCGCCGCGCGCAGATCGTGCTCTTCCTGCAGATCTTCTTCGGCATGGTCGGCGGCGGCCTGATCGTCGCGTGGCTGATGTATCCGTTCCCGCCCGGTCCGCCGGCGCCGATCCCGTGACGGCGGCGCCGGCCGGCGATGCCGCGGCAGTGGGCGGCGAGGAGCTGCTGGTGGTGGCCGGCGAGGCGTCGGGCGACCTGCACGGCGCGCGGCTGCTCGCCGAGCTGCGCCGGCTGGTGCCGGGAGTGAGAGCGTTCGGGCTGGGCGGCGCCGAGCTGCGGGCAGCGGGGCTCGACGCGGTGGCCGACAGCTCCGAGGTGGCGGTGGTGGGAGTCGTCGAGGTGCTGAAGGTGCTGCCGCGCGTCCGCCAGGTGTTCGCCGCGCTGCTGGCGGAGGTGGACCGGCGGCAGCCCCGGGCCGCGGTGCTGATCGACTTCCCCGATTTCAACCTGCGGCTGGCAGGCCGGTTGGCGCGGCGGGGCATTCCCGTCATCTACTACATCAGCCCTCAGGTATGGGCGTGGCGGCGGGGACGGGTGCGGACGATCGCGCGGCGGGTCGACGAGATGCTGGTGCTGTTCCCTTTCGAGGTGGAATTCTACCGGCGTTCGGGCGTGCGGGCGGTACACGTCGGCCATCCGCTGGTCGACGAGGTGCCGCGGCTGCCGAGCGCCTGGGACCGCGAGCGGGCGGTGGGCGAGCCCTACCGGCTGGCGCTGCTGCCGGGATCGCGGCGCAGCGAGGTCGAGGCGCTGCTGCCGGCAATGCTGGCAGCTGCGGCGAGGGTGGCGGCCGAGCTGCCGGTCGCGGTGACGCTGATCCGCGCGCCCGGCATCCCGGAGGCGTTGCTGGCGGAGCACGTCGAGGCGTTCCGGCACCGGGGTGCGGCCGGCCGCGAGCGCCCGGGGCGCGAGCTTACTGGTGGCAATGGCGGGGGAGGTGTCGAGCTGCTGCCGGTGCGGGTGGAGAGCGGGGACCGCTTCGGCGCCATCGCCGACTCGCACCTGGCGCTCTGCGCCTCGGGGACCGCGACGCTCGAGGTGGGCCTGCTGGGCACGCCGATGATCGTCCTCTATCGGCTGGCGAGCTGGAGTTACCTGCTGGCCAGACTGCTGGTGCGGCTGCCGAACTTCGCCATGGTCAACCTGGTGCTGGGCCGCGAGGTGGTGCCCGAGCTGCTGCAGGGAGAGGCCGAGCCGGAGCGGATCGGCGCCGAGGCCCTGCGGCTGCTCGGCGACGGCCAGGCACGGGCGCGGGTGAGGGCCGGCCTGGCCGAATTGCGGCCGCGCCTGGGCGAGGGGGGCGCGAGCGCACGGGCGGCGCGCGAGGTCGCCGACGTGCTGGCGCGGGCGCGGCGAGGGGCGGCGGCGGCATGAGCCTGCGCGCGTTCTTCTGGCGCTACGCACGGCATTACGTCGCTTGGGGGTTGCTGGCCGGCGCCGGCATCGTGCTGTTCGCCGCCGCGACCGCCGCGACCGCGTCGCTGATCAAGCCGATCTTCGCCGAGGTGCTGCTCGCCGGCGACCGCGCACCCGATCCGCTGGGCGGCGGCATGGCGGGGATCGGCGCGACTCCGGCAGCGGCACCGCCGCCGGCGGCGGGCGCCGCGGCAGCGGGAGCCACGGCAGCGGGCGGCCCGCCGGCGCCGGCCGGCGCATCGCCGGCGGGCGGCACGGCGGCACGGGAAGGCAAGGGAGGCTCGAGCGATCCTCTCGCCCGGTGGAAGAAGCGGTTCAACCTGTCGCGGCAGCTGGACCGTGGCTATGCCTCGCTCAAGCGGCGCCTCGGCGTCGGTCCCGCGCAGGTGGTCTACTTCGTCCCCTTCCTGGTGGTGCTGGTGTTCTTCCTGCGCTCGTTCGCCGACTTCCTGTCGGGCTATGCCTTCCAGCGCATCGGCTTCGGCATCACCACCGACATCCGCAACGACCTCTACGGCCAGATCATCGACCAGTCGAGCCGCTTCCATGCCGACCACACCTCGGGCGAGCTGGTGTCGCGGGTGGTCAGCGACGTCGCGCTGATGCAGAGCGCGGTCTCGAACCGCCTGCTCGACCTGTTCCAGCAGACGGTCACCCTGCTGGTGCTGCTGGTGTTCCTGCTCTCGAGCCATTTCCAGCTGGCGCTGGTGTCGCTGATCGCGGCGCCGCTGCTGCTCTATCCCATCGTGCGCTTCGGCAAGGGGATGCGCCGCACCAGCCATCGCAGCCAGGAGCGAATGGCCGACCTGACCAGCCTGATGGCCGAGGGCATTCGCGGCCACCGGGTGGTGAAGGCGTTCGGCATGGAGCCGTTCGAGCAGCATCGCTTCCGCGAGGCGACGCGCCGCCATCTGAAGGTCAATCTGCGTGCGCAGATGCTGGCGCAGTCGTCGGGGCCGGTGGTCGAATCGCTGGGCGTGCTGGGCGCGGCGGTGCTGCTGATCTACGCCGGCCAGGCGATCCGCGCCGGCCGGCTCTCGGCTCCCGAGCTGGTGCAGTTCCTGACCACGCTGTTCATGCTCTACGACCCGATCCGGAGGCTCAACAAGGTCAACCTGGTGCTGCAGGAGGCGCTGGCCGCCGCGCAGCGGGTGTCGCGCCTGCTGGCGGTGCCCAACGAGATCGCCGACCGGCCGGACGCCCGCGCCGCCGAGAAGGTGCTGACAGGCGTCGCCTACGAGGGCGTCTGCTTCTCGTACGACGGGCGGCGGATGGTGCTGCGCGAGCTGGACCTCGCCATCCGCGCCGGCGAGATCGTGGCGCTGGTGGGCTCCTCGGGGGCCGGGAAGTCGACCCTGGTCAACCTGCTGCCGCGGTTCTTCGACCCCGACCGCGGGCGCGTCGCCATCGACGGCGTGGACATCCGCGACCTGCGTCTCGGCAGCCTGCGCTCGTTGATCGGCATCGTCACCCAGGAGACGGTGCTGTTCAACGACAGCGTCCGCCACAACATCGCCTACGGCCGCACCGATCTGCCGCTCGAGCGGGTGCGCGAGGCGGCGGCCGCGGCGTACGCCGACGAGTTCATCATGCAGCTGCCGCTGGGCTACGACACGGTCATCGGCGAGTCGGGGCTGCGGCTGTCGGGCGGCCAGCGGCAGCGGCTGGCGATCGCCCGGGCGCTGCTCAAGAACGCCCCCATCCTGATCCTCGACGAGGCGACCTCGCAGCTCGACAGCCAGTCGGAGGCGCTGGTGCAGAAGGCGCTCTACAACCTGATGCAGGGGCGCACGACCCTGGTCATCGCCCACCGCCTCTCGACCGTGATGAAAGCCGACCGCATCGTGGTCATGGAGGCCGGCCGCCTGGTCGAGGAGGGCTCGCACGACCAGCTGCTCGCCCTGGGGGGGACCTACAAACGCCTCTACGAGCTGCAATTCCGGGCCTGAGCCGGAGCTTCAGGGTGGCGGCGCTGTCGCTGGGCGCCGCCTGGCTGATCCGGGGGCTGCGCGCCAGCCTGCGGCTGCGCCATCACGGCGACGCGGCGGTGCGCGCCCGGGAAGCGGCCGGCGAGCGCTTCATCCTCGCGTTCTGGCACCGGCACCTGCTGCTGATGCCGTATGCCTACCGCGGGCGCCGCATCTCGGTGCTGATCAGCCGCAGCCGCGACGGCGAGCTGATCGCCCGCACCGTGGCGCGTTTCGGCATCCACGCGGCGCGCGGCTCCAGCGGCGCGCCGCAGAAGGGCGGCGCCGCCGGGCTGCGCGAGCTGCTGCGCAAGGCCAGGGAAGGCTACGATCTGGCCTTCACTCCGGATGGACCGCGCGGCCCGGTCGGCGCGGTGCAGCCGGGGGTCATCCTGGCCGCGGCGGCGACCGGCTATCCGGTTCAGCCGGTGGCGATCGCGGCGACGCGGAGCCGGCGCCTGCGCTCGTGGGACCGCTTCCTGGTGCCGCTGCCGCTCGCCACCGTGCATCTGGTCTACGGCGAGCCGCTGTCGGTGCCGCGCCGGGGAGCGCCGGAAGCCGCCGCGCGGGAGCTCGGACGACGCCTGGACGCCGCCGAGGCGGCGGCCGAGAGGCTGGCGCGGGGCGCGCGATGAAGGCTGTTGTGGCCGAGTCGATCGGCGGAGGAACGACACCATGCGCAGCATGACCGGGTACGGCGAGGCCAGCGGGCGCAACGCCCGCCGCTCCGTCACCGTCGCCCTGAAGGCAGTGAACCACCGCTTCCTGGACGTCCAGCTGCGGCTGAGCGACGAGCTGCGGGCGAGCGAGGCGGCGCTGCGCGAGCTGCTGGCGCGCGAGCTGGTGCGCGGGCGGATCGAGGCGCGGGTCGAGGTGCGCGCCGCGGGGCAACGCGAGAGCGCCGTGGAGGTGGACGGCGAGCTGGTGCGGGCGGTGCATGCGGCGGTGCGCGAGCTGCTCGAGGCCGGGGTGCTGAGCGAAGGGCTGACGGCGGGCGACCTGCTGCGCATGCCAGGGGCGATGTGCGTCGCGAGCGCCGCCGAGGGCTGGGACGAGCTCGACGAGGAGCTGCTGCTGAGCACCGCGGCGGCGGCGGTGGCCCAGCTCACCGCCGGGCGGGAGGCGGAAGGCGCCGGACTGGCCGCGGCGCTCGAGGAGCGGCTGGCGGCGCTGGACACGACGGTCGCGCTGCTCGAAGCGCTGCGCGGCCCGGCGCTCGAGGAGAGCGCGGCGGCGCTGCGGCGGCGGATCTCGGAGCTGCTCGGAAGCCAGCCGCTGGACGAGTCGCGGGTGGCCCAGGAGGTCGCGCTGCTCGCCGACCGCGGCGACGTCAGCGAGGAGCTCGACCGGCTGCGCTCGCACCTCGGGCACTTCCGGACGGTGGCGGCGGAGGCCGGGGCCACCGGCAAGCGGCTGGATTTCCTGACCCAGGAGATCTTCCGCGAGCTCAACACGCTGGGTGCGAAGTGCCGCAACGCCGCGATGGTGCGGGCGGTGCTCGAGGCGAAGGCGCTGTGCGAGCAGCTGCGGGAGCAGGTGCAGAACGTGGAGTGAGGGTGCCGGGCCTCCGTGGTAGCATCAGTATTCGTCAACTCCTTCTCACGTGACCGCATCGAACCCCCAGCGCGGCGAGCTGTTCATCCTGTCGGCGCCCTCCGGCACGGGCAAGACGACGCTGGTGCGCGGGCTGCTGGGGGGTGGGCTGGCGGGCACGGAGGGGCTGGCTTTCTCGGTGAGCCATACGACTCGGCGGCCGCGGGCGGGGGAGGTGGACGGGCGGGACTACCACTTCGTCAGCGCGGAGAGCTTCCAGGCGATGATCGCGGCCGACCTCTTCCTGGAATGGGCCGAGGTGCACAACCACTACTACGGCACCTCGTGGGCCGAGGTCACGCCGCGGCTCGAGGCCGGGACCGACGTGCTGATGGACATCGACGTGCAGGGGGCCGAGCGGGTGCTCTCCCGCTATCCGCAGGCGCACAGCATCTTCATCATGCCTCCGAGCTACCAGGCGCTCGAGGAGCGGCTGGCCCAGCGCGGCCTGGACGACCCGCAGGCCATCGCCAGCCGCCTGGCGGTGTCGCAGTGGGAGATGCGTCGCTCGGATGGCTACAAATATGTCATAATCAACGATGACGCCCACCGGGCGAGCGAGGTGTTGTCCGCCATCATCGTCGAGAAGCGTTACCGGCAGGAGCGCATGCGAGGCCGGGTCCAGGAAATTCTGAAGGACTTCCACGAGCGGGGCAACTCGCCGATCTCGTGAGCCGATGGGGGCGCTACCGGCCGGCGGGCGACGCTCAGGCCCGGTCCCGGACGCCCGCATGGCGCGCATTGCTCGCATTGCCCGCATTGCTCGCATCGAGGCGGCCCCCGGCGCTCATCATCCGCAGCCACCCAGGAGAATCTTGCATGGAAGAGAAGACCCGAGAGCGCGCGCCCGAGGTGGACAGCAAGTTCCGCCTCGTCCTGGTCGCCGCCAGCCGTGCCGAGCAGCTGATCCGCGGCGCCAAGCCGAAGATCGAGAGCCCACTCAAGCGCAAGCCCACCCGCCTGGCGATGGAAGAGGTCGCCACCCACCTGGTGGACTGGGGATACGGCCCGCCGCCTCAGCCCGAGCCGAGCCCGGAGGCAGGAATCGAGGAGCAGCCGGCCGGCGAGGTCCATTGAGTTGAGCACCGGAGCGGCATGAGCGCGCTCCCGGCGGTCACCGCGGTCACCGCGTCCGCCGCGCCGCCCCTGCGCGTCCTGCTGGGGGTGAGCGGCGGCATCGCCGCCTACAAGTCGGCGGACCTGGTCCGGCAGCTGCGCGGCCGAGGTCACGAGGTGCGTTGCGCCCTGACGCGCAGCGCCACCGCCTTCGTCACCCCCCTGACGCTCGAGGTGCTGACCGGGAACCGCGTGTACCAGGAGGAGTACCTGGAGGCCGGACCGGGCGGCGCTGGCGGCGAGGAGGCCCACATCGCCGCGGCGCGGTGGGCAGGAGCGCTCTGCATCGCTCCGGCCACCGCGCACCTGCTGGCGCGGCTGGCTCTCGGGCTCGCCGACGACTTCCTCACCACCACCGCCCTGGCGTTCACCGGCCCGGTGATCGCGGCGCCGGCCATGCACACCGCGATGTGGCAGCAGCCGGCGGTGCAGCAGCACGTCGACGTGCTGCGGGCGCGCGGGGTGCGGCTGGTGGGCCCGGTCGACGGTCCGCTGGCGTCGGGGGAGACCGGCATGGGGCGCATGGCCGAGCCGGAGGCGATCGCGCGCGAGATCGAGGAGGCGGTCGGCGGCGGGCGGATGCGCGGCGTGCGGGTGCTGGTGACCGCCGGCCCCACCCACGAGGCGCTCGATCCGGTGCGCTACCTGGGCAATCGCTCGAGCGGCAAGATGGGCTTTGCGCTCGCGCGGGAGGCCGCGCGGCGGGGTGCGCAGGTGATGCTGGTCACCGGGCCGGTGGCGCTGGCCACGCCGCCCGGCGTCACCCGGGTCGACGTTACCTCGGCGCGCGAGATGGAGCAGGCGGTGCAGGCCGAGGCCCCGGGCTCCGACCTGGTGATCATGACGGCGGCGGTCGCGGATTTCCGCCCCCGCCAGGTCGCCGCCGAGAAGATCAAGCGCTCGCGCCTGGCGCCCGGCGGCCTGACGCTGGAGCTCGAGCAGAACCCGGACATCCTGGCCGGCCTGGGGCGGGCGCGGGCGAAGGCGCCCGGCGCGGTGCTGGTCGGCTTCGCCGCGGAGACCGGCGACCTGGAGGCCAACGCGCGCGCCAAGCTGGCCGCCAAGGGCGCCGACTTCCTGGTCGCCAACGACGTCTCGCGGCGCGACATCGCTTTCGGCAGCGACGCCAACGAGGTCACCGTCTTCCGCCGCGAGGGCCCGCCGCTGTTCCTGGCGCGGCGGCCGAAGGGCGAGCTGGCGCCGGCGCTGCTCGACCTCTTCGTCGAGGGCCTGCGCGAGCGCGGGAGCCCGCCGGCCATGGCCGGCGCCTCGCCGGCGCCTCCCGTCCAGGCGTGATGTCCGCCGCCCGCGTCGAATGGCATCGCTACAGCCGGAGAAGGACATGCCGCTGATCCCGAACGACGACCCTGAGGCGCTGGCCGAGTTGCTCGGCTATCTCGGCGAGATCGGCTACGGCGAGCTCTACCTGCGGCGCGCGCCGGCAGCGGCGGCAGCGGGCGTTGCGGGCCCGGGCGTTGCGGGCCCCGGCGTGGTGACCGCGGCAGGCGGGGAGCGGAGCGGCGGTGCGGCGGCCGCCGCCGCCGAGGCGGTGGACGAGCTGGTGGCGGCCGCACGGCAGGCCGGCGGCGCGACTCCGGAGCGGTCCGGGTCGCAGGAGGGCGGAGCGGAGGAGAGTGCGGAGGGAGCGGCCGAGCGGGCGGCGGCCCTCGGCGCGATGGCGGAGGTCGTGGCCGCGTGCCGGCGCTGCCGGCTGTGCGAAGGGCGGCAGAAGACGGTCTTCGGCTCGGGCGACCCGAACGCCGACCTGATGTTCATCGGCGAGGGGCCGGGTGCCGAGGAGGACCGCCAGGGATTGCCCTTCGTCGGCCGCGCCGGCGAGCTGCTGACCCGGATCATCGAGGCGATCGGCATGACTCGCGACCAGGTCTACATCGCCAACATCGTGAAGTGCCGTCCGCCCGGCAACCGCGACCCGCAGCCCGACGAGGTCGCCGCCTGCCGCTCGTACCTCGAGCGCCAGGTCGCCCTGGTGCGTCCTCGCCTGCTGGTGGCGCTCGGGCGGATCGCGGCGCAGACGCTGCTCGGCAACGACCTGCCGATCGGCCGCATGCGCGGACAGTGGTTCGAGGTGCTGGGAGTGCCGCTGATGGTCACCTACCACCCTGCGGCCCTGCTGCGCAACCCCGCCCTCAAGCGTCCCACCTGGGAGGACATGCAGCAGGTCAGGGACCGCCTACAGGCCGCGGGCTGAGCTCCTGACCCATTGCCCCCGCCTTGACCCGGTGGCGCATGCGGAGATAGCATGCTTCATGTCCCACGATGATGCCGCTTCGTCCGCCGAGACCTTCGAGCGGTTCTTGAAGGCCATGGGGCCGAAGATGAAGCGGCTCCTCACGGCGAACCACATCCCCATCGAGGATGCCGAGGACGTCCTGCAGCAGGCGCTGCTGGCATTGGTCTACCAATGGGACTCGATTCGCGATCCGGAGAGCTGGCTGCTCGGGACCTTGCGGCGGCACTGCCTGATGTACTGGCGGAACCACCGGCGGCAGCTCTACTCGGCCGTGGACAGCACGCTCCTCGAATGGCTCTCGCAGCCGGTCGCGCCGCCGCAGGAGCGCAGCGACCTGCTCTACGATCTGCGGCACATGATCGAGCGCCTGCCGGCGCGCTGCCGCTCGCTGCTCGAGCTCCGTTTCCAGCTGGGCTACGAGCCGGCCGAGGTGGCGCGCCGCCTCGGATACCGCGACAAGAGCATCGGCAAGGTCACCAACCGCTGCCTGGCGGCCCTCGCGCGCGAGATGGTGGGCGCCGCGGTCATGCGCGCGGCGCCGGCCGCGACCGCCGCGCCCCTCGAAGCGCCGCCGGTGGCGGTCATCATCGGCTCGTCGCCCGGCGCCGGCATGCCGGCGATCGTACCCGCGGTCGCGCCGGCGAGCGAGGATCGCGCGCGCGGCCCGCTGCCGGCTGCCTCCGCGCCCACGCCGGCCTCGCCCAGGCGGCTGCCGCCGCTGCCGCGGCTCCGTGGCATGCGGCCCCTCAGAACCTTGCGGCAGCGCCGGCGGTAGCGGCGCCGACCGCTGATGGGCGGGCTGCGGCCGTGAGCGACGCGACGCACCTCGTGCCGCAGGCGGAGAGGCTGCTGCGGCGGATCGAAGGCCTGGAAGTGCCGCTCGTGGAGCTCTGGGGTTGGCCGGGCAGCGGCAGCTCGGCCGTGCTGCAGGCGTTGCTGGCGCGGCAGGACGTCGCGGGCCTGGCGCTGGCGGACCTGGCGCCGGCGGAGCCGGCGCGCGCCGCGCTGGCCGCGGCCGCGGCCCGACGCCTGGTGGTGGCGGGAGATCCCGCGGAATACCTGGACGCTCTGGCGAGCTGGCTGCGGCCAGGCCAGCAGCTGGTGTTCGCGACCCGCCGGCGGCGGCGGGCGGGACCGTTGGCCGTCGCCCTGCTGCCGCCGCAGGAGCTGTTGCTCACGATCCCCGAAGTGGCCCGGCTGTGGTACCTCGTCTGCGGCAAGCAGCCGGGAGCGGGCACGGCCGAGGCGCTCTGGCGGGCCAGCGACGGCTGGTTCCAGCCGCTGCGGTTGGCGCTCGAGGCGACCGGTGGCGCAGGGCTCGAGGCGGCGACCGCCGAGCAGCTGCTGGAGCTGCCGCCGGTGCGGCTCTTCCTCCGCCACGAGGTGCTCGATGCGCTGCCGGCGACGGAACGCGAGCTGCTGCTCGCGGCGCCGCGCGAGCGCCCGGCCGCCGGCGAAGAGTTTCGCGACGCGCCGGGTGCCTCGGGCGTTGCGGGAGCCGCGGGAGCCGCGGGAGCCGAAGGTGGAGAAGCCGGCGGAGAAGCCGGGTTGGCTGCCTGGCGGCTGGTGGACGAGCTCGGCCTCTGGGTGGAGGGAGGAGACCGGGACCGGCTGCCGGCGCTGCTGGTTGCCTGCCTCGAACGGGAACGGCGCCGGCGGCGGCCGCGGGCGGAGAAGAGCGGCGCGATGCACGCCGCCGGCGGAGCGGCGCCGGCGGGCGCCGGCCACGGCGCAGGAACCGCGGGGGTCAGCCACGGCATGGGAACCGCGGGGGCCGGCCACGGTGCAGGTACCGCGCACGCGGCGAGGCCCGAGGCGGCCGGGGGAAGCAGCGGCGACGGTGGTGACGGCGACGGCGGCAAGGGCAGCGGTGATGGCCGGCAGGGCGCCTCGCTCTCGGGCAGGTCCGGCGGTGCTGCCCGGTCCGGGTCCGGGACTGAGGCAGCGCGTTCCGGGTCCGGGGCGGCACGGTCCGGGCCTGGCGGGGACCGGTCGGTGGCAGGCACGGCGGGAGGGGCAGGCGCCGCGGGCGCGGTGGGCCTGGCGGCTGCGACTGCGTCGGAGGCGGCGGTCCGGCAGGCTTACCGCGTGCGCCTTCTCGGCGGGCCGACGGTGCGCCAGCTCACCGCCGATGGCGAGCGGGAGGTCGGCTGGAAGCTGCGCCGCTCGTTCCAGGTGCTCGCTTTCCTCGCCTCGTCGCCGGATCTCCAGGCCGGCCGCGAGGAGCTCGAGGAGGCGGTGTGGCCCTCGGACGGCGAGCGCACCATCGATCGCAACTTCCATCCCACCTTGAGCCACCTGCGGCGCGCGCTGGAACGCCAGCGCGGCGGCGCGTTGCCGCAGCCGCTGCTGTTTCGCGCCGGCATCTACCGCCTCAACCCCGAGATCGACTGGCATATCGACCTGCAGGACTTCAACCGCCTGGTCGTGAAGGGGCGCGAGCTCATCGCGCGCGGCGAGGACGTCGCCGCCGCGGACTGCTGGCAGGGCGCATGGAAGCTGTACCGCGGGCCGTTCCTGCAGGGTTACTACCAGGCCTGGGTGACGGCCCGGCGCGAGGCGTGCCAGCAGGCCTATGTCGACCTGCTGCGCGAGCTCGGCAACCTCTCGGTGCGGCTCGAGCGCTCCGAGGATGCGCTGGATTCCTACCGCGCGGTGTTGCTCGAGGACTCGCTGCAGGAGCGGACGCACCTCGCGGTGATGCGGCTCTATGCCGCCCAGGGCCGGCGCGACCTGGTGCGGCGGCAGTACGAGCGGCTGTGTACGCTGCTGCTCGACGAGCTCGGGGTCGAACCGCTGCCCGAGACGGTGCAGGAGTACCACCGCCTGATGAGCTAACTCGACTCCGGGGCATGCCCCCCCGGCCGGGCCGCGGGCGGCGGATCTCCCCTCGGCCTCCC
>DATDGZ010000035.1:0-2004 GCA_036521795.1 Thermoanaerobaculia bacterium | reverse complement strand
ATCTCTTCGAGCCCGGAAGCGCAGGTGGCGACCAGCGCCAGCCGCTCAGCCGCCGCCACGCGGGACCAGGGAGCTCGCGCCGGCCAGGGCGGCCGTCTCGCCGTGCCGCCGCAGGAAGGGCATCATGAGGCCCAGCAGCTCCGCCGGGCGCTCCTCCATCGGCAGGTGCCCGCATTGCGGGATGGTCACGAACTCGCCCGCGGGGAGGCGGCGCGCCGCCTGCCGCCCGGCTTCGACGCGGATCAGGCGGTCTTCGGCGCCCCAGACGACCAGCGCGGGAAGGGCGAGCGCCTCGAGCTCGAGGCCTCCCGCCGCTTCCGGGCGGCCTAGCTTGGCGGTCAGCCCGTAATAAGCGTCGTCCTCGCCATGGACCCGCAAACGCTCGAGGTAGGCGCGGACCAGCTCGGGTGTCACCAGCGCCGGATCGTAGACGCTCGCGAGCAGCGAGCCGCGGATGTGCCGCGGGGTGAGCGCGAGCCGCACGAAGAGCGAGTCGAGGGGGCGGATGGAGGCGGCGCGGCTGCGCCGGTCGTCGCTGTAGGTCGGCGCCGCGCTGTCGATCAGCACCATGGAGCGCACCAGGCCGGGGTGCCGCGAGGCCAGGAACAGCGTCAGGCTGCCGCCGTAGGAGTGGCCGACGAACTGGGCCCGCGTGACGCCCAGCGCCCCGAGCACTCCGAGCACCAGGCGCTCCTGCCCCTCGCGGGTGTAGCTCTGCGGGTCGCGCGGGCGCTCCGTCCAGCCGAAGCCGTTGAGGTCGGGCGCCACCACGCGGAACGACCTCGCCAGCTCCGGCATCACCTGGCGCCAGGAATAGCTGGATTCGCCGAAGCCGTGGAGGAGCACGACCACCTGGCCGGAGCCCTGCTGCTCGACATAGACCTGGCGCCCGTCCACCTCCACGAACCGCTCGGCCGGCTGCTCGCGGCGCACCTCGGCGAACGGGCGCAACGAGACACAGCCGGCCAGCATCAGCATTGTCATCAACATTGTCATCAGCATCAGCGCCGGCGTCGCCGGCACCAGGCGCCAGTGCAGCCTGGGAAGCCGGGGCAGCCGCGCACGGGCCGGCCGCCTGGCGGGTCGAGGATCGGGCACGGGGGCGGGCACGCGTGCATCTTACCGCCGGAGCTCGGCGGCTTCGGCTGGTGCGGTTCGTGGACCCATGTACCCCGGCGCGCGCCCGCCGCTGCGGCGCTGCCGGTTCCAAGGTGCCTGCGGTTCCAGGACGCCCCGGTCTTGGAACCGGTTTTCGACTGCAAATGTCACCGCCGTTCTCTATCGTCGGTTGTCACCCGCTCGCCGCGGCGGCTGCCGGGGCGGCCGCCGGCCGCTCGCCGGCGCCGCGAATCCGATGTCGATCGTCCTCGAGCAACTCACCAAGCGCTACGCCGGTCATCCGGTGGTCAATGGCGTCTCGCTGCAGGCCGGCGAAGGGGAGCTCTACGTCCTTCTGGGCCCCTCGGGCAGCGGCAAGAGCACCTTGCTGCGCATGATCGCCGGCCTCGCCGACGTGGACGCCGGGAAGGTGCTGCTGCACGGGCGCGACGTCACCGAGCTGCCGCCCGCCCGGCGCGGCGTCGGGTTCGTGTTCCAGAGCTATGCGCTGTTCCGCGGCATGACGGCGGCCGAGAACGTCGAGTTCGCGCTGCGCATCCGCGGCGTCAAGGCGGCCGAGCGCCGCCGCCGCCGTGACGAGCTGCTGGAGATGGTCGGTCTGACCGGCCTCGGCGGACGCGCCCCGCGCCAGCTGTCCGGCGGCCAGCAGCAGCGCGTCGCTCTCGCCCGCGCCCTCGCGCACCAGCCGGAGGTGCTGCTGCTCGACGAGCCTTTCGGAGCGCTCGACGCCCGCGTGCGCCTCGAGCTGCGGCGCACCGTTCGTGCCATCCAGCGCGAGCTGCGGATTACCACCCTGTTCGTCACCCACGACCAGGAGGAGGCCTTCGAGCTCGCCGATCGGGTGGCGGTGATGAACTTCGGCAGGCTGCTCGAGGAGGGGCCGCC
>DATDGZ010000034.1:0-25472 GCA_036521795.1 Thermoanaerobaculia bacterium | reverse complement strand
GGTGGGGCCGGCATCTCGGTCGTCGCAGCTGGGCTCGAAGAGTGGGATCGCTGGGCACCTCCTCCGGGGTTGGGCCATCCCCAGACGGTCTACGAGCCGCGGCTCCAGAAGCAGCTCGGCGTTGATGGCTTTAGGCTCCCTCCCGTCGCGCCCCAGGTAGGGCCCGGTATGTATCGCAACAACGCCGGCAAGCTTGTCGGCGTCCGCTTCCCACGCTGGCTTCAGTGTCCACGGTGCCACCTCATTCGCCAATCCCGGTACTGGACCGAGGATGCCGGCGATCCAGCGCTATATTGCTCGGACTGCTCGGAAAAGGCGGGCGGTCGCAACCGAGTCCACGTCGTGCCCGTACGGTTCATCGTCATCTGCGATCACGGCCACCTGGACGAGTTCCCCTGGGACTGGTGGGTCAAGCATGACGAGAAATGCCCATTCCCTGGCCGCAGGAAGGAGCTCAAGCTTGTGGGCAGCGCCACAGCAGGGTTGGCAGGCTTGATCCTTTCATGTCATGGATGCGGCTCCTCACGTTCTATGGAGGGCTGCTTTGGGCCCGACGCCATTCCAGGGCAGTGTCAGGGCCGGCGACCGTGGCTTGGCACGGATGCCGACGAACAGTGCAGCGCTGATCCTCGTGTTGTCCAGCGTGGAGCCTCCAACCTGTACTTCTCCGTCATCGAGTCGGCGCTTGACATCCCGCCATGGTCCGATGAGCTTCAGAAGAAGATCGGCATGCGATGGGCCATGCTCGAACAGGCCCCCGACGAGAGTGCACGAAAGCTCCTCGTTCAGGCGATGCGGCTCGCCGACATCACCGGCAGGCCTGAAGAAGATCTCGTTGCAGCGATCGAGGATCGCATCGCGCGACTGCGCTCACCGGATCGGAACCTCCGTTGGGAGGAGTACCAGCAGTTCGTCCTGCACAATCAAGCGTTCGGGGAAAACACCGAGTTCGAGATCCGCCCGGCCGCGGCTCCGCCCGAGCTAGCGAGCTGGCTTGAGTCCGTGACTCGCGCAACCCGCTTGCGCGAGGTCAGGGCTCTGCGCGGCTTCAGCCGGGTGTTCCCGCCCGCTGCTGGTGATGATGACAGGATCGCCAAGATCTCACTCAACCGACCACCCTGGCTGCCCGCTGTGGAAAACCGCGGCGAGGGAATCTTCATTCAGCTGCGACTCGACCGCGTTCGGAGTTGGGAGAACTGCAAGGCTGTCGTTGGCCGCGTGGCGGCGCTCCGCAAGGACTACGAGCAGGCGTGGCAGGACCGGGGACGCCCTGGCGCACCGCCGAAGCTCGTCACGCCGAGGTTGCTTCTGATTCATAGCCTTGCCCACGTGCTCATCCGTCAGCTATCGCTCAGCTGCGGTTACAGTAGCGCGTCACTGAGGGAGCGCCTCTACGTGGACGTTGGTTCCACCTGGGACATGGCTGGGTTGTTGGTCTTTACGTCCTCGCCGGATGCCGACGGCACTCTGGGAGGACTTGCGCGCCAGGGCGAGAGCGCTAACATCGTACGAGTGTTCGAGGACGCGCTCTCATCAATGACGTGGTGCTCATCTGACCCCCTTTGTATCGAAGGTGTGCACGCACGCTCGGAGCCAGCGAACGGAGCGGCGTGCCACGCCTGTCTGCTTGCTGCCGAAACCTCCTGCGAGGAGTTCAACGCCTTTCTTGATCGGGGCTTGCTCGTGGGCACGCCTGCGCAGCCGGAGCTTGGCTTCTTCGAGGACTACCTTCGCGAGCTTCGGAGCTGAGCAACATGGGGCTTGCACGTGACCTGGTCGAGCTCGGAACGAGCCTGCGCGGCCGTGAAGACCTCGACCTGTTCGCCCCCATCGAGCGCGGTGGTCTGCTTGCAGCTCCTGAATGTGCAAGCATGCTCGTGCGCATCCGATCCACAGACCCGGCGTCCGTGATGCGCCTTTGTCTCCAGGCACTGCGAATCCAGCATGAGGAGCTGCTACCGAGATTGCTGGACGCCGAGTTGGTCGCGACTCTACCTCCCGAGACGCCAGGCATTGCGCGGCCGACCGAGCGAGTAGTCCGCGAGATGCTCGACGCCGCAACGACAGAGATCATCCTTCTTGGGTACGAGCTGACTGATCGAGACCTGATCGGGCTGTTGGCAGCCGCGGCAAGTCGCGGCGCCGGCGTCATCATGATCTGTGACCGCGGTCGCGGTGCCGCGCAGCGGGTCCGGGACTCCTGGCCCTCGCGCACGCCACTGCCGCGAATCTTCCACGATCGCGAGCGTGCGGATGGCGCGCATTACGCATCAATGCACGCGAAGTGCCTGCTCATCGACGGCAGGGACCTGCTCGTTACGTCCGCGAACTTCACGTTCCATGGCCTGCGTGGGAACATCGAGATCGGGATTCGGCTCGGTGGCGCTCCCGCAGCAGAAGCCAGAAAGATCTTCTCGTATCTCGTCGAGAGCCGAGTCCTCGAGGATGCCTTATGCTAACCCTTGAACGCGGAGCAAAGTATACGCGCCCGGACGTCAAGGAGCGAGCGGGGTTGTCTCGTGATGCGAGGGGTGGCAACTGGGACACTGGCGTAGTAGAGCACGACAACGAGTTCATCATCTTTACGAATGTCGGCACGAAGGGGCGGACAGGGCACGACTACGGGAATCGCTGGGAAGGGAGGTACCTTCGCTGGTACCACAAAAGTGGCTCTCACCTCGGATGGCCGAGCGTGCAAAAGCTGCTCGAGGCCGCCTCCCGCGCCCACGTCTTCTGGCGCACCTCTAACGAGATGCCGTTCGAGTACGCCGGCACCGCTATTGCTATCGAAATAGCCGACACTTCCCCGGTCGAAGTGCTGTGGTCTTTCGACGCGTCGGATGCCGGTTCGCGCGAGCCGCTGGTCCAGAGTCCAGAACAGGTTTCACGCGGTGATTATCGCGAGGGCGCGGTTCAGCAGGTGCTCGTGAACGCGTATGAGCGCAATCGTTCTGCTCGCCAAGTTTGCATTGAGCATCTCGGCCTGGCGTGCGCCGTTTGTGAGCTACGTTTCGAAGATCGCTACGGCTCGTTGGGCGCGGGCTTCATCCATGTGCATCACATCGTACCAATCTCGGAACTGGGACCGGGCTACATGCTGAACCCGATCGAGGACCTGCGCCCGGTGTGCCCCAACTGCCATGCGATGCTTCATCGTCAGCGGCCACCACTCTCCATAGAAGCGCTACGCGCGGCTCTCCGATGAGTCTAGCTTCGCCTGGCGGCCAGGAACTCCTCAATACGATCTGCGACCTTGGTTGTCTCGCGCAACACTTCGGTCTCCCAAAAGCGCAGGACGTTCCAGCCTGCTGCGCTGAGCGCGGAGGTGTTCTGACGATCCCGCTCGACGTTCCGCTGGACTTTGGCGGTCCAGTAAGCACCGTTGTGACCGCGCGTGAGCTTCTCGAGGCGATGCTCGAGGTCGCGTCCGTGCCAGAAGTCGCCATCGCAAAAGACCACGAGACGATGTCTCTGGAACACGATATCGGGACGCCCAGGCAGCTCCGGGACGTGGAGACGGTAGCGGAGCCCACGGCGCCAAAGCTCGCGCCGAAGGGCGCGCTCGCAGCGCGTGTTCGCCTTCGCACTGGCTCCTCGTGCTGCTTTCGAAGCGCTCTGCGAGGCCGGACGCAGTCCGTCGAAGGAGGGCGTAGTACGAGTGCGGTGATGTTCCTTCATAGAGATTACCAAGTGAGTGTACCCCGGAGTCGCGGGGCTGCGGGAACGACGGACCGAGAGCCGCGCCGAGAGGACCGTGGCGCGCGGCAAGACGGCTTCCTGACGCCCAACCATCCGCCGAGCCAGGAACCGCGAAATTCGTCCTCAGGGAGCCCATGGGGAGCCCAGGCCAGAAAATCGGCATTCGGCCGAGATCTGCCAGTCACCATAAACCATTGCTGTTACTGGCGTTATTTGGTGCCCAGGGACGGAATTGAACCGCCGACACCGTGATTTTCAGTCTTGCTCCTCTACTTCCCCAGCCGCACCGCCCGCGCCGCGATCGCATCGATGAGCCCCGGGGCGACCAGCCGCACGTAGCGGCCCAGGCGGCCTCTCAGGGAGAGGATGCGGAGGCGCTGGCGCTTCTGCATCGCCTTGACGATGTGACGGGCGCACTGCTCGGCGGTCATGATGCTCGACTCTTGCATCGGGCTGTGGCCCAGGGGGCGGCCGTCGGGGCCGGCGGCTCGGCGGTGGATCTCGGAGAGGACGAAGTCGGGGGCCACGAGGGTTACCGAGACGCCGGTGCCGGCGAGCTCGATGCGTAGGGAGTCGAAGAAGCCGAAGACGGCGTGCTTGGAGGCGGCGTAGCCGGTGCGGGTGGGGACGCCGGTCATGCCGGCCAGGCTGGAGACGGCGACGAGGCGGCCTCGCGTGCGCCTGAGCTCGGGGAGGGCGTAGTAGGTGGGATAGACGTAGCCCAGGTAGTTGACCCGCATCAGGCGCTCGAAGAGCTGCAGGTCGGCCACCTCGTCGAAGCGCGCGATCATGTCGATGCCGGCGTTGTTGATCAGGGCGTCGAGGGAGCCGCGGGCCGCGACGGCCTGGCGGACCAGGCGCTCGCAGTCGCCGGGCTGGGAGACGTCGGTCGGGACGACCAGCGCCTCGCCGCCGCGCTCGCGGCAGGCGGCGGCCACCTGCTCGAGGGCGGCGGCGTCGCGGGCGGCGAGGGTCAGGCGAGCGCGGAGGCCGGCGAGCTCGAGGCACACCGCCTTGCCGATGCCCTGGGAGGCGCCGGTGACGAGGATGGAGCTGCCGGCGAGGCCGCCCGCCAGGCTGCCGGTCAAGCCGCGCGCCTGCTCCCGACCACCGGTCATGCGGTCCCCTTCACTTGAGGTACCACGGGATGTTGACCAGGGCCACGTGCTCGATGTCTTCGAGCAGGAGGCGCGCCTTCAGGACCTCGGCGCGGTGGTTGTGCAGGAAGGCCTCGTACCAGCGCCGCTGCACGAGCTCGGGGATGATGACGGCGATCTCGCTCGATGGGTTGTCCTTCTCGAGCTGCCTGACGAAGTCGATCAGCGGCTGGAAGAACCGGCGGTAGGGGGACGGCAGGACGATCAGCCGGGGCGCCGGCCGGCCATCGCGGCGCGCCGGCTGCTCGACGTCCAGGTCCCACTGCTCCTGCAGCGCCTGCCGCTTCGCCTCGCTGACGCCGACGTGGACCGCGCGGACGTCGTTCGAGATCCGCAGGCCGAAGCGCAGGGCCTTCGCGCTCAGCATGTTCCAGGTTTCGATCGGCACCACGACGATCGGCGGCTCGAGGCCGGAGAAGTCGAGCGGCCGCAGGCAGGCGATCTGCCGCAGCACCCGGCGGTAGTGGCGCTTGACGCCGGCGAACAAGGCCAGGATGACGGGCACCAGCACCACCGTCATCCAGGCGCCCTCGGCGAATTTCGCCACCAGGATCACCGCCAGGGCGACGCCGGTGGCGGCAGCGCCCAAGCCGTTGACTGCCATCGCCACCTTGGAATGGGGGCCGCCGGCGCGCCGCCAGTGCACCACCATGCCCGCCTGCGACAGGGTGAAGGCGCTGAAGGCGCCCACCGCGAAAAGCGGGATCAGGCGATCGGTGATGCCGCCGAAGAGGACCAGCAGCACGCCCGACAGCACGGCGAGCACCACGATGCCGTTCGAGTAGACGAGCCGGCGGCCGACGGTGCCGAAGGAGCGCGGCAGGAAGCCGTCGTCCGAGATGATGCGGCAGAGGCGCGGGAAGTCGGCGAAGCTGGTGTTGGCGGAGAGGGCGAGCACCGCCAGGATGCTGGCGAGGGTCACGTAGTAGATCACTCCCCGTCCCGCCACCGCCGCCACCAGCTGCGAGAGAACGCTCTGGTAGCCGGGCTTCTCCTGGTCCATGGCGCCGATGTGGTAGGCGCGGGCGAGGTAGGCGATGCCGCCGAGCAGCAGGCCGAGGATGGCGACGATGGCGGTCAGGGTGCGCCTGGCGTTCGGCACGGTCGGCTGCTTGAAGTACTTGACGCCGTTGCTCACCGCCTCGACGCCGGTCATGGCGGTGCAGCCGCTGGCGAACGAGCGCATCAGCAGCCAGAGGCTCGCCGCCTGGATCGGCGGCCCCAGCGGCGGCGGCGGCGCCAGCGGCCGCGGATGACCGCCGTGCAGCAGCGCCTCGACCACGCCCGCGATCAGCACCAGGCTCAGGCTGGCGATGAACAGGTAGGTCGGGACGCCGAAGGCCACGCCTGGCTCGCGCATCCCGCGGAGGTTGATGACCGCGATGACGGCGAGAATCGCCAGGCAGAGGAGCAGGGTGTGCCGCTGCATCGCCGGCACCGCCGAGACCAGGGCGGCCACTCCGGCCGAGATGCCGACCGCCACGTTGAGGATGTAATCGATCATCAGCGATGCTGCGGCCAGCAGGCCGGCGCGGGTCCCGAGGTTCTCCTTGGCTACCGTGTAGGAGCCGCCCCCTTGCGGGTAGGCGCCGATGGTCTGGCGGTAAGAAAGGTAGAGCAGCAGCAGGAGGACGAGGATGACCAGCGTGATCGGCCCGATCCAGGCCAGGCCCGCCGCGCCCAGCGGCACCAGCAGCGTCAACGCCGCCTCCGGGCCGTAAGCCGACGACGACAGGCCGTCGAGGCCGAGGATGGGGATGCCGGCCCAGACGCCGATCTTCTCCTCCTCGGCCTGCGAGGAGCGGAGCGCCCTGCCGAGGAGCTTGTCGACGAACGACACGCGGTGTCTCGTTCGCTCTAGTGGCCGCTGATGCCGGCGGCGGCGGCGGCGGCCGGCTTGCCCATGCCGAGCCAGCGCGCCACGCGCCCGGCAATGTCGGTGGCCTGGACGGCGGCGCTGGCGCTGCCGGGCTTGACGTCCTTGCCGATGGCCAGGTAGATGCCCTGCATGTCGGGATGCGCCGCCAGGTAGCCGTACATGCCGTAGGCCGATGCGGGATGAATGGTCGTCGCGCCGGAGGGCTCGGGCCCGGGGTCGAAGGCATAGCCCTCGCTGGCGAAGAGGAGCAGGTCGCCGCTGTTGGGGTGATCGAGGCCCAGGTCGGCGGCCTCCTGCCGGGTGAGCACCCGCTCGATCGGCGTGTCGTCGCCGCTCCGCCAGGCGAGCAGCTGGTCGCGCAGCTCGAGCAGCTGCCGCTGGCGGGCGGCCGCATCGGGAGCCGCCGCCGCCTTCGCAAGATAGAGGTGGGCCATCCCGCCGTCGCCGATGACGTAGGCGGCGATGCCGTCCCCGCCGCTGCCGCCGCCGCCGGCCCGTCCCGTCTCCCCGGCGGCTCCAGCAGCCGGGGCCCCCGGCGAGGCCAGCCAGCCGCGCTCGCGCAGCAGCGCGTTGAGGTCGACGACGGTGTGGACCGGCGCCATGCCGTGATCGCTCACCACCACCACCGTGGTGCGCCCCAGGTCGACCGCGGCCATCAGCAGGCGCAGCTCGTGGTCGACCGCCTGCCAGACCCGGCGCCGGGCGCGCGCCAGCTCGTCGCGCCGCGCGGCGGAGTAGCCGGCCTGGTGTGAATCGGCGAGCAGCAGCGAGTGGCCGGCCTCGCCGATCACCGGGATGGTGCCCAGCATCAGGTCCCAGTCGTCGCGCGCCGTGGCCACCCGCCGCATGGCGCCGCCGAAGAAGGCGGCGAACCGCGCCGCCTGCTCGGTCCAGGTGTCGAGATCGATCCCGGGCTGCCCATGCCACGCCGCCGCCAGCCGCCGGTCGTCCGGCGGACCGGGCCAGAAGAGGTTGCTCTCCGCGAGATCCCTGGCGTAGTCCGCCGGGTAGGCTTGCAGGCGGTAGGTGCCGGTGAAGTAGAGCCGCACCTCCTCGAGCGCGGGGTCGAGCGCCAGCACCTTGACCCAGCAGGCGGAGCGCCCGCCGCGATCCGGGAAGATCACCTCCGCCCACTCTCCCTGCCCCAGCGGCTCGCTCTGCTCGAGGTTCGCGACGCTCGGCACCCAGGCCGCCCGCGCGCCCCTAGCCGCGGCAGCGGCACCGCCCGACGGCGCGCCACCGGCGCCGCCCGCCGGCGCGCCTCCGGCCACACCCGCCGGCGCGCTCGCCGCCACCACCACCGAGTCGTAGCTCCCCTGGCTGTCCTCGCTGCGGCCGACCGCGTACAGGTCGAAGCCGGCGGCCGCGACCCCGCCCGCCACCCCGCCCGCGCCGGCGAGAGCGACGTGGGCACCGAGCACCGGCGACCGGCTGGGGCTGGCGAGCTGCGGCGGCGTCGCCGCCGGCTGCCAGTCGGAGCGCTCGAGGACCAGCAGCTGCGGATCGCGCTCGGCGCCGGCGACGTCGCTGAAGCCGATGTCGGCGCGCAGCCGCGGTTCGCTGCCGTCGACGCCCGGCCAGGCCACCACGGCGACCTTCTTCCGCTGCCGCCGCGCCGCCTCCCACAGCGTCTCGACCCCGATCGGGAAGTTGAACCCGCTCGCCTTGGCGAAGTCCGGCGCTCCTGACGGATGGAAGTGGTTGCCGCCGATGCCGGTATGATCCGGCGCCGCGCCGGTCGCCAGGCTCACGTCATTGGGAGCGTCGAGAGTCGGATCGACCGGCATCAGTGCCGACGCCACTTCGCCTTCGCGGAAGAAGCGCGCGAAGCCGCCCTCGTCGAGCAGGTCGTCGCGCCACAGTTGCTGCAGCTCCGCGGCGCTCGCTCCGTCGAGGCTCACCACCACCACCCGCCGCGCCAGCCTGGGAGCGGCCGGACCGCCCTTCGGCTTCTCGGTCGACGGCGGCGGCTTCTTCGGCGCGTTCGGGTTGAGCGGCTTGGCACCGAGCCCGACGGCGCCGGCGGTCATCGTCAAGGCCGCCAGGACCAGCCAACCCGCCCGCCGCCGGATGCTCGTCATGGTGGTCATCTTAGCCCGTGGGGACAGGGACGGCCCCGGTCACACCCCCGTCGACCCGAAGCCGCCCTCGCCGCGGCCGCTGCCGTCGAGGGCCTCCGCTTCCTCCCACTCGACGCTCTCGACGCGTGCGATCACCAGCTGTGCGATGCGGTCACCGCGCCGCAGCGTGAACGGCTCGGTCCCGAGGTTGATCAGCAGCACGCCCACCTCGCCGCGGTAGTCGCTGTCGATCGTGCCGGGGGCGTTGACCATGCCGATGCCGTGGCGCAGGGCGAGGCCGCTGCGGGGGCGCACCTGCCCCTCCCAGCCCGGCGGGATCTCGAGCGCCAGGCCGGTCGGCACCAGCAGCCGCTCGCCCGGCCGCAGCACCGCCTCGCCCGCGAGCGCCGCGCGCAGGTCGCACCCGGAGCTGCCGGCCGACGCCGCCGCCGGCAGCGGCAGGCCGCTCGCGGCGGGCAGCCGCCGCACCCGCACTCGGATCATCAAGGTTTGCCGGGGTTGCCGCCGCCGCCCAGGACCCCTCCGACCGGTCGCGGCGGGCCTCCGGGTGCCCCGCCCGGAAAGACGTTCGGCATCTGGCTGCCCGGGGGCACGAAGCTCGGCATCGGCCGCCCCAGCCACCGGGTGCTCAGGATCAAGCCGCCGCCCGGGATGCCGGCGCCGCCCGCCCGGATCTGCGCGTGCGTCAGCATCTCGACGCGGAACTCCCACTCGTCGTAGCGCTCATGGCCGAAGAAGACGAGCAGCGACTTGCTGGGGCTGCGGCTCCTCACGCCGACGATCGGCCCGGTGGTGACCTGCGGCTGGTTGGGATCGAGCCCCTGCGACGGCGGCATCTCCGGGGTGCCGGGCACATGGACGGGCGAGCCCTGGAACAGCAGGATCGGCGCCCATTCGCCGCTCGCGGTCATCGGGTCCTTCCACAGCTGGCGGATGCAGCGCGGCTTCGCCTTGATCAGCTCCTCGAGCTTGACCGGGTAGCGCTGGAAGCGCCGCTGGAAGACGCGGATCGCCTCGGCGTACTGCCAGCCGCGCGAGATCAGCTCCTCCTCCTTGTCGCGCTTGATCATCTCGCTCCACTTCGGCAGCGCGGCGGCGAGCATGATGTTGAGCACGGCGACCGCCATGATCACCATGACCAGGCTGTAACCGGCCGCGCCGCGGCGGGCGGCAGAGGTGCGCGAGGTCACCATTCGGCGTAGGGAGTGCCGGCGAAAGAGGTCCTCGGCGAGCCCGAGTGGACGTCGACGATGCCCGGGGTGTTGTCGTCGCCGGAGCCGGAGCCGGCATCGGCGCTGTCGTCCGGCGGGTGGTCGGGGTCGGGCTCCTCGCGCACCAGCACCCAGGTGTCGTTGCGCTTGGTGATCGGATCGACCGGGACGGCGCGCAGGTAGCCGTCCTTGACCAGGGTCTCGAGCGACGCCGGATAGTGCCCCTTGTCGCCGTAGTACTGGTCGATCACGTCCCGGAGCATGTGCAGGTTGCTCTTGAGCACCACCTCGTTGGCCCGCATCGGCATGTCCTTGAGCTTCGGCATGGCGATGGCGGCCAGGATGCCGATGATGGCCACGACGATGATCATCTCGAGCAGCGTGAAGCCCTGCTCCGGCCGAGGACCCGGCCCGGCGTCCTCGCGCCTGACTGCTGCTTCCGCTGCTCGTGCGGCCATGGATGACGCTCCGTGTTCGATCACCATTTGCGGTAGGGGATGTCGTTCAGCCCGACCCCCGACGACAGCGAGAAGACGTCGTAGACGTCCTCGCCGCCGCTCTGCGTGGAGTCGGGCTCGTCCTGGAAGCTGCGCACTCCCCAGTGCTGCTTGCCGGTCATCGGATCGAAGGGGATGCGGCGCAGGAACTTCATCTTGCGGTCGACCTGCCCGACCAGCGCAATGCCCTTGACCAGGGACTCCAGGTCCTTCGGATAGCCCTCCGAGCCGAGCTCGACCGGCAGCAGTCCCTGGTCGGAGAAGCGCTTGTACTGATCGATCGCGGCGCGCATTTCGCGGAGATCCCCTCGCAGCTCCATCTCCTTGGAGCGCTTGGCGGTGTACTTGACCACCGGCATGGCGAGCAGCGACAGCGAGGCCAGGATGGCGCACACCATGACCAGCTCGGCGAGCGTGAAGCCTCCCTGCCGCCCGCGGCGGCCGCCGCCGTCCCGCCGCCGCCATCGATTCAGCCACGCCATCGGCACCCTGGTCACCCCGGTCACTCTCGACCACCATGCTTCAGGTCACGCGTGCTCGCCGCCGCCGCCATCAGCCGTCCGAAGGTCCCGCCCCGGAGGGCCCGGAGGCCCCGAAGGCCCCGGGGGGCGCCGGCGGCGCCGCGGCAGGCGGCGCCGCGGGCTTCGCGGGCTGGCGGTGTCCGCCGCCACCGCCACCGCCGCCGCCACCGCCATTGCCGCCGCCGTCCTGCACCTCGATGTGTGCCGGCTTGACCGAGATCGGCAGCACCGGCCGCAAGGCGTTGTCGAGCGCTTCGCGGCCAGCGAAACCGACCAGCGCCGATCCGGCGGTCAGCGCGCGGAAGGTGACCCGCACCAGGTTGCCGGCACCGGTGACGCCGGCCTGGTCACCCAAGCGGCTCGCTCCCACCACGACCTCGCCCGGACGGCTGAAATCCGCCAGGATCTCGGCCTTGCCGCTGTCGCCCAGGAACTCGCCGGGGGCCACCGCTTCGACCGCCAGCAGCGACGGGTCGAAGACCAGGGTGAGCGGCAGGTGGGAGATCGCCCGGCCGGCCGACACCTGCACCGCGACCTCGAAGCGATCGCCCGCGGCCACGGTGAGCTGGCGCGGCAGCAGCCACACTCGCACGGCCGCGCTCTGGGCCGCCGCGGCATCCTCCTGCCGGTAGGCGGCCCGGACCGCCACCGGGGCCGCGGCCGGGGCGCGTAGCGCCGAAGACTGTGGCCCGCCTTCCGGCGGCTCGCCCTCGGCCGGCGGCGGCTTCTGCGGCGCCGGCGGGGTGGGCGTCGCCGGCACCGTCGGCTTGAAGATGTCGCTCGGCGGCGTCGCCGGAGTCAGGTTCATGCCGGGCGGCGGCGGCTGCGCCGGCGGCTGCGGCTGCGACGCCCCGGCCCCGCCTTCCTCGTCGTTGCGCAGGCCGCGCGGCAGGCGCTGGATGCGCCGCCGGATGGCATCCTGGATCTCCTCGGGGGTGCCTTCGTTGCCTTCGAAGGGGCCTTCGGTCTCCGATTCGGCGCGCGTGCTGGTGCCGCGGAAGCTGACGTTGGCCTCGGTGCCGACCCAGATCGGCAGCAGGTCCTCCTCGGTGATCTCGGCGTTGCGGATGATGTGCGGGGTCAGCGTCAGGATGACGTCGGTGTGGGCGCTGGTGTGCGACTTGTCCGAGAACAGCCGGCCGATGAGCGGCAGGTCGGAGAGCCCGGGGATGCCCTGGTCGTTCTTGCTCTCGTCGGTGCGGAGCAGCCCGGCCAGCAGGTTGGTCTCGCCGTCCTGCAGCCGGATGGTCGTGTCGAAGGTGCGCGTGCTGATGGTCGGCTGCGTCTGGCCGTTGAAGGTGACGTTGCTGCCCAGGTTGCTGACCTCGATCTTGACCTTCAGCGTCACCTCCTGGTTATGGTGGACGCGCGGCTCGATCTCGATCTTGATGCCGACGTCCTGGTACTGGAAGGACGTGATCGGCACGATCGTCCCGCCGATGGTGTTCGAGGTGTTGAAGGTGGTCAGCGGGATCGGGATCTTGTCGCCGATCACCAGGTTGGCCTTCTGGCCCTCGGTGATGCGCAGCTGCGGCTTGGCAAGCAGCTGCGCCTCGCCGACCGTCTTGGCGAAGTTGTAGACGATGTTCGGGACGGTCAGGATCCAGTTGCTCTGGTTCAGGAACGGGATGTCGGAGACCCGCAGGCCGCCGGGCGTGGTGGTGGCGGTGCTGCCGGTGCCGGTCGTGGTGGCGGCGTTGCCGGTGTCGAGCGACTGTCCGATCGAGTACTGGGACAGGGCCAGGCCGAGGTCGGTCATGCGGTTGGTGTTGATCTGCAGCAGCTCGACGTCGACCACCACCTCGGCCTTCGACTTGTCGTTGGTCTCGATGATCTTCTCGGCCACCTTCACCTTGTCGGCGGTGTCGCGCAGGATGATGGCGTTGAGCTGATCGTTGGTGGCGATCTTCTTGGCGTCGATCAGGCTGCGCAGGATCGTCGTCATGTCCTTGACCTCCGCGTTGGAGAGGAAGAAGGTCTGGATGACGAGGTCCTCGTAGGTGCGGCGGTTCTGCGGCGTGTCGGCGGCGATCAGGATGGTGTGCTCGTCGATGACCTTGTAGAAGTGACCGGCGGCGTGCATCAGCGTCTCGAGCGCCGCCTGCGCGGTGACGTCCTTGAGGTCGATCGCGATCTCCTGGTCCTTCAAGTTGGGATCGAACAGCACGTTGATGCCGAAAGCCTGCGCCAGGGCGCGGTAGATCTGGAAGATCGAGACCGGCTGCGGGAACTCGAGCGAGATCGGCTGGGTGGAGCGCGGATTGAGCAGCGGCGGCTGCGGCCGCGTGCCGCGCGTCCTCTCCTTCATCTTCTCGATGGTGTCGTTCGGGCGGTTCTCGCGCTGGGCGACGAGCCCCCGGCGCACGTGCTCGAGCGACGCCGCAGCGTACTGGTTGGTGGGGTCGAGCTGGGCCGCCTGCTGGTACTCGACCAGCGCCCGCTCCAGCACGTTCGCCTTCTCGAACTGCTTGCCCTTCTCGAAGTGAACTTGCGACGCCTTGATCTTGGCGCGCAGCAGGGCGGCACGGTACTTGATGTTGCCGGGGTCGCTGTCGAGGGCCTCGAGGTAACGCAGCACGGCTTCGTCCCAGTTGCCGGTAACCTCGGCCGACTCCGCCTTGCGGAAGCTAGCGTTGGCGGCGCAGCCCGCCACCAGCGCCGCCAGCAAGACCGGGACCAACAGCCGCAGCATCGAATGTCGCATCTTGAAGGGTTCCTCCGAGCGGGCTAGTGCTTGACCGCCAGTCTCTCTGCGGGCACGTCGGGGAACCCGACGAAGCGAATGTCCACGGACTCGTAGCCGATCTGGGCCACGATGAACTTGTTCTCCAGCGTCTCGCCCTGGCGCGCGTTCCACACCCGCTTGCCGTCGGTGAAGACGGCGATGCGCTTGCTGCTCGGGCCGAAGTTGCCGAGATAGGACCAGGTGAACGGCGGCGGCTTGAGCGTCGCGTCGTCGATCGCCTTGAGCCGCGCCAGCTCGGCGAGCTGCCGCTGGCGCGCCTCCTCCGCTTCCCGCATCGCTCGTAGCTCCGCTGCCGACGGCACCCGCGGCCTCGGCGGCGGCGGGGGCGGCGGCTCGACGAAGCGCCAGGGGTCGCGGCCGGTGGTGAACCCGGGTGGCACGTGGCTCAAGGCAGCCAGGCGCAGCGGCTCGACGCTCTGCGGGGCGCCCGGCGCCGCATCGCTGGCGGACACCACGGCGAAGGCGCCGGCCGGCGGCCGCGCCAGCGCGGGAGCGGGAGCGGCGGCCACGCCGGCATCGGGGTCGATCGGGCCGGCGCTGCGGCCGACCGCGGGCGGCGGCGGCGCCGCCGCGTCGTCGCCGGGCACCAGGTAGACCCAGGCCAGGATCAGCAGCAGCACCACCAGCACGCCCAGCAGCACCTTCTGCCTCTGTTTCATGGCGGCGGCGTCCTTCCACGCCCCGCGCGCCGGGCGCCGGGGCCGGCGGCGCCGTCGTCGGCCTTGGCGCCGGGCAGCGGCGCCAGCACGTCCCGCGGCTGGTCCTGGGAGGAGAAGAGCGTCGAGATCGTCAACCCCATGCGCAACGCCCCATGAGGGAGGACGGGCCCGGCCCCCGGCGGCGCCGCCACCGGCACCGGCACCGGCACGCCCGGCACGCCCGGCACGCCCGGACGGGCGGCGGCAGCCGGCTGCGAGAACCCCGCCGGCGGTGAGAAGCCGGACCGGTTGGTGCCGTCGCGACGCTGCCCTTCCTCGGCCAGCGAGGCGTCCTCGAGAGTCAGGAAGGAGTCCGACAGCTCGAGCAGGTTGATGAACTTGCGCAGATCGGCATACGTGCCGTCGACCGAGAAGATGAACGAGCGCTTGATCAGGCCGTACTGCTGGATCTGCTCCTCCGGGTAGGTGATCGAGCGCGGCACCAGGCCGGCGCGCCTGGCGAGATCCTTGACCTCCGCCGTCACCCCGGTCAGCCGCCGCCGGCGGGTGGAGAAATGCTCGTCGTAGAGCTGCAGGATGCGCTCGCGGTTGACCCGCGCCTGGCGCAGCAGGTCCTCGGAGTGCAGGTGCGCGGCGTGGACGTCGGCCTGCCGCTGGCCCTGGTCACGCAGGTCGACCTCCAGGGTCTTGACGCGGTCGGAGTACGCGAACAGGTAGACCAGCAAACCGATGCCGTTGAGGGCCACGAACGCCAGCGCGGCCGCCCACACCCACAGGCGCTGGCGCCAGATGTCGCCGCGCGCGCCGGTCATCGCCGGTCTCCCGCGTCCGGCGCTCCGGGAGGAAGCGGGTTCCCGGGGCCTTGCGACGGCGCCGGGGGCCGCTGGGGAGGCGGGGGCGGCTCGCTGGCCGCCGGCGGAGCCGCCGGCGCCGACGTCCGCGGCCGCCCCGGCACTCCGGGTGTCGCCGGCCCTCGCGGTCTGCCCGCGCCGGGCCACCGCGGCGGCGGCGCCACCCGCACCAGGCCGGCGCCGGCCGGCGAGCCGGTGCCCGGCACAGCCGCGGGCGGCGGGGTCGCGGCGGCACCCTGCGGCGCGGCCTGCGCGTCACCCGCGCCTCCCGTCCCGCCGCCGGCCGGGGCCCCGGGGGCCTGCGTCCCCGGCAGGGTGCGCAGTGTCTCCACCCTCTGTTCAGAGCTCGTCGTCCCGGTCGTTCGCGTTGTCTGCCTCGAGCGTGTCGTCCGGCTCGGCCGGGTCCGGGGCGTGGTCAGGTCGGTCGGCGCGTTCGGCTGGTACTGCACGGTGAGGTCGAATCTCAGCAGGCCGCTGTCCTCGCGCTCCTCGTTCTCCAGGTTCGGCTCGGAGAAGGCGGGATGGGCGAACAAGTTGTCTACGAATCGCAGCAGCGCTTCGTCGTCCTTGGCCTCGCAGTGCAGCGTCAGCACGACCGGCGGCGGGTTGAGCTCGCGCGGCGAGGGGCGCGGCCCCAACCCGATCTCCCGCTGCACCACGTTGCTCGGCGCGAGCCGCAGCAGCCGCACCTTGTCGGGAAGCACCTCGGCCATCCGATCGAAGAGCAGGCTCCACGAGAAGGTGCGCTCCTCGATCTTGCGGTTGAGGAAGGTCACCTCGCGGTTCTCCTGATCGAGCCCCAGCTTGTCGACCTGCCCCTGCAGGTCGGCGTTGGTGCGCTGCTCCCCCGCGATGTCGCGCTCGAGGGCAGCGAGCTTGACGCGGGTAGCCTGGGAGCTGCCGAGGTAGCCCATGAACAGCTTCAGGTTCCAAGCCAGCAGGGCCACACCCAGCACCCAGAGGATTGCCGCCACCCGCTCCACCGGCCGGGTGTTGACGAACGGCCGCTGGGCCAGGTTGAGCGACTCGGCGCTCTCCAACGGGGCGGCCGGCGCCGGCGCGGCCGCGAACCCCGTGGAGGCAGGCGCGCCGACAGAGCCAGGAGAGCCGGGCGAGTCGAGAGGGACTGCGGGGCCGGCAGGGGCTCCGTCGACGGCGGGCTCGCCGTTGAGGGTGGCGGTCGCCTGGCGCGCCCGCGGTCCGTCGAACGGTGGCAGCGTCATGCGATCATCCGCCGGGCCGCGCCGACCATCGGTGCCAGTTCCCGCCACGGCGGCAGCGCGCTCGGGGCCTCGCTGCGCAGGGCCGGCAGGACTGCACCGTCCACCACTGCCGCCCGGCGGCCGAGGCCCTGCTGCAACCGGTCCAGCCACAGCGGCTGCAGCGGCGGCGGCGCCAGCAGCAGCACGGTCTCGAGCGACGAGCCCGGGAAGTGCTCGTCGAGGAAGTTCCTGGTGAGGCGCAGGTCGCGCACCACCGACCCTCCCGGCGCGGTGTCGGCGGCGCCGGCGCTGCCGAGGGCCATGGCCTTGTAGCGATGCAGCACCGGCTCGCCCCTGCGCGCCAGGATCAGGGTGTAGCCGTCGTCCTCGACCAGGGTCAGTGCCAGGAAGGAGGAGCGGCCGCGCTGGGACACCGCCGGCTGCGCGGCCGCGGGCCCTCTCGAATCCGCCGTGCCGAGGCCCTCGAGCAGTGACAGGCTGACGTTCGAGATCTGTCCCAAGCGGACTCCGTGCGCCGTGAACGCATCTTCGATCTGGGCCAGCAGCTGCTCGATGGCGAAGCCCATCAGCAACCGCCGCGGCTCCTCCTGCCCGGGCAGCGGCGAGACCTCGGCGGCGCCGATGCGCAGCTCGTCGACCCGGAAGGGCACCAGGCGCCGCAGCTTCCAGCGCAGCACCTCGTCGCGCGCGGCGCCGCCGCGCGGCAGGTCGCCGCTCTCGGCGTAGGTGACCCGCAGCCAGGCGTCGGGGATCACCAGCGACGCCTCGCGAACCCCGCCCGGGACGCCGTCGAGGATACCGCCGACCAGCTCGCGGAAGGCACCCGGATCACGCAGCGGCCCGCCGAGCAGGCCGTTGTGGAAAGAGTCCGGCGGCAGCGCCAGCTGGCGGAAGGCGCGCAGCCGCAGGCCCTGGCGGTCCACGGCCAGCTGGCCGTAGCGCAGCCGTGCCGCGTCGAGCGCGAAGACGTGGGGCGGCGACGGCAGCGGGGCGAACCCCAGCAGCCGCCTACTCCACAAAGGTGACTTTATTGATCTCACGAAGCGTGGTCACTCCTCGCAGCACCTGCTCGAGCGCCGACTCGCGCAGGAAAGTCATGCCCTCTTCCTTGGCGGCGCGCCGGATCTCCGACGCCGGCCGCTTGTCCAGGATGAGCTCCCGGATGTGGTCCGAGAGGTCCATCAGCTCGGACACCGCCAGGCGGCCGTGGAAGCCGGTACCGCTGCACTCGATGCAGCCCGATCCCTCGTAGAAGACGAACTCGGCATAGATCGCGGGATCGAGCCCGCTCTCCTCGAGCAGCTGCCGCGAGGCCTTCACCGCGTGGCGGCAGTGCGGGCAGATCTTGCGCACCAGGCGCTGCGCCAGCACGCAGTTGAGCGCCGAGACGAAGTTGTAGAGATCGACGTTCATGTTGAGGAAGCGGCCGAGCACGTCGACGACGTTGTTGGCGTGGACGGTGGTGAAGACCAGGTGGCCGGTGAGCGCCGACTGGATGGCGATCTGCGCCGTCTCCTCGTCGCGGATCTCGCCGACCATGATCTTGTCCGGGTCGTGGCGCAGGATGGAGCGCAGGCCGCGCGCGAAGGTCAGCCCCTTCTTCTCGTTGACCGGGATCTGGGTGATGCCGCGCAGCTGGTACTCGACCGGGTCCTCGATGGTGAGGATCTTGTCCTCGGAGGAGACGATCTCCGACAGGCAGGCGTACAGCGTCGTCGTCTTGCCGGAGCCGGTGGGGCCGGTGACCAGCACCATGCCGTACGGCTCGCGGATGAACTTGCGCAGCTTGCGCAGGGTCTCGTCGTCGAACCCCAGGATGTCCAGCCGCAGGGTGCTGAACTCCTTGTTCATCGACTCCTTGTCGAGGATGCGGATGACGCAGTCCTCGCCGTGCACCGACGGCATGATCGAGACGCGGAAGTCGATCGTGCGGCCCCGCAGCCGCAGCTTGAAGCGGCCGTCCTGGGGAGTGCGCTTCTCCGAGATGTCGAGCTCCGACATCACCTTGATGCGGCTGATGATGGTCTGCTGGTGGCGCTTGTCGATCGGCTCCATCGCCTGGTAGAGGACGCCGTCGATGCGGTACTTGATGATCACCTCGGTGTCGCGGCTCTCGATGTGGATGTCGCTCGCCCGGCGCTGGATGGCGTTGAACATCGTCGAGTCGACCAGCTTGATGATCGGGCTGGTGTCGGCGGTGATGCGGTCGATCGACAGCACCTCCTCGCCTTCCTCGTCCTCCTGCACCAGCTGGATGCGGAAGTCCTCGCTGGCCTCGTCGAGGACCCGCTGCGCGCTCTCCGACTTGGTCAGGATCTCGGCGATCGCCGAACGCACCCCCACCTTGACCTCGACCGGCTGGCCGAGCAGCAGCTCGAGCTCATCGATCTTGACCACGTTCGACGGGTCGGCCATGACCACCGACAGGCGCCCGTCGAGCTGGCCCTCGGGGATGAAGCCGTAGCGCAGCATCAGCTCGAAGGGCACCCGCCGGAACAGGTCGTTGTCGATCCGGAAGCGGGTCATGTCGACGAACTCGAGGCCGTAGCGCGCCGCGAACTCCTCGGCCTGGCGCCGCTCCGAGACCAGCCGCGCCTGCAGCTGTTCCGCGCTCTCCTTCTCGGAATCGGCGTCGGCGGCCGGGTAGCCGTTGATGGCGATCATCGTCGACAGCTCCTTGCCCACATCAATACTGGCTCTGCCCCAGGGCGCTGACCAGGGGCAGGTAGATCGCGACCAGGATCATCGCCACGATGATGCCCATGAACACCAGCATCAGGGGCTCGATCAGCGTCAGGATCCGCCCCATGCGGGTCTCGATCTGCTCGTCCATGAAGTCGGCGACGCTGGTCAGCATCTCGTCGAGCGAACCGGTGGCCTCGCCCACCTTGATCATGTCGATCGACATCTCGAGGAAGACGCCGCTGCGCTCGAGGGCTTCGTGGAAGGGCTTGCCCTCCCGCACCAGCTGGATGTGCGGCGCGATCGCCTGGCGGATCTCGAGGTTGCCGACCGCGTCGGTCGCGATCTCGAGCGCCGGCACCAGGGGGATGCCGCCGGAGAGCAGGGTGGCGAGCGAGCGGCAGAGCTCGGTGAGAGCGAAGCGGTGGAGCACCGGGCCGAGGAACGGCAGCTTGAGCTTGGCGCGGTCCAGCCACAGCCGGCCCGCCGCGGTGCGCCTCCAGGCGCGGAAGGCGACGACGACGCCCAGCAAGCCGAGCACCAGCCAGACGACGTTGTGGTGCGCGAAGCCGGAGACGGCGATCAGTATCCGCGTCATCAGCGGCAGCTGCACCTCCAGGTTCTCGAAGAAGATGGTGATCTTCGGCACCACGTAGACCATCATCACGCTGATCATGGTGATCGACAGGCAGATCAGCACCACCGGGTAGACCAGCGCCGTGACCACCCGCCGCCGCGCGTCCATCACCAGCTTGAGGTAGCGGATGAAGCGGCGGATGACCTGCTCGAGCTCGCCGCTCTTCTCGCCAGCCTTGAGCGTCGAGGGGAAGAGCCGGGGGAAGAGCTCGGCATGCTCCTCGAAGGCCTCGGACAGGTCCTGGCCGCTCTTGACCCGGTCGCGGATGTCGGTCAGCACCGCCTTGAAGTGCTCGTTCTGCATCCGCTCCAGCATCAGGTCCAGGGCCTGCAGCAGCGGCAGGCCCGCCTTGAGCAGCACCGCCAGCTCGCGGTTCCAGATCATGAACTCCTGGACCGGGATCGGCTTGCGGTGCCGTCCGAAGATCCCCGCCGCCCCGAGCTTGCGCGGCATGCCGCGCCGCCGCACCTCGAAGACGTGATAGCCGAGCTTGGCCAGCTCGGTCAGCAACGCCGGCTCGTCGCTGGCGACGAACGTCTGCTCGAGAACGCGGCCCTCGGACGTTCCGACCCTACAGTAGAACTGCATGCGCTCGCTTTCTGTTCATTCCCTGCTCTGCCTGGCTCTACCTGGTTCTACCTGGTTCCTGGATCTATCTGGGTCTATCTGGGTCTATCTGGCTTCGAGGTCTATCTGGGTCTATCTGGCTTCGAGGTCTATCTGGCTTCGAGGTCTATCTGGCTTCGAGGTCTATCTGGCTTCTGGGTCTATCTGGCTTCTGGGTCTTTCTGGCTTCTGGGTCTTTCTGGCTTCTGGCTTCTTGCTTCTTGCTCTTGGCTCTACCTGATTCCCTGGCTCCGCCTGCTCTACCTGTGATCCGTGGCACAGAACTGGCGCCAGGCTCAGGGCTCCCCTCGCGGCCGGGGATCGCCGTGATGCACCGTCACGACGATGATCAGCGCATCGCGGCTGCCCTCGCTGCGCGCCAGGCCGAGGCTCATCGTCTGGTCCAGGCAGAGGTTCAGGCTGGTGTGGACCAGCGGCACGGTCGACTTGCTCCTGCCGGCGCGGCGGCTGACCTCGAAGTTGCCGAGCCTGATGCGCTTCGCCTCCATCAATGTACCAAGACGGAAGCTGACGACATAGTCGTCCCCGAGCTCGTAGGCGACCGCCTGCCCCTCCTGCGATCCGAGGTTCGCCTGCGCCTGCAGCTCGTAGATGTCGTACGGCAGCAGCTCGCGCAGCCGGCGGGTCAAGGACTCCGGCAGGTCGGAGTGAGACAGCTGCTGCGGCCCGGCCGACGCGCGCCTGGCACGCACGATCAGGATCTCGACCTTGAGCGGCTGCGCCGGATGGTCGAAGGCGTGCAGCACCGGCACGATGCGGGCGAGCACCGCCGCGGTGTCGCGGATGACCAGCGTGTTGCCGCCGGGCTGCAGCTCGAGCGTGCCGCGGCCGGTGAGCAGCGGCTGGATCAGCGGGATGGCCTCGAGCGCCTGCTGATAGCGCAGGGTGTAGGCGAGAAGGGCCAGCTCGGCGGAATCCCGCGGCGGTTGGCCTGCCTGGGCGGCAAGCGGCGCCGCTGGACCGCAGGTCCAGAGAACGCTCGCGATGACCGCAACGATCGCGACGAGGCGGCGCACGGATACCATCAGAAACCCGGAAGTCTATCGCGACCGCGGAGCCGGCTCAAACGGACGGCCGCCGGGGAGGTGTCCCAGGCCAACTCCGTCTGGATCGTGGCCGCGACGCGAGCTCAGACATCGAGCTTGCCGTCCACGATCATCACCACTGACATGTGCGGGCTGTCGATCTGGTAGACCCGCGCCTCGGGCCGGCTCAGCCCCTCGATCGAGGGTCGCGACGCCGCCGGTTGCACCGCCGACGCGCCGGCCCAGCCCGGCGGCATCATCCGTGGACCTGGATCACCTTGACCACCTGGCTCCGCCGCCGCGGCGGCGAACGCCGAGGTTGCCCGCATGTCCTGACCGGCTTGGCCTGCCAGGCCTGCCTGGGTCGACGGGATGACGGAGGAGGCGAGCGCACCGGCAGGAGCAGCAGCACCGGGGGCCGCGGCGGCAGTCATCGGAGGCAGGGGCCGCCAGCCGTGGCCGGAACCGTAGACCAGCGCCATCGCCGTCAGGCCGGCCGCCAGCGCCCACCGCGCCGGGTGGACATGGAGAGAGGGCAGGGAGCGGATCGCCGGCAGGCGGCGCAGGGCAAGCGCCGGCCAGCCCGACCCGGCCTGCCAGTCCTGCCGGCGGCGCCGCCGCCCGCTCGCCGAGCGGGCACCGGCATCGCCGCGGGCCGCCTGCTCCATGCGGCTGGCGGTGCGCATGGCCGCCACCGCCAGGCGCGCGGCCTCGACCTCCTCGGCCTCCTGCGCGGGAGTGAGCTCGGGCGCCGGCAGCCGGCGGAAGATCAGCGTCGGATCGACGGCGAGCGCCTCACGCCAGCAGTGGGGGCACCCACTGTCGAGATGGCTGAGCGCCTGTTGCCAGTGGACGGCATGGAGGGCATCGAGCGCATCGATCGCATCGATCGCGCGGGCGCCGTCGGCGGCGGCACGAGGCGCACTGGACGCATCGCGGGCGGCGGGGTCCAACCGGCGCCAGTCGGGGCAGCTCATGGCCGCTCCCTCCCGGAGTGGATCGCCGGGGTCGCCGAGGTGCTCGCCGCGGTCGCCGAAGCGCTGGCCTGGCAGCCGGCGGCGGCCGGCGCCGCGGCGGCGAAGTTCGCCGCGTACTCCGGGTAGCGCCGCAGCAGCTCGCCGCGCAGGTACTTGCGGGCGTTGAAGAGGTGGTTGCGCACCGTCGATTCGCGGCAACCCAGGATGCCGGCGACCTCGGGCGACGACAGCCCCTCGACCTCGCGCATCAGGAAGACCATGCGCTGCTTCTCCGAGAGAGCGCCGGCCAGCTCGCGGAAGATGGCGGCAACCTCGCCCTGCTGCAGGCGCGACAGGTCGCGGTGAGCGCGGCCGTCGGCGACCTGGCGGAGGTGCTGCCGCACCGGTTCCTGGCTGCGCTCGCGGCTGCGGCGGGAGCGCAGGTGGTCGATGGCAAGGTTGCTCGCGATGCGATAGATCCAGGTGTTCGGGCTCCATCGCTCGTCGAACTTGGCGCGGTTCTCCCAGACCTTGAAGAAGGTCACCTGGACGACGTCCCGCGCCTCCTCGAGATCGCCGAGGATGCGCGTGACCAGCTGCAGGAGGGGCTTCGTCTTGCGGCCGATAAGCTCGTTCAGCGCCGCCTCGTCGCCCTCGCGGAGGGCGAACAGCAGGTCGCGATCGGAGACCTCGGCCCAGGGCGGCGCTTGTCGGCGTGAGTAGACGAGCTCGATCATCTCACCACGGTATACGGGGGCGCTGCGACCATCGTCTACGTTTTCCGACTCCAGCTCCGGCTCGCCAGAAGCCGCCGCAGCCGCAGCCGACCCAGGCAAGTCCTCCAGGCCGCCTGCGGTGCCGGCCGGAGCTGACGAGACTGCCGCACCGCCGGAAGAGCTAGCCGCTCTGTTCTGCCCTGCCCAGCTCTCAGTGCCAAGGGCCGCGCCGGGCTGCCCTGCCGAGCCGGCCGCGACGGCCTGCCCCGCCGCGCTGGCCTGCCCCGCCGCGCCGGCCTGCCTTGCCACGCCGGCCTGCCTTGCCACGCCGGCCTGCCCCGCCGCGCCGGCCTGCCCTGCCGAGCCGCCCGGGCTGGCCATACCCGCCGAACCTGCCGGCCCCGCCGGGTCCGCCGAGGGCGGAGCGGCGCCGCGCGGATCGCGCCAGCGGCGCCTCAGGTCGAGCAAGCTGCGTCCAAAGCGGTCCATCGTTCGTAGGCCGAGGTCTCGGTGGAGGGGACGACGGGTTCAGTCCGGTACGGCCGCCGCTCGGCGCCGGATGCGCCCGCCGGCCGTGCGATTCCCCGCGTGACCCGCCGGATTCCGCCCCGCGTCGCCCGGCAGCTGATTATACTTCGTCGCCGGATGGGCTCTCTGCTCTGGCTGATCTACGAGGCGGGACTCGGCCTGGCGCTGCTGACCGCCGGGCCGTTCCTGCTGGCGCGGCGCGGCCGCCACTACCTGCCGACCCTGGCCGGCCGCCTGGGCGGTGCCGGCTCCGGCGAGCCGGACAATGGCGTGACGGCTGGCGGCCTTTGGCTGCACGCGGTGTCGGTGGGAGAGGTGGGCGTCGCGGCCACCCTGGTGCGGGCGCTGCCGCCCGAGCTGCCGCTGCTGGTCACCACCGTGACCCCGACCGGCCAGGCCCTCGCGCGCCGGGCCTTCGCCGGCCGGGCGCGGGTCGCCTACCTGCCGTTCGACCTCCGCCCGGCGGTAGCGCGCTTCTGGCGCCGCTTCACCCCGGCGGCGTTGGTGCTGGTGGAAGGAGACTACTGGCCGCTGCTGCTGCGCGAGGCGCGCCGGCATGCCTTGCCGGTGGCGGTGATCAACGGGCGGGTGGGCGACCGCAGCTTCCGGCGCATGCGGCGGGTCCGCCCGCTGGCGCGGTTTCTCTTCTCGGGCATCGAGAGCTTCGGTGTGCAGAGCGCCGAGGACCGCGGCCGGTTGCAGGCCCTCGGGGTCGATCCCGCCCGCCTCACCGTCACCGGCAACCTCAAATTCGAGACTCCCGAGCCACGCGCCAACCCCGACCTCGCCGCGGCCCTGGACCGCCTCGCCGGCGGCCGGCCGGTGGTGATCGCCGGCTCCACCATGCCGGGCGAAGACGAGCAGGTGCTCGCGGCCTTTGACGCCCTGGGAGGCGGCCGCCGCGCCCTCCTGGTCCTGGCGCCACGCCATCCGGAGCGCTGGGACGAGGTCGAGAGCCTGCTCGCGGCGAACGGCCTGGTGGTGGTGAGGCGCAGCCGCCTGCCGGTATCGGCGGGCCGCGACGCCCCCGATGTGCTCCTGCTCGACAGCATGGGCGAGATGGCGTCCCTCTTCCAGCACGCCGCCGCGGCCTTCATCGGCGGCACCCTGGTCGGGACCGGCGGCCACAACCCGCTCGAGGCCGCGCGCTACGGCATCCCCATTGCGGTCGGCCCGTCGATGCAGAACTTCCGCGACATGGCGGAGCGCTTCGACGCCGCCGGCGCCTGGCGGCGGGTCGCGGACGGCGCCGAGCTCGGCCGGGTCTGGGGAGAGTGGCTGGCCGACCCGACAGCCGCCCGCGCTCGAGGAGAGCGTGCCGCCGCCCTCCTGGTCGAGAACGGCGGCGCGCTGGCCCGCACACTCGAGATGCTCGCCCCCATCCTCGCCAGGATCCCACCCCGCGCACGGCCGGACGGCGAAGCGGAAGCCGGCGGCGGCTGATGGACACCGTCGTCGCCACCGGCCTCCAGGTCTCACTGGACCCACCGCCGCCCGCCGGCTCGCCCTGGCAGCGGCTCTATGCCGCGGCCCATCGCCTGCGCCGGCGGTGGTACCGCGAGAGGGCCCGCCGCCTGCCGCTGCCGGTGATCAGCGCCGGCAATCTGCACTGGGGCGGCGGCGGCAAGACTCCGCTGGTCGCCGCCGTGGCCGCCCACCTGCGGCAGCGGGGCCTGGCGGTCTGCATCGTGTCGCGCGGCTACGGCCGCCGCGGCGGCGGCGTGCGCATCGTGAGCCGTGGCGACGGTCCGCTCCTGGCGCCGGCAGAGGCCGGCGA
>DATDGZ010000033.1:0-4933 GCA_036521795.1 Thermoanaerobaculia bacterium | reverse complement strand
GGTGCGGCGTGCGAAGGTGCTGTCCACCGCCGCGTTGCGCACCCGGATCGCGGCACGCCTCGGCGAGGCCGCGGTGCGCCTGATGCCGATCGGCGGCGCCGGCGGCGGCGCCTTGCCGGCGGGCTTCTTCGCCGGCTGCTCGCTGCGCCTGCTCGGCGCCGGCGGGGACGGCGGCGCGGGGTGGCGGGTGCTCGCCAGCGGCCCCGAGGGAGCAGGGTCCGCGGCGGACGGCGGCGGCGCTGCCGGTGCGGCTGCCGCCGTCGGCGCGGCCGCAGTCGGCGACGACGGCCCGGATCGCCGGCTCGGCGCGACGCTGCGGTTGGACGGACCGCTGCCGCCCGGCGAGCTGGCCGGGGCCGCGGTCGAGCTGCAGGCGGCCGAGGAGGCGCCGGTGCTGGCGGCGCGGCTGGTCACGGCCACGCCGCCCGGGCAGCCGCTGCCGCCGCTCGCGATGCGGCTCGCCACCACCCGCGGCACCAACGCCCTGCTCGAACGCAAGGGCGCGCCGGTGGCGCTATTCCTGACCCGCGGCTTCGCCGACCTGCTCCGCATCGGCACCCAGCAGCGCCCGGAGCTGTTCGCGCTCGCCGTCGAGCGCCCCGCGCCGCTCTACCGGGCGGTGGTGGAGGTGGACGAGCGGCTGGCCGCCGACGGCTCGGTGATCGCGCCGCTCGACCTCGCGGCGCTGCGCGGGCCGGCAGCCGAGCTGCTCGCCTCGGGGGTGCCGTGCGCCGCGGTGGCGCTGCTGCACAGCTACCGCGACCCGCGGCACGAGCTCGAGCTGGGCGCCTTCTTGCGCGAGCTCGGGTTCCGGCACGTGTCCCTGTCGGCCGAGCTCGCGCCGCTGATCAAGCTGCTGCCGCGCGCCGAGACCGCGGTGGTGGACGCCTATCTCGCGCCGGTGCTCGCCGACTATCTCGCGGCGGTGGCCGCCGAGCTGCCGAGCGGCGCCCTGCACGTCATGACCAGCGCCGGCGGCCTGGTGCGGGCCTCGTCCTTCCGCGCCAAGGACAGCCTGCTCTCGGGGCCGGCGGGAGGGGTGGTGGGGGCGGCCCGCGCCGGCCGGGCGTCCGGGTTCGAGCGGGTGATCGCCTTCGACATGGGCGGCACCTCGACGGACGTGGCGCGCTTCGACGGCGACTTCGAGTACCTCTTCGAGCACCGGGTGGGCGATGCCCACCTGGTGGCGCCGGCGCTCGCCATCGAGAGCGTCGCGGCGGGGGGCGGCTCGATCTGCGCCTACCACGGTGGCCGGCTTCAGGTTGGCCCCGAGAGCGCCGGCGCCCGGCCCGGGCCGGCCTGCTACGGCGCCGGCGGGCCGCTGACCCTGACCGACGTCAACCTGCTGCTCGGCAGGCTGGCCGCCGGGCGCTTCGAGATCCCGCTCGAACCCGGTGCCGCCGAGCGGGCGGCGACGGCCCTGCTGGACTCCCTGGACCCGGTCCCGGCAGGGGAGCGGGGGCCGGCGGCGGCGGGTCCGGCGGCGGCGCGGCGCGAGGAGGTGCTCGCCGGGCTGCTCGCCATCGCCGACGAGCGCATGGCCGAGGCCATCCGCGGCATCTCGCTCCGCCGTGGCTACGATCCGGCCGAGTACGCCCTGGTGGCGTTCGGCGGCGCCGGTGCTCAACACGCCTGCGCCGTGGCCGTGCTGCTCGGCATGGACACGGTGCTGGTGCCGGCCGACGCCGGCCTGCTGTCGGCGCTGGGGCTGGGGGCGGCGGTCGTCGAGCGCTTCGCGCAACGCCAGGTGCTGATGCCGCTGGCCGCCGCCGCCGCGCACCTCGACGGCTGGTGCGAGGAGCTGGGGCGCGAGGCCGCCGCGGCGGTGGCGGCCGAGGGAGTGCCGCGGGACGAGGTCGAGGTGCGGCGCCGTATCGTGGCCTTGCGTTTCGCCGGACAGGAGTCGACGCTGCCGGTCGAATACCTGGGAGCGGCAGCCCTGGCCGGGGCGTTCGCCGCCGCCTATCGAGAGGTCTACGGCTACGAGCCCGAAGGGCGCGCCATCGAGGTCGAGTCGCTGCGGGTGGTGGCCTCGTCCGGGCGGGTGGGGGCGTCCGCCGCCTCTCTCCCCTTCGCCGGCGACGCCGGGCTGCGTGCCGCGGCGCCCCAGGTCACCATGCAGCAAGCCTTCATCGGCGGCGCCTGGCGCGAGGTGCCGGCCTACGAGCGTTCCTCGCTCGTCGCGGGTGCTGCCTTGGCGGGCCCGGCGCTGGTGGTGGAGGACCACACCGCCACCGTGGTGGAAGCGGACTGGACCTGCCGCCTCGACGAGGCCGCCGCGCTGGTCCTGCGGCGCCGAGCATCCGGTGCTCCCGGCCCAGATCCCCTCTATCCATATACTTGACCCGGACGTTGTCCCGGCCAGCCCGGCCGGCCCGGCCAGCCCGGTCAGCCCGGCGAGGCGCCCGCGGAGAGCAGCGCGCCCATCACGTTGGCGGCGCGGCGAGGTGGCGCGGCCGGCTGAGAGTCGCGCGGGGCTGGCGGCTGGAAGGAGACCTGGATGTCGTGGGATCGCGGCACGTCGCGGCAGCCGGCCGCGGCCGGCGACGAGAACGGCGGGGAGAAAGGCGGGGAGAACGGCGAGGACGGTGCGGTCGCCAGGCGCCTTCGCGTCCTCGGTGCGGTCTGCGCGCCGCTCGTGGTGGCGGTGCTGGCCACCGCGGCCGCCATCGGCTGGTCGGCGGCACGTCCTGGCGCCGGCGACCTGATGGAGTCGCCGCCGATCGATTCCTTCCTGGTCGCTCTTGGCGCCATGCTGCTGGTGCTGCTCGCTTCCGCCGTCTACGGCAGGATCCTGCGCCGGCAGGCTGCGGCCGAGCTCGAGGACTCGGCGGAGGCCGAGGAAGTGGCGGCGGCCGAAGATGCGGCGGCGGCCGAAGCAGCGGCAGCGCCAGAGAGGCTGGCGGCGGCACGGTTGCGCGCCTACTCCTGGGCCACCGGTGCCAGCTTCGGCATGTTGGCGGTGGCCGCCGTTCTCGCCGCCATCGTCGCGATGACCGGCAGGGCGCCGCTCTATGGCCTGGTGATCTGCATTGCCGCCCTGTTCTCCATGGCGGGGCGGTGGCCGCGCCGCAGCGGCTTCGACCTGGCGCTGAGGTCCGACCGGGAGGACGCCGTGTCACGGGCGGCGGCGTGGCGCCACCTGGCGCAGCCGTTCGCGAGCCAAGGCGCCGGAGCCAGCGGGAGCTCGGAGACAGCCCTCGGCGCCGGCGCGGGCGAGGCGGCAGGCGAGGCAGGCGGCAGCGGGTCGACGGAGGCGACCGCCGGCGCGGAGCCCGGAGGCACGGCGCGCGGCGACCTGGGTGGACGGACAGGATGACCGGACAGGCTGATCATGTTGCGCCGGCGGGGGCTGGCGTGACCGGCACGGCGCCGGACGCGGCAGGATCAGGGGCCGGCGCCGGCGCCGCCGCCGTCCAGCTCGAGCTGTTCACCCACCGCTTCGCGGCCATCGCGCGCCAGATGGGCGAGCGCTTGCAGCGCACCGCCGTCTCGACGAACGTCAAGGAGCGTCTCGACTTCTCGTGCGCCCTGCTCGACGCTGCCGGCGAGCTGGTGGTCAACGCGCCGCACATCCCGGTGCACCTCGGGGCGCTCGGGCTCTGCGTGCGGCTGACCGCCGCCGCGCTGCCGCTCGAGCCGGGCGACGTGGCGGTGACCAATCATCCTGGTTTCGGCGGCTCCCATCTCCCCGACGTGACGGTGATCACGCCGGTCTTCGGCGACGCCGAGGCAGGCGCCGCGGCGCCGCCCCCGCTCCTCGGCTACGTCGCCAGCCGTGCTCACCACGCCGAGATCGGCGGCATGCGGCCCGGTTCGATGCCGCCCGGCGCACGCTGCCTCGCCGAAGAGGGTGTGGTCATCCCGCCCACCTACCTGGCGCGCCGGGGCGAGGCGCGCTGGGCGGAGCTGCGGCGGCTGCTGTTGGGAGGGCCCTTCCCGACCCGCTCCGTCGAGGAGAACCTGGCGGACCTCCGCGCCGCCGCCGCCGCGAACCACAGCGGCGCCGAGGCCCTGCGTGCCCTGGCCCGCGCGGCCGGCGCTGGCGGCGGCGCCGGAGGGCGCGCCGAGGACGGTAGCCGCGGGCGCCGGGTCGTCGCCTTCTACATGGAGGCGCTGAAGCGCCGCGCTGAGGAACGCCTGCGCGCCGCTCTCGCCCGGCTGCCTCGAGGCCCCCTGGAAGCCGTCGAGCGGCTGGACGACGGCTCGCCGCTGGCGGTGCGCATCGAGCTCGGCCCGGCCGGCGCGCGGATCGACTTCGCCGGCTCGGCCGGCGTGCATCCGGGCAACCTCAACGCGCCGCCGGCGGTGGTGCGCAGCGCCGTCCTCTACGTGCTGCGGCTGCTGGTCGCCGAGCCGTTGCCGCTCAACGAGGGCCTGCTGCGCCCGGTCGACCTCCAAGTGCCTCCCGGCATGCTCCATCCGCCCTTCCCCGAGGATCCCTGGCAGGCGCCGGCAGTGGTAGGCGGCAACGTCGAGACCAGCCAGCGCCTGGTCGACACCCTGCTCAAGGCGCTCGGCCTGGCGGCTTGCAGCCAGGGGACGATGAACAACGTGCTCTTCGGCAACGACCGTTTCGGCTTCTACGAGACCGTCTGCGGCGGCGCCGGCGCCGGCCCGGGCTTCTCGGGCGAGAGCGCCGTGCACACCCACATGACCAATACCCGCATCACCGATCCCGAGGTGCTCGAGCACCGCTACCCGGTGCGTCTCGAGCGCTTCGCGCTGCGCCGGGGCTCGGGCGGTTCCGGGCGCCACCGCGGCGGCGAGGGAGCAGTGCGCGAGCTCACCTTCCTGGCGCCGATGTCGCTGTCGCTGCTCACGCAGCACCGGGTCGAGGCCCCGTACGGCGCCGCCGGCGGCGGACCCGGCCAGCGAGGCCGCCAGCGCCTGGTGCGCGCCTCGGGAGAGGTGCTCGAGCTGGCGCCGATCG
>DATDGZ010000032.1:0-15279 GCA_036521795.1 Thermoanaerobaculia bacterium | reverse complement strand
CGTGTAGACGCCCGGCGGCAGTTGCGTCAGCTCGGCGTAGGGCTCGGCGGTGGGCGTTCCCCAGTCGGCGTCGATCGGTTCGAGCCTGGTCTGGTAGCGCAGGCCGGCGCGGAAGGACAGCGGCGCCAGCTCGATGCGCAGGCGGCGGACGTCGGGGGGGAGCTCGGCTTCGCGGCCGCCGCGCGGGGAGCGGCCGGGGGCGCCGCCGAAGAGCACGCCGCCGCCGCCGACGGTGATGCGCGCCAGGTGCGTCCGCGGCAGGGGCGGGGGCTCGCCGCCCGGCGGCCCGGCGTAGCGGTAAAGCCCGGTGTCGGTGACCATCCAGACGACGCCATCCGGCTCGGCGAGGAACTGGTCGGTCTCTCGCGCCGGCACCTCGACCAGCGAGCGCAGCTCGGGCGTCCGGCCGCGGCCGCGGCGCAGGGCCACGGTGGGCGGGTTGGTGCCCATCCAGAGATTGCCCGCGGCGTCCACTGCGATGGTGGAGAACGAGCCGGGCCCGCCGCGGATCGACTCCAGGCCCATGCCGGGCTCCACGACCAGCTTGGCGCGGCGCTCGTCGAGGCGCAGCACGCGGTTCTCCCCTACTACCAGGACGTCGCGCGCGGTCTGGACCAGCTCGGAGTCGGCGCTGCCGGCGACCTGGCGCACGCGAACCGGGCGGAGCGAGCCGGCAGGGACCTCCATGCCCACGATGCCGGTGTAGGACGAGTCGCACCAGACGCGGCCGTCGTTCCCCTCGACGATCGAGCGCACCCCGCGCAGGGTGGGATCGATCATGCCTTCGAAGCGCCAGCCCTCGGGCGCGGCGCGATCCCGCCGCAGGGCCGCGAATCCCCTCTCCAGGCCGACCCACACCCTCTCGGGCTGGGTCCGTGAGCGGGCGAGGGCGTAGACGGTGTCCTGCGGCGTGCCGGGGAGCGCCCGTGGCGTGCCGCCGTCGCGCAGGACGTGGATGCCGAAGGCCTCGCCCACCAGCAGGTCCTCGTCCGCCGCGACCAGGCTCCAGACCCCGGGCGGCACTCCCGGGACCTGGCGCATGCGGACCGGCTGGTCCCAGGCCCTGGAGCCCGCGGCGGGCACCGCGGTGCTGGTGGTGAACAGGCCCGCCTCGGTGCCGGCCCAGAGGCTGTCGCGATAGCGCGCGACGACGTAGATGTTGCCCTTGAGCCCCGACCGGTTGTCGACGACCGAGAGTGGGGAGGCGACCTCTACCTTCGCCAGCCCCTTGTTGAGGGACAGCCAGAGCGCTCCCTCGCGGTCCACGACCGTGCCGCTGACCATGTCGTCGGGGAGCCCGGCCGCGGTGTCGATGACCTGCTCGATCCTGCCGTCCGGCAGCACCAGCAGCAGCCCCCCGAGCACCGAGGCGAACGCCCAGCGGCCGTCGGCCAGCCGGCGGCCGGAGAGCAGGCGGTTGGCTGCCGCCCAGCGCGATGCCTCGGGTGCGAAGGGGGTCACTTGTCCGGCCGCCAGGCGGAACAGCCCCTGGCCGCGCACCGACGCCAGCAGGCCGTCGCCGTCCGGCGCCAGGGCGTCCAGCCGCGGGCCGCGGAAGCGCTCTCCACCGGGCACGGGCTCGAGCCTCCGGCCCGCCAGCCGTGAGAGCCCCGCGGCCTGGCTCCAGACATAGGTGCTCCCCGCGAACGCGAACGTCTCCGGGTAGGGCCGTACCCGCGGGTAGGTGGCGAGGGTCGAGAGGGCGGCCCCATCCCAGAGCAGCAGCCGATCGGCGACGTTGAAGAGGAAGCCGCCGCCGGCGGGCACGATCTGCAGTACCTGCCCCGTCTGGCGTGCCGCCGGCGGCAGCAGGTGCACCAGGGAGACGAACCGCGGCGTGCCGCCGGCGTCGGCGCCCAGGTAGCCGAGATCGTCGATGCCGCCGACGGCGACGCGGCCGGCGGCATCGCAGGCGACGCTGAAGGCGCTCTTCTGGCGGCCGATCGGGACGAGCTGCCAGCGTGCTCCGTCGTAGATCAGCAGGCCGCCGGCGTTGGCGACGTAGAGGAATCCGCGCGGGTCATGGGCGACGTCGTAGCTCTGGGTCTCCGCCCCCTCGACCGGCGGCGCGTAGCCCTGGATCAGCGGGAACCCGCGCTCGCGAGGATGGCCCGGGGCGCCGGCGGGAGGCGAGGGCGCCGCGGGTCCAGCCGTCGCGGGCGAGGTCGCCGCGAGGATGGCCGCAGCCGGGCGAGCGGGCGCCGGTGCGAGGGCGAGCACGAGCGCGAACGCGGCGGCGGCCGGGCGCCGGCGGGCGGCGGTTCCGGCGCGGCGCGTAGAGAGGTACTGGCGCATGGCAGGCACGGGGAGCCGGTTGTCGAGAGTCTATCGCCGAGCGAGATGAGGCGGTGCGGGTGCTCTGCGCCGCATCTCTCGACCAGAGTGTCCTGGCTATGCTCAACCTGTCCGCGGTCTCGCCGGGTGCGGTCGCGTAGCGGGAAGCCGCCGGGAGTCTACCGCCGACCGGGTGAAGCGGCCGCGGCGGCCCGGCGCTGGCAAGTGCGCGTTGGCGGTGGCATTTCCAGCATGTCGGCACTCTTGACTCGACGGCGAGAGGCCGCGTACTCTTGCGTCTCTAAGCAGTGGCGACAGTAAGTTGGAGCGCGAGCCTCAGAACCCGAGGCACCGCCTGTGCGGCCGGCGCTGCCTGTGGCTTCGGGCCGCGGGCGATCCGCGTCCCGTGACCCCTGGAGGACACCCAGATGCATCGATCGAATCGGCTCGCCCCCAGCTTCCTTCTCCTGGCCTTGTGGAGCGCCGGCCTGGCGCTCATCGCTCTCGGTCCCGGTGCGAGGGAGGCCATGGGGGAGGCGACGGTTGCCGCCCACGCCTCGGCTCCTGCCGTGGCCGCCCCGGCCGACGCCCTCTTGCCGCTGCCCCAATTCAAGCCCTGCGCGACTACCAGCCATCCCCTCCTCCCCGCGAAGTGGGAGGCGGTGGCGCTGATGCAAGACTTCTTCTTACCTTCCTTCCTGGTCGGCAAGTTCGTCTTCGACGAGAGCGCCCAGGCCTTCCGCTTCTCCCTGGCCGACCAGTACGGCATCGACGAGGACTTCCTGGTAACCACGAACGGCAGGCTCTACCGCCTGGAGGGCGGTGAGCAACCCACCTCCTGTCGCTACCTGACCGCGCAGTCGCCCTTCACCGTGCCGGCGCGGGACTGGCTGGCCACCGGCGCGGTGTGCGTCGGCCAGGCGCCGATCCTGAACCGCGATCAGCAATGGTGGAAGAGCAAGAGCGGCGAGGGGGCCAACTGGTACTGGTACAACGCCGGCAACCGGCTGCCCTTCCGCAGCATGTACTACGCCGACGCCAAGCCGAGCAGCGCGGCTCCCATCTACGAGTACTTTACGCTCAATTATTTCCCGACCTTCAAGGCCGTCCCCACGACCAACCTCGCGCGGCTCGTGGCGCTGTGCCAGCGCCCGGAGGCGGCGACGCCGACCGCCGCCGCGGAGTACGCCCGCCCGTCGATCGACCCGATCCTCAAGAAGAGCACCTACCCGAAGATCAGCGCTCGGCAGCAGGCCCAGACTCAGCACTGGATCCCTGGGCTGAGCCCGTGCTCCTCGACGGGAGCGCTGCCACCGCCATGGCCGGAGCGGGTGCAGGGCACCGTCTTCCTGACCGCCGTAAGCTTCCCGCCGAACCCTTTCCCCAGCCGGGTCTTCTACGACTGGACGAAGCCGGCCCAGAACACCACCCTCTACTACTTCCCGCCGACCGCGGAGAACTACGCGCAGGTGGCTTATCTCGTGGGCAACACCGGCTACATCGCCTTCCAGCGGCAGAACGGCTCGTTCTCGAGCTGTCAGCAGGCCCTCCCCGGCCCTCCGATCCGGAACTGGAAAGAGGCCGACCATTGCCAATGCCGCGGTGAGCTCGCGCCTCACACGGTCCTCAACCCGAGCGCGGTGCCGACCAAGATCTTGTGGTGTCCGACGGATCTCGCGGCGAAGCAGGTCTTCTGGACGTGGTACTCGAGCACCGGCACGCCGATCGTCTTCATGCAGTCGAATTCCAGCCCGACCGCGGGCACCGGGCTCAACCTGGCGGACTACTATCACTGGGCCCCCGGCTCGGTCGCCCCGCCGGGGACCTTCGATCCACCGGCGCTGTGCAAGGGACAGCCGGTCGTCAAGGTCCCTCAGGCCTGTCACAATTGCCACCTGCCGCTCAATCCGCACGGGCCGCCGTGAGGAGCGAGAGGTGGGTGATGCAAAGAGCGAGAGGCGGGTGATCGGATCTGGTCAGGGCCGCCGCGGCGCGAGGATCGCTTGCAGGAGGTCGGGGCGGGCGGGGTCGCGCTCGAGGTGGGGGTGGCGCTCGCCGGCGTGGTAGTCGATCTGCAAGACGCGGATCTCGTCTCCCTGCTCGACGGTGACCGCGATCGGGGCGGTGCGGTGGGCCGCCGCCAGCAGCGCGGCGGCGGCGGCCTCGGGTGACCACTTCACGGCATCCATGGCGACGACCTTCATGCCTGGGCCGAAGCCGGCCTGCCATGCCGGGGAGCCGACGACGACGTCGGCGACCGTCCCGTCCTTCTTGACCCAGATCCCCAGGGAGAGGCTGAGGTCGACGGTCTCCTGGACCGTGGCGAGGGCGGCCTGGTAGTCGTTCGGCCGATCGTCGTAGACCACCTTCCAGCCGGCCGCTTCGAGGCCGCCCAGCGGGGCGCGCGGCGCGATCGCTTCCACGCGGCTGGCGAAGAAGCCGCGCCAGTCGTAGGGGACGATGCGGCCGAGCGTGGCGTAGACGTCGTCGGCGACGTAGGCGACGTAGGGAACGGTGGGTCCGGCCGCGGCGCCCGAGCCGTCGCCGCCGAAGAAGGCCCGGCAGAAGTCGTCGAGCGACCGCGCGTTGCCGCTGCGCTGGCGCAGCAACGTGTCGGCTTCGAGCCAGATCAGCATCGCCTCGTCGTAATAGTCGCGGCCGCGCCGGTAGGCCGTCCAGGCGGCGGGCGCGGCGTCGAAGCCTGGAATGGCGGCCGCGGTGTCGACCAGCGGCCGCCACTGCCGCCCGGGGCGGTCGCGGTCCTGGGTCGCCGCCACCCAGGCCAGGTAGTCGCGGCTCTGCGCGGGCGTCCGGATGCCGCTGCGGGTCGTCAGCAGCACGTCGCCGAGATAGCGCGTCAATCCTTCGTAGACCCACAGCAGCTCGGTGCGCAGCGGCGCCAGCGGATCGGCGGTGGCGAGGCCGGCGGGGCGCCGGTACTTGCCGTTCCACGAGTGCACGTACTCGTGGGGCAGCAGGATGCCCCAGCGCAGCAGCAGCGACGGGTCGGTGAACATCCCGGCGCGTCCGCGGTCGTCGCTCGACTCGTGATGCTCGAGGCCGTTCTCGTCGAGGGTGTCGCCGAGCGCCACCAGCCAGTGGTACTCGCGGTAGTGCCGTGCCCCGAAGAGCGCCTCCGCCTCGACGGGCACGCGGCGGTAGGCGGCGAGCCGCGCCGCCGGCACCTCGAGCGACGCGCGCCGGTCGGCCGCCAGGCTGAGCCGCACCGGCGGCACGCCGCCGCCGCCGGCGACCTCGACGGTGCGGAAGACGTCGCCGGCCAGCAGCGGCGAGTCGAGCAGCGTGTAGAGAGTCGTCGCCGCGAAGGCCAGGGTGCGCGGAATGCGCGGGGTGCCTCGCGGGTCGCCGGTCCCGCTGCTGCCAGGCTGGCCCGCGGCAGCGGCGCGATCTCCTGCCGGGGGCGCCGCCGGGATGCCAGCCTGGTCGCCGGAGGCGCTCTCGGCGCTCTCGGCGCTCTCGACGTGGAGCGCGGTGTCGAACTGCCAGCCGGCGGGCAGGCGCAGGCTGGCGCGGATCGGGATCTCGGTGGCGGCGCGGCCCACCGGATAGACCAGGAGGTCGTGCCAGTCGACGATCGCGAGATGCGGTGTCGCGTTCGGCGTCTCGCCGTAGCCGCTGCCGAAGGCCGCCGGCGGCGAGAGGTAGTCGAGCTCGACCGCCACGGCGTCCGCGCCGTCGGGCACCTCGACATGAAAGACGAACATTTCGAGCGGGTCGCGGCGCCAGGGCAGCGTCCTCCCCAGGGCGGTGATGGCGAGTCCGGCCAGCTCGGAGATCGGACCCGTCGGCGTGTGCTCGCCCTGGATCCACTTCGGGTAGGCGAGCGCGAGCGGGCCGGGCGTGGCGGGGATGACGAGGCGCGAGTGGAAGACGCCGCGCGGCGCGTCGGTCGCGTCCACCACCAGCTCGATCGGCTTCGCGGCGGCGTCCGCTCCGGCAGTGCCGGCAGCGCCGGGAGCAGGCGGAGGAGCGCCCGCGGCAGAGGCCGCCGCGGCCAGCGCCATCGACAGCAGGGTGAGGCGCTTCGGCGGTCCGGAACGCGGCATCAGGTGGCCTCCGCTGGGTTACTGCGCTCGCCGCGATCGCATGCTCGCAGCTGGGTCGCGGGCGATCGTAGCAGACCGTTGCGGACCATCGCGCACGGGGGAGACGGCAGACGCTGGCCCAGGCCTGCCGCCCGGAGGTAGCGCGATGGCGCGGACGCCGCCATGCCTCGTGTAAGATCCAGGTCACGTCGGAGGTCATCATGGCGGAGCCCCAAGAGACACGACCGGCCGCGTCGCAATCATCGGCGTCTCCGGTGCCGGCGGCGCTCTCGGTCGCACCCGCACCCGGCTCTCCCGCGGCGCCGCCGGTGCCGGCCGTTCCTCTGCCGCCGGGCGACGCCGGCTGGCCGCTGCTCGGCGAGACGCTGCCCTTCCTCCGGGACGGCTTCGGTTTCGTGGCCAGTGGCTCGCTACTGCCGGCGCACGCGCGCGCGCAGGCCGTCCCTCGGCTCCGGCGGGATGAGGCTCCAGTCGTAGTCGATGTCCTGGCCGGGCGACAGCTCCCAGGTATAGCCGCGCAGCAGCAGGATGGTGAACACCTGCATCAGGGTGGTGGCGAGGTCGGTGCCCGGACAGCGATGGCCGTGCGCAGGCCCGGCACCCTGCGGCACGAAGGCATAGGGGTGCCGCAGGTGCTCGCCGCGCGCCGGCGCGAAACGCTCGGGATCGAAGCGCTCGGGGTCGGGGTAGATCGCCGCGCGCTAAGGCGCGGGCGGCGTTGCCGGCGCCCGCCAGCCCGAGGTTGACCGCCGGGCGCACCATGCGCACGTCGCCGGCGCGGCGGCCTCCGGCAGCGCAGCGGGCTTGCCGGTGCCGTCGAGCACGACGATGGTCTCGAACGGGATCGCCGCGGGACCATGCCGCGCCAGGGAGCGGAGGCAGGCGCGTAGCAACCCGGCGTCTCCCGCGGCAGGAATGATCACCGAGACGCGGGGCGGGCCGGCCGCTGGCAGGTCGATGGGATCGTGCAAAGCCTGGACATTATCCAGCGTTTCGCCGGAGCATGTGCCCAGCGGGCCAGGACCACCGCTGCCGCAGCGTCCCTCGTGCCGGCCGACCCGGGTGACCGGAGGGGTGTCCATCGATGCCTAGCGAAGAAGAGGACCGCGGCGGGGTGGCCGTCGCCGAGGATCCGTCGGCGGCCGGGAGCGCCGGCGCTCCCGGCGTTCCGCGCCGGACCGCGGCCGCCGGGGCCTGGCTGCCGGCCCTGGGCGCCTTCGTCGCCGCTCTCGGCTGCGCGCTTGCGCTGGCCGGCGTCACTCACCCCGACGCGATCTTCCCGAAGTACCTCGCCGCGGCGGCGGCTTCGCCGGCGGAGCAGGCCGAGCGCCTGCTCGACTACAGCCCGCTGTACCTGGCGCTGGTCAAGGCGCTGCAACCTGGCGGCCATGCCGCCATCCTGGCCATCCAGGCGGCGCTGCATGCCTTGACCGCGGCCGCCGTGGCCATGGCGGTGGCGCTGCTGGCGGGGAGGCGATGGGCCTGGCTCGGCGGCCTGGGAGTGGCGGCGTACCGGCCCTTCCTCGTCTACTGCGGCATGCTCGAGCCGGAGACCGTGATCCTCGCCTGCCTGGCTTGCGCGATGCTGCTCGGAGCGCTGGCCCGCCGGCGGCTGGGGGTCTCGGCGGCGCCGGCCACGGCTCCGCCACGCGCCTCCATCCCGCTCGCGACGGCGGCGCTCGTCGTGCTGGCTTTTGCCGCCCTGGCGGCGGCGGCGCTGGGGCGGCCTCAGCACCTGCTGCTGATGCCGGTGTGGGCCTGGTGGCTGGCGGCGGCGGCGCCGGCGGGAGCGCCGCGCCGCGCCGCGCGACGGCTGGCGTGGGCGGCGGCGCTGGCGGTCGCCGCGGCCGTTCTCGGGCCGCCGCTGGCGATGCGCGCGCGGGTCACCGGCGTGCCGGCGATCATGAACCCGGGAGCGGTGTTCTACGAAGGCAACGGACCCGGCGCGACCGGCCTCACCCGCTTCGCGCCGCCGGCGGTGATCCAGCTCGAGCGCGCGCACCGGGAGAGCGTCGACTACGGCCACGTCGCCTACCGGCGGATCGCCTCGGCGGTGGCCGGCCGCCGGCTCGATCCGCTCGCCGCCAACCGCTACTGGACCGGGCTCGCCTGGGAGGCCATCGCCGCCCGGCCCTTGGCGGCGGCGCGGCGCTGCGGCCGCAAGGCGCTGCTCGCGCTGGCGCCTTACGAGGGCCACGACCTGCTGATCGCCGAGCGGCTCGACCGCCGGCTGCGAGGCCGTCTCCCCTGGGGGTTCGCGGTGCCGCTGCTGGCGCTGCCGTGGCTGCCGCTCTCGCGTCGCGGCCGCCTCGCCGAGCTGGCCGGGCCGCTGGCGGTGGCGGCGCTGGCGTTCGCGGTCCAGGCGGCGATCTACGCCTCGGCGCGGCAGCGGCTGCCGGCCGCCCTGGCGCTGTGGGTCGTCCTGCCGGCCCTCGCCGCGGACCTGGCGGGAGGCCGGACGAGCGCCGCCGTGCGGCCGCTCCTCGCCCTGCTGCTGGGACCCTGCATGGCGCTCGGGCTGGCGGCGGCGACGGCGCGGGCGGCGGTGCTCGACCAGCTGGGCTGGGACCGCCTGCTCGGCCGGCAGCCAGCGCGCCTGGGCGAGGCCCTCTGCGCCGCCCAGGACGGGCGCCTGCTGCGGCCGCGGCTGCGCCAGGACGCGGAGCGCTTCGCCGCCGCCGTCGCGCTCGCCAGGCAGCGGCGTCCGGAGGACTCGCTGCGGGTGCTGGGGCCACTGCTCGGCGGCCGGGCCGACTACACCAGCGACGACCGCGAGGTGGGGGTGCCGCAGTACTGGGCGGCGCTCGGCCTGCTGGCGCTGCGGCACCGCGAGCAGGCCGCCGCCATGGCCCGCATCGCCTGGCAGGTGCGGCCCGACGACGCGCGCGCCGGAGCCCTCGCCCTGCGCCTGGCCGGGGCGCGGGAAGCGACACCGCGGCCGCCGGCCCCCTGGCGCCCGCCCGGCTGCGACCCGGTCAGCGCCCGCCTGGATCTGGCCGGCGCTGCGGTCGCCGACGGCGACCGTGCGGCGGCTCTCGCCTTCCTGCGGCCGCTCGCCGCGGACTTCCCGGAGCTGTTGCCGGGCGCCTGGCACGTCCGGTGAGCGTGCCGGCGCTGCGGCGCGGAGGACAAGCGCCAGGTTCCGGGGTCATGCCCATCGCGCCGACCAAGGGCCGCTGATAGAATCCACCCGGAGGAAGTACCTATGGCGCCGCGTGACAATCTCCACCGACTGGTGGACACTCTCCCCGAAAGCGAACTGGAGCGCGCCGAGCGCGTGCTCGAGGTGCGGCGCCAAGTGGCCGAGCCGTTCTACCGGCCGCTCGAGGATGTTCCTCTCGACGACGAGCCGGAAACCCCGGAGGAGAGGGACGCGATTGAAGAAGCTCGCGGCGACGTTGCGGCCGGTCGCGTGATTCCTCACGAGGAAGTGAAGCGGCGGTGGGGTCTGTAGGTTGTCGGCTACCGCACCGGCGCAGCGTCTGAGTTCCTGCCTACCCTGAATCAACCCCTCCCCAAGTCTAGAGGGGTAGTTGCACCGGCGCCGGCAGCTTGCCGCCGGTCGCGGCCCGATCCCTGCGCCGGGCCCAAGCAGGCCGCTGCCGCGGGTGCTGGCCCTGCCGCAACAAAGCCGGTCGCTTCGCGTATCGAAGGTCGGGAGCGCGCCCGGGTGGACTGTCGCCGCCGCGGCGCCAGGTACGACGCCGGTGACGTAGGTGCGGCGAGGGGTGCGAGAACCCGAGAGACCCTGTATAGTTCGCCGGCGAACCACCAGGATGCCCACGACCGGTGCCGTGGGCGTCGCCGAGGCTTGGCTTCTGGGCGGGGAGGGCGCGGCTCGCGGGCGCCTGGCGCCTGGGCCACATCGCAGCATCACGAGCATCACGTGTGAGATCTCTTGCAGGCATGGAGTGCCTATGATCCTTGGAGAGAGAGCTCGGCGCCGGTCACGGACCGCGGCGCTGCTGTCGGGGCTGCTGGTGCCGGGCGTGCTGGCCGCTTGCGGCGCCGGCGGCCATGGGGGCGCGGAGGGCGGCCCCGGCGGTCCCGGCGGCGGTGCGATGGCGATGCCGGTGCCGGTGATGACCGTCGCCGAGAGCCAGCTGCGCGACGCCACGGAGTACGTGGCGACGCTCAAGTCGCGGCACACGTCCAACGTCCAGCCGCAGGTCGAAGGCGTCCTCACCCGCATTCTCGTCAAGTCGGGTGACCGGGTGGCGGCGGGGGCGGCGCTGATGCAGATCGACCCGGCGAAGCAGCGCGCCGCGGTGCGCAGCCAGGAGGCGACGCGGACGCAGAAGCGAGCGGCGCTCGAGTATGCCCACATGCAGGTCCGGCGCATGGAGACGCTCTACAAGGGCGGCGCGGCGAGCAAGCAGCAGCTCGACGAGGCGCAGACGGCGCTCGCCCAGGCGCAGGCCGACTACGACGCGCTCGGCGCCCAGGTGCAGGAGCAGCAGGTGGAGCTGGCCTACTACCGGGTGGTGGCGCCGACCGCGGGGGTGGTCGGCGACATCCCGGTGCGCACCGGCGACCGGGTGACCACCTCGACCCTGCTCACCACCATCGACCAGAACGACGCGCTCGAGGTCTACATCTCGGTGCCCGTCGAGCGCGCCAAGGAGCTCAGGATGGGCCTGCCGGTCGAGGTGCTGAGCGACGACGGCCAGGTGCTGGCGAAGACCCAGGTCAATTTCATCTCGCCGCAGGTCGACGATCAGACCCAGGAGGTGCTGGCCAAGGCGCCGGTGCCCAACGGACAGCGCGGCCTGCGCGCCGCGCAGTTCGTGCGCGCGCGGCTGATCTGGAGCACTCACCCCGGCGTGACGGTGCCGGTGCTGGCGGTGTCGCGCATCAACGGCCAGTACTTCGTCTTCGCCGTAGAGGCCGGCGGCCCCGGGGGGCCCGGAGGCAACGGCGGCTCCCCTGGCGGAAGCGGAGGCACCGGCGGTCCGGGCGCCCCCGGCGGTCCGGGCGGTCCTCCGGGCGCCCCGGGCGGCACCCTGGTGGTCCACCAGCGCGCGATCACGGTCGGTGACGTGGTCGGCAACGACTACGTGGTCCAGTCCGGGCTGAAGCCGGGCGATCGCATCGTCGCCTCGGGAGTCCAGAAGCTGGGCGACGGCATGCCGATCATGCCGCTGCCCGCCGCTCCCCCGGAAGTCCCCGGCGGCCCAGGAAGCGGCGCCGCGGGCGGTGGCGCCACCGGGGGCGCGTCCGGTTCCAGTGGCTCCGCCGGCACCGGTAGCTCCGGCGCCTCCGACACCGCGTCTAGCTCCGGTGGTACTGGTGGATCCAGAAGCTCCGGCACCTCCGGCGACCCTCCTGGAGCGGGTAGCTCCAGCGGCTCCGGAGCCGGCAACTCCGGGGAAGCCGGCGGAGCCGGCCACGGAGCCGGCCACTAGCCATGGCCGAATTCTTCCTCCGACGACCGGTCTTCGCGACCGTCTGCGCGCTGCTGATCATTCTCGCCGGCGCGGTCAGCATCCCGTCGCTGCCGATCGAGTGGTATCCGACGCTCGCGCCGCCGCTGGTCTCGGTCAGTGCCGTCTACACCGGCGCCAACGCCCAGACCGTGGAGTCCGCGGTCACCTTGCCGCTCGAGCAGCAGATCAACGGCGCCGAGGGCATGCGCTACCTGACCTCGACCAGCGGCAACAACGGCCTGAGCAACATCACCGCCACCTTCGAGCTCGACCGCAACATCGACCTCGCGGCGGTGGACGTGCAGAACCGCGTCTCGATCGCCCTCGGCCGGCTGCCGAACGAGGTCAAGACGACCGGCGTCTCGGTCGCCAAGGCCTCGAACGCCATCGTGCTGGTGGTCGGGGTCTTCTGCCTGCACGACGAGTACGACGCGAAGTTCATGAGCAACTACGTCGACGTCTACATGCGCGACTCGCTCAAGCGCATCAAGGGCGTCTCCGACGTGCAGATCTTCGCCGAGCGCAAGTACGCCATGCGGATCTGGCTCGACCCCGTGCTGCTGGCCAGCCGCGACCTGACCGCCACCGACGTGGTGGCGGCGCTGCGCGAGCAGAACGTCGAGGTGGCGGCGGGGCTGGTCGGCCAGCCGCCGGTGCCGAGCGGCCAGGGCTACGAGATCAGCGTGCGCGTCGTCGGGCGGCTCTCCGAGCCCGCCGAGTTCGGCAACATCATCGTCAAGGCGCAGAAGGACGGCACGCTGGTCAAGCTCAGGGACCTGGGGACCGTCGAGCTGGGCTCCGAGTCGTACGACAGCAACCTGAGCTTCGGCGGCAAGGCGGCGGTCGGCTTCGCGGTCTTCCAGCTGCCGAGCGCCAACGCGCTCGAGGTCGACAAGGCGGTCAAGGCCGAGCTGCTGCGCCTGCAGAAGCAGTTCCCGCCCGGTCTCAAGGGCACCATCGCCTTCGACACCACGACCGTGGTCGGCGAGTCGATCCGGGAAGTGCTGATCACCCTGGTGCAGGCGATCGTGTTCGTGATCCTGGTGATCTTCATCTTCCTGCAGGACTGGCGGACGACGGTCATCCCGGCGATCACCATCCCGGTGTCGCTCGTCGGCACCTTCGCGCTGGTCAAGCTGCTCGGCTTCTCGATCAACACCCTGACGCTTTTCGGCCTCACCCTGGCGACGGGACTGGTGGTCGACGACGCGATCGTGGTGATCGAGAACATCCAGCGCCACATCCGCGAGAGCGACCTGACCGTGATGGAGGCGGCGTCGGTGGCGATGCGCGAGATCACCGGCGCGGTGGTCGCCACCTCGCTGGTGCTGGTGTCGGTGTTCGTGCCGGTGGCGTTCTTCCCCGGCACCACCGGCCTGCTCTACAAGCAGTTCTCGCTCACCATCGCCTGCTCGGTGGCGATCTCGATGTTCAACGCGCTGACCCTGACGCCGGCGCTCTCCGCCCTCTGGCTGCGGCGCGAGGAAGAGGAGCACCGCGGCTTCTTCGGCGCCTTCAACCGCGGCTTCACCCGCGTCAACACCTGGTACCGTGGGACGCTCGAGCGGCTGGAGCGAAGGCGCTGGTGGGTGGTGGTGGCGTTCCTGATCGGCCTCGGCCTGACCTGGTGGATCTTCAACCGGGTGCCGACGTCCTTCGTTCCCGACGAGGACCAGGACTACCTGATCGTCGTCATCCAGGCGCCGCCGGGGGCGTCGCTCGACTACACCACCGGCATCGCCAATCAGGCGATCGCGGTGCTGAATAAGACGCCGGAGGTCGAGCGGGTCTTCGCGGTCACCGGCTTCAGCTTCACCGGCAGCGCGCCGAACACCGGCCTGATGTTCGCGGGGCTCAAGCCGCTCAGGCAACGCCCGGGGGCGGAGCACTCCGCGCAGGCGGTGGTCGGGCGGCTGTTCGTGCCGCTGTTCGGCGGCATCTCCGGCGCCCTGGTGTTCCCGGTGCTGCCGCCCTCGATCAACGGCCTGGGGATCTACGGCGGCTTCTCGTTCGAGGTCCTCGACCAGAGCGGCTCGACGGTGCAGGCGCTGGCCGACGCCACCAACGCGGTGATCGGCGCGACCAGGTCCGACCCGCTGCTGCGCACCAACCCGTCGAGCTTCACCGCCAACGACCCGCAGCTGCTGGTGACCATCGACCGCGAGAAGGCGAAGAGCCTGGGTGTGCCGCTCTCGCAGATCGACGACACGCTGCAGGTGCTGCTGGGCTCCGCCTACGTCAACGACTTCAACTTCAACAACCGCGCCTACCGCGTCTACGTCCAGGCCGCCGGCCGCTTCCGCACGCGCCCCGAGAGCCTGCGCCAGTTCTACGTGCGCTCGGACCGCGGCGGCATGGTGGCGCTCGACAACCTGGTCAAGGTCACCGAGACCACCGGGCCGCAGCTGATCAATCATTTCAACCTGTTCCGCTCGGCCGAGATCACCGGCGCGGCGGCGCCGGGCTACGGCTCGGGGCAGGCGATCGCCGAGATGGAGAAGGTGGCCAAGAAGGCGATGCCGCGGGGCTTCACCTATCAGTGGTCGGGATTGTCGCTCGAGGAGATCCGCTCCGGCGGCCAGTCGGCGCTGCTCTTCGGCCTCGGCCTGCTGGTGGTCTACCTGACGCTCTCGGCGCAGTACGAGAGCTTCACGCTGCCGTTCATCATCCTGCTCGCCGTGCCGCTCGCCGTCTTCGGCGCGCTGGCGGCGGCGGCGCTGCGCGGGCTGCAGGACAATGTTTATGTACAGATCGGATTGGTGATGCTGATCGGGCTGGCGGCCAAGAACGCGATCCTGATCGTCGAGTTCGCCGAGCAGCTGCGCGAGCGCGGGCACGGCCTGATCGCGGCGGCGATCGAGGCGGCGCGCATCCGGCTGCGCCCCATCCTGATGACCTCTTTCGCCTTCATCCTCGGCGTGCTGCCGCTGGTCTTCGCCACCGGCGCCGGCAAGGAAGGGCGCCACTCGGTGGGCACCGCGGTGTTCGGCGGCATGCTGGTGTCGACGGTGCTCAACCTCGCGATCATCCCCGTGCTCTACGTGATCATCCGCAGCATCTTCCCGGGAGGCGGCCGTCACGCCGTGGCGGCGGCGGCGGCCACGGCGGCGACGCCCGCAACGGAGCCCGCTGCGGGAGCGGCGGCGAGAGGCAACCACGACCATGACTGATCGGTTCTCGACCTCGAGGTGCGGCGGCGGTGGCGGAGCACTGGCGGTGCTGGTGCTCGGCGCCGGCGCGCTGCTGATGGCGGCGGGTGTCGCCGCGGCAGGGCAGGATGCCGGCGCGCGGCAATCGGCGACTCCCGCGGCGCCACCGCAGAGCGATGTCTACCAGCCGCCGGCTCCGGCACCCGCCGCGACGCCCTCGGTGCCGATGCCGCCGCCGGCTTCGACTCCCGGTGCTGTGGCTCCGGCACCCGCGGTGACGACCTCCGTGTCCACACCGCCTCCCCCGAGCGCAGCAGGCGCGACTGCTCCGGCGACCCTCGACGCCTCCCCGGCGCCTCCAGG
>DATDGZ010000031.1:0-7644 GCA_036521795.1 Thermoanaerobaculia bacterium | reverse complement strand
GCACGGCTGCCGGCCCACAGGGCATGCACCTTGCCACGCCACCCTGCCGGCAGCGGCCCGGCGGTGACCAGCGTCACGCGCGGCTCGCGGGCGGCGGCGGCCGCCGCCATCGCCGCGGTGGCGTCGCTCGAGGCGTCGTCGATGATCCGGATGGGCGGCTGGCCCTCGAGGGCGAGGAGGCCCTCGAGGCAGTCCAGGAGATTGCGCTCCTCGTCGCGGACCGGTAGCAGCACCAAGGCGTCGATCGCCCCCCCGGCGGTGTCCTCCGGGTTCGCCGGCGTCTCCGGGTTCGCCGGCGGCACCGGGTTCGCCGGCGGCACCTGCCCCGCCGGCCCCACCTGCCCGAGCCGTGGCGAGTCCATCCCGCCCGGACGGGAGCCGGGCGCCGGCGGCAGCGCCGGGGCGCCCCGGCGTCGCGTCTCGACGCCCAGGCCCAGGCCGATCAGCGCGCCGCCGAGCAGCACGGCGGCCATGGTCAAGATCGGCATGCCGCCGCCCTTCCCGCCCATCCTGCGGTCCGCTGCGCCAGGTCTATCTCTCCGCTCTCTCGGCGGGGCCGGTGCGCGCCGCGACCATCGCCTCGACCTCGCCCTGGGCGGGAAAGCGTCCTGCCTGCTTCTTCGAGAAGATGAGCTCGCCGTCCAGCTTGACGTCGAAGATGCCGCCGCCGCCCTTGATCAGCGCGGGGCGGGTCCCGAATCTCTGCTCCAGCTCATCCGCCAGACCGGCGGCGCGGGGCAGATAGTTTCAAGCCACGCAATACTCGATAGTGATGTGTTTGGCCATCGTCGCCTCCTTCCCTGCCTGAGTCTATGTCTGATCCACAACGCGAATGTGTATGACTGGCAATGTGTGAACATATTTGAGTGGCGTTAGCTGGACCTTATATGGTGCGCTTCGAGGCCAGAGCGGGACAATTTCATCGAAAAAAGCCGCTTGACCCCCTAGCTTTTCACTGGGAACGGAGTACAATCGAGATTGTTCAATAGCGTTGCCGTTGGCCCTGGGACCCCCCCGCGGGATCCCAGGTCACGGAGCGCCAAGAGTAGTTGTAGGACCGGAACACGCCGAGCTTGGTTTCGATGCCGATGACCCTGGTCACCCCCGGTGACCCTGGTGATACGCGCGAAGCCAGGATGACATAAGGATCGTAGAATTTGCTGGAGGAAACCATGAAAGGTGAAGCGCCCAACATGTCGTCGAAGGAGATGGCCCAGATCAGGCAGAACCTCGAGGGGACGCCGGACATCGAAGAGGCGGCGGAGCTGATGAACCTGGCGGGCAACTCGACCCGCTTGAAGCTCCTCTACCTGCTCGAGAACATGAAGGAGCTGTGCGTGTGCGACCTCGCCGAGATGCTGGGCGTGTCGGTGTCCGCGGTCTCGCAGCATCTCGCCAAGCTCAAGGCCTACGGGCTGGTCGCACCGCGCCGCGACGCCCAGACCATCTATTACCGGCTCACCGACCACGCGTTCAACGCCAAGCTGCGGGACAACTTCTTCAAGCAGTTCCAGGTCTAGGACCGAACGCCGTCCGGCCCGGCTAGTGGCGGAGCAGGAAGGCGTCGAGCAGGCGGCGGCACGTGTCGAGCGTGCGCGCCGCCTGCTCGTCGTCCGCGTGGGCGAAGCTCGCCGTCGAGAGAGTCATGGCGGCCGGCAGCTTGATCGCCGCGAAGCAGGCCAGGATGGCATCCAGCGGCGGACCGCCCGGGCAGGGAAAGGCGACCGCCGGAGCGTCCCGCGGATCGAGGCCGTCGAGATCGACGTGGAGGTAGAGGTCGCGGTTCGGGGCGGCTCCTTCGGCACCCTCGGCAAGCAGCCGCAGGCACCTCTCCGAGCCGGCCTCCTCGGGTGGGATGACGGAGAGGTGCAGGCGCTCGAAGTCCTCGACTTCGGGCGGGTCGAAGCAGCGCCCCGCCAGGTGCACGACGTTCCGGAAGTGGATCGGCCGCAGCTCGACCGATTTGTAGACCTCGGGCAGGCTGCGCCCGCACACCGCCGCCAGCGCCATGCCGTCCCAGTAACCGCTCGGCGTGGATTCGGGGGTGTTGAAGTCGCCGTGGGCGTCGATCCAGACCACCCGCAGCTCGCGCCCGGTCCGTTGCAGCCCGGTCACCACGCCGACCGCCACCAGGCAGCCTCCGGACACCACGAGCGGGAAGCGGCGCTGCGAGTGCGCCAGTGCCACCGCTCGCGCCACGCTGCGGCCGATCTCGGCCACCACCGCCGCCTTGCCGGCCTCCGGCCGGCGCACCGGGATCTCGGAGACATGGACTCCCAGGCCGCGCCGCTCGACCTCGGCCAGCAGGCCGCGGGACACGAGCTCGCGCGCGCCGCGCGCCCCCGGCGTGTCGTCGCGCTCGACGTCGTACGGCACGACGATGACGTCTATCTCTCTACCGGGCATGTCGTCTGCGTCCTCGCTCCCGCGGGCGGTCCCATCTTATGCCAACGATCCGGGTCATGATCCCGGGTCAGTTCGAGCGTCGGATAGAATGGCCCCCTTCTCGAGAGGGGGGGACATGCCGAATCAACATCCGCGTCCGAGCTTCACCTGGCTGGGCCACGCGACCTTCCGCTGCACTCTGCCCGGCGGCGAGGTCGTGCTGATCGATCCCTGGGTGATGGGCAACCCGGCCTGTCCCGAGGAGCTGCAGAGCCTCGACCGCCTGGACGCGATGCTGATCACCCACGCCCACGGCGACCACATGGGCGACGCCGTCGAGCTGGCGCGGCGCCACCGCCCGCGCCACGTCGTGGGCGCCTACGAGATCTGCACCTGGCTGCAGTCGCAAGGGGTCGAGAACTGCTCGGGCATGAACGTCGGCGGCACCCAGGAGCTGCTCGATCTCACCGTGACGATGGTGCGCGCCGACCATTCGAGCAGCCTCATGGACGGCGATCGGATCGTCTATGGCGGCATGGCGGCCGGCTACGTCGTCAAGCTGCCGGGCGGCTTCACCTTCTATCATGCCGGCGACACCGCGCTGTTCTCCGACATGCAGCTGATCGCCGAGCTCTACCGCCCCGAGCTCGCCTTCCTGCCGATCGGCGACTTCTACACCATGGACCCGCAGCAGGCGGCCCGCGCGTGCCGTTACCTCAACGTCCGCAAGGTCGTGCCGATGCACTGGGGCACCTTCCCGGTGCTCACCGGCACGCCGCGGAAGCTGGTCGAGGCGCTCGAGGACCTGGGTGTCGCCTGCGAGGTCCTGGCACTGCAGCCCGGCGATACGTATTGATTCGTGGGGTCCACCGCCGGCCGGTGGGCCCGACGGGAGCTTCGTGGTCAGGGCAGGCCGAAACGCAGCCCGAACCAGCGTGCCCGGGCGAGCAGGACGATGCGCGTCGCGGGCGGCAGGTGCGGGGGCGCGGACAGCACCCGTGCTCCTGCCTCCTCGATGTCCGCCAGCAGGCGCAGGGCGGCGAGCAGCGAGAACACGCCGGCCCGCCGGTACGGCACCGGCAACTCGACCAGGCCGCGGGGTGCGCGCAGCAGCCAGGGGCGCAGGCGGGCGCACTCGCGTTGGACCGCCTCGCCGAGGGCCTCGCCCACGAGAGGCTGTCCCTCGTCCGCCGGGAGTGGGCAGCGCCCGCGCGCCCGCGCCGCGCCGAGGTGCTGCAGTGCGTGCAGGCGGACCAGCGCGCCGGCGAAGCCGCTGACCTCCGCATTGAGGCTCCTCTCGAGCAGGGCGCCACCCACCGCCCGCGCCAGGCTGCGGGCATCCGATCCGGCGTCGGCGGCAGTCGCCGGCCCCGCCCGCAGGACGCGCCGGCGGGCGCAGGCGGCGAGCTCGTCGAGAGCATCGGCTGGCCACCGGCGGCGGGCGTTCTCCCGCGCCATGCGCAGGCAGATCGGCGGTGGCGTCCCGGTTTCACCCCCCAGGGCACGTTCGAGACCGGCCTCCCAGCGGTCGATCTGCGCCAGGCGTTCCTCTTCCACCGCATGCTGGCCGGCGCATGCCATCAGCGTGCAGGCGTATGCGAGCAGTGCCCGCACCCGTGCCCGCTCGGTGGCCGGCAGCAGCCACAGGGCCGGCGCGAAGTCGCCGAGGGCCTCGCGGGCCAGGTGCTCGCGAACGGGAAGCGCGGGGACGGTCGCCGGAGGAGCGGGTGGCGGCGGCGAATCCGGATCAGGCGGCGCGGCCATCGGAACCAGGAACCGAGCGCCGGGCGGCCATCAGAGCAGGCGGAGCAGCTCCCGCTGTGCCGGGCCCCCGGTGACCTCGACGGTGCCGCTCTCCGGGCTCTCCGGGGTCTCCGGGCCCTCCGGGGCCGGGGGGAGCAGCACGACGTTGATCTCGCTGCGCACCCCGAAGTCGCCTGGCAGGTAGATCCCGGGCTCGATCGAGAAGCAGGTCATGGGCAGGAGCCGCCGCGTGTCGTGGGTCTCGAGGTTGTCGATGTTGGCGCCCTGGCCGTGATCGGAGGTGCCGATCGAGTGCCCGGTGCGGTGGAAGAAGCGCTCCCCGTAGCCGGCCTTCCGGATGACGTCGCGGGCGGCGTCGTCGACCTCGAAGCCCTGGACCGGTTGCCGCGGGTAACGGCTGCGGACCAGCTGCAGGGCGGCGTCGCGCGCCGCGGCGACGTGACCGAAGATCTCCACCTGGCGCTCGGTCGGCGACGGCGCGCACACGCCGCACCAGGTGATGTCGGCATAGACGCTGTCCGGCGCCCGCTCCTTGGCCCACAGGTCGATGAGCAGGAAGTCGCCCCGCCGGATCGGCGACGAGTGGCCGGGGCCCGGCTGGTAGTGAGGGTCGGCGCTGTGGGCGTTGACGCCGACGATCGGATCGCTCTCGCTCCACAGCCCGGCCTGCTCGAAGGCGTCCAGGATGCCACGCTGCACCACGTACTCGTCCAGCTCGTCGCCTCGCGCCAGGGCGGTGCCGACCCGGGCGAAGGCGGCGTGCACGATCGTCAGCAGGTGGGCGGCGGCACGGCGGTGTCCGGCGAGCTGCTCGACGCTCCAGCAGGCGGCGAACCGCTGGGCCAGGTCGGCGGCCGAGACCAGCTCGACGCCCGCGGCGCGCAGCAGCTCGGCGGTGCCGGCGTCGAGCCGGGAAATGCTCGGCAGCTCGTTGCCCGGACTGTACTGGGCGGCCAGCCGCCGGTGGCCCGCCACCAGCCGCGCCAGCTGCTCGCGGTGCTCCTGCCAGGTGAGATAGACCGACTTGCCACCCGGCAGGTGGTCGAGCATCGCGGGCTCGAGCGCGTGGACCAGCTTGGCGGGGTCGCCGTGGCGGGACACCAGGTAGTAGCAGCGGCGGGTGACGAGCTTGCCCGGCGCCGACAGGCCCAGCAGATCCATGCCGATCGGATCGTTGTGCTGGAAGCAGGCGAAGAACCAGCCGTCGAGCCCGGCCTCCGCCAGCGCCGCCTCGATCTCCACGATCCGTTCCGCCAGCATGTCTCGCCTCCTCCCCGGGTGCCTGCGGAATGCTATCAGACGGTCCGGGAAGAGTCGTCCGCTAGCGTCCCGCTGCCGGCGCCAGCACGGTGATGTCGACTCGCCGGTTGGCGCCGCGCCCGGCGCCGCTCTGATTGGTCCCGATCGGCTCGTCGGCGCCACGTCCCGCGACCTGGATGGCGCTCCGCGGCACTCCCTCCTCCTCGAGGTAGGACGCCACGGCCTTCGCCCGGGCCAGCGCCATGTGGGCGTTGGCCGCACGGCTGCCGCGAACGTCGGCATGGCCGACCACCAGCAAGTGGTTGGCGCCGCTTCTGACGCTGACGGCCAGGGCGGCGAGCGACGCCTTGGCGGCCTCGGTCAGGGTGGCGCCCTTCGGGAACTGCACCCTGACGACGTCCGGCGGGGCGGATGCGGCGGCGCTGGCGGAGGCACCGGCGGCGGTCATGGCAGTCGCCGCGCCGGCGGTTTCGGGCGCCAGTGCTACCGGGCTGCCGGTCGGCACGAAATCGTTCTTCGCGACCACCTTCTGCCCGTCGCTCGAGAGGATGAACGCGAGCATCTCGCGGGCCGGGCCATGCGGCTCACCGCGACTGTACATCAGCAGCGGCCGGTAGACTGGATAGGTGCCGGTGCGCACGGTGGCGACGCTGGCGCGCACCGCCGGCTGTCCCGCCTTGGGGGCCACACCGAGCGTCTTGACCGCCGGCGTCACCCAGCCGATGCCCACGTAGGAGATCGCCCCGGGTTCGCGCGCCACCTTCTCGAGGATGGCGCCGTTCTCCTCGACGAGCTCGGCGCCCGGGGCATAGTCCTCCGGGCCCTTGTCGTTGCCGCGGCGCAGCACCTTGTCGCGGAAGAACGAGAACGTGCCGGAGTAGCTGGGCCGCGAGATGAGGCGCACCGGCAGGTCGGGGCCGCCGGCCTCGCGCCAGTTGCGGATCTTGCCGGTGAAGAGGTCGGAGAGCTGGGCGACGGTGAGCTCGGAGACCGGGTTCCCGGGGTGGACGACGACGGCGATGCCGTCGTAGCCGATGACGAACTCGCGCAGCTCGATGCCGCGCTGGCGGGCCTCGGCGACCTCGTTCTCCTTGACGCCGCGCGATGCCGCCCCGAGCTGCGCCGAGCCGTCCATCAGGCCGACGAAAGCGGTGCCGGAGCCAAGGGCTTCCCACTTCACGTCGACCTCCGGGTGCCGCGCCTTGAAAGCCTGTGCGAAGTCCTGGCCGAGCTTGCCGCCGATGGTGTCGGAGCCCTTGACCTGGAGCGTGACGGCGGCCGCCGCTGCCGCCGGCGGTGCGCACAGCCAGGCGGCCACGACGGTGGCGGCGACGGCGACGGCGACGGCGATGACTGTGCAGGCGGCGGCGCGAGCGGCGCTGCCGGCGCTACCGGCACTGCCGGTGCTGCCGGAACGGCCGGTGCTGCCGGGAATTGACGCGAAGCCTCTGCGAGCTACTCTCATGGCCCAGTCCCTCCTTCCAAGATGGCAAGCGAATCAGGCCCCGCCGGTCACGTCGGGGCCACGGGCGACGCCGGCGGCCAACGTCAACGGAACGTGACGGGCCAGTTGATCCAGACCGGGACCGGCCTGCCGGCCCGGCGGCCCCGAGCGAAGTGGTACTGACGCACGGCGTCGAGCGCGGCGTCCTCGAACGTGGCGAGGTCGAGCCGCGAGCGATAGATCTTGGCGTCCGCCACGCGGCCGTCGGCGGCGACCAGCAGCCTGCACACGATCGTCGGCTTCAAGGTCGCGGCGGGATCGGGCGAAGCGGGCGGCGCTCCGGTGATCAGGGACGGGATCGCGTCGGCCGGGCCGGTGAGCAGCGTGGCTTCGATCGCCGGCTGGGTTGCCACCGCCGGCGCTCCGGCCGCGGCGGGCGGCCCGGCGGCACCAGCCGCGGCATCATGCCGGGCGAAGGCCAGCCAGCTCACTGCTCCGAGCAGCAACAGGGCCGCGGCAACGCCGATCCACCAGCCGCGGGCGGCCGCCCGGGCAGGCCCGGCCGCCGCTGCCCGCGTTGACGCCGAGACCGGCGCCGGCGGCATGGGGCGCCGCTCCGGCTTCGGCACGCCGCCCGCCTCGATGCGGGCGTTGGCTTCGAGCAGCAGCTTCTGGACGTTGCCTTGCAGGTTGCGCTGCTCGGGCGACGCGCCGTTCTCGACCTGAAAATGGCCGGCGCGTGCGGCCAACAGGGCGACGAAAGCGTCGAAGCCGCCCAGGTTCTCGAACAC
>DATDGZ010000030.1:0-1509 GCA_036521795.1 Thermoanaerobaculia bacterium | reverse complement strand
GACGGCGACGAGGGTCGAGCGCAGGACCTCGTGACGGCGCAGGATCGCGGCGAACGCGGCCGCCATCGCGGCGGCGTCGAGCCGGCCCTGCAGCAGGAACAGCGCGGCCTGGTTGTAGGCCGAGCTCTCCGGCGCGAGCTGGGCGACGAACCAGAGGCGCTGCTGGCCGAACGACAGCGGCAGCGGCTCGCCGCCGCGCCGCCTCGCGATGCGCGCCTCGCCGGCGTCCGCGCTCGCTTGCCGCCGCAGGCGGGCCGCCAGCAGTTCGTGTCGTGATTGCGAAAGCTTAAATGTGCGCCTGGATTGCTCACGCGAAGTCATTGAACTCTGAATTATCTCTATCGCTGGTGCCGCGCGAATATAACACAGGCGTTCTTGCTCACTCGCATCGGCAGAGAGGCCAGGAGCGTTGCCGGAACGGGCGCGCGCCGGCGGCCCGTTGCCCGCGGACGGCGCGCCCGTTCCCCCCGGCGGTAGAGTGCGAGCCGCGGCGCCGCTCCCCTCGAGCAGGTGCTGCCGCTCGGCAGCGCTCAGCCAGGGCAGCTCGGCGACGGCGCACCGGAGGCCGCCACCGAGCCCGGCCAGGGCGGCGAGCAGGACCTGGCAGCGCACCGCGAGCCGCTTGATGGTCGCGGCATCGAAGAGGTCGCGGCTGTAGTCGAAGGCGAGCTCGAGGCCGCCGGGGGTCTCGGCTGCCGCGAGCGCCAGGTCGAACTTGCAGGTGGTCACCGGCAGGTCGAGGTCACAGATCTCCACCGCGAGGCCGGCCTGGCTGTCGGGATCGAGCGCCGCCGCGCCGCGCGCCGGCGTCCGGGCGGTCTGCAGCACGAGCACGACCTGGAAGAGCGGCGTCGTCGCCTGGCTGCGGCGCGGCGCCAGTGCCGCCACCAGCTTCTCGAAGGGTAGGTCCTGGTGCGCGAAGGCGTCCAGGCTCACCTGCCGCACCCGCGCGAGCAGGTCGTCGATGCCCGGCGGCGCCAGGTGGGAGAGGTCGATGCGCAGCGGCAGGACGTTGACGAAACAGCCGATCAGCCCTTCGAGCTCCAGCCGTTCACGATTGGCGACCGGCGCCCCCACCACCAGGTCCTGCTCCCCCGTCCAGCGCGAGAGCAGCACGTCGAAGGCGGCGAGGAGGGTCATGAACAGGGTCACGCCGGTGCGCCGCGCGAGCCGGCGCAGCTCCGCCTCCTGCACGGGCGGCACCCGCAGGGAGACACGCGCCCCGCGCCAGCTCGGCACGGCGGGCCGCGGGCGATCGGCCGGCAGCTCGAGGCGGGCCGGAGCGCCCGCCAGGTTCTGCCGCCACCATGCGAGATGCTCGGCGAACGCCTCGCCTGCCAGCCAGCCGCGCTGCCAGCTGGCGAAGTCGGAGTACTGCAGGGGCAGCTCCGGCAGCGGCGACGGCAGGCCGGCGGCGACGGCCGCGTGGAGCGCCGCCAGCTCGCGCCCGAAGACCGCCGCCGACCAGCCGTCGGCGACGATGTGGTGGAGCGCCAGGACCAGCAGGTG
>DATDGZ010000029.1:0-3224 GCA_036521795.1 Thermoanaerobaculia bacterium | reverse complement strand
GCCACGCCGGCCCAGCTGCTCGACCCGCGCTGGATCGCGGCGCGCGCCGCCGGGATCGACCGCGCCCGCGCCACGCCGTCGGCAACCCTGGCGCCCTGGTCCGCGGCGGCCGCGGCCGCCGCCGCGACAAGCGCCGCCGGCCGCGAAGCCGGCGAGACCACCCACCTCTCGACGGTCGACGCCGCGGGCAACGCCGTCGCCCTGACGACGACCCTCAACGGCCTCTTCGGCTGCGGGCTCTACGTGCCCGAGATCGGCTTCCTCAACAACGAGATGGACGACTTCGCCACGGCTCCCCGCCCGGCGGCGGCCGCCCAGCGGCCGCCCGCACTGTCGCAGGGCGAGGCTAACCTCATCGCGCCGGGCAAGCGTATGCTGTCGTCCATGACGCCCACGATCGCATGGCGGGACCGCGAGCGGATCGTCCTGGGTGGACGCGGCAGCCTGCGTATCCCCACCGCCACGGCCCAGGTGCTGCTCGACCTGCTGGTGGACCACGACGCGCTGCAGGCCGCGGTCGACCGCCCCCGTCTCCATCACCAGGGACTGCCGGACCGGCTCGAGGCCGAGCCGGACGCACTGTCGCCGGCGACCGTGCGCGAGCTGCAGCGGCGCGGCCATCGCATCGTCACCGCCCGTCCCGAGGACGCCGCCCATGTCAGCGCCGTCCGCCGGCTGGCCGATGGCAGCTTCGAGGCGGCGGTGGACCCGCGCGGGGCCGCGGCGGTCGGCGGCCAGGGAGTGATCGCGGTGACCCCGGTGACCGCCGCCGGGGAGCGCCAACGATGAGCATGCCGAGCGCAGCGAGCACCCCGAGCGCCGCGAGCGCGGCTCTTGCCGCCCTGCTCGCCCTGAGCGCCTGGCCGGTCGCCAGGGCGGCGCCGCCGCCTTCGCAGCCGGCCGCGACGCGCGCGGGGTCATCGGCGGGGGCGGCGGGTCCGGCGCGGCCGGCGGTGCCGGCGTCGTCGGCGCCGCCCGAGAGCTTCGAGGAGAAGGTCCTGGTCCGCGAGATCGAAGTCGTCGTGGAGCTTCCGGAATCACTGCGGGAGTCGCGGCGCAAGGCGCTCGGCCCCCAGGACTTCCAGGTCACCGAGGACGGCCGCTTCCGCCAGGTGGTGAAGGCGTCCCCGGTGATGGCGGGCGAGGCAGGTCCCTGGCAGCTGGTGATCTATGTCGACCGGGTGCTGGCCGAGCCCGAGACCGTCTTCGTCTCCGCCAATGCCCTGGCGCAGCGGTCGGCGCAGCTGACCGCCCTGGGCACGGTCGCGCTGGTGGTCGCCGACCCGGCGCCGCGGATCTTGCTGGCAGAGACCCGCGAGCCGAAAATGCTCGAGCAGGCGCTGACCGACGTCGCCGCCCAGGCCGAGCGGCAACGCACCGCGTCTTCCCATCCCGCGCCGCGCCAGGAGAAGGCCGGTGCCCCCGAGCCCGAGGTCGTTCGCCGCCAGGAGGACCAGCTCGTCGCGCTGCTGGCCGGCCGCTCCGGCGGCGGTCCACGCGCCCTGGTGCTGGTCGCCAACGGCTTCGACACTTCGACCTCGGGCGGCGCCGCCGACAGCGCCAAGGAGGCGGTGGGCGAAGAACCGGGCCGCACGCTGGCGGCCTACGGCTGGATCACCCTGGCGGCGCCGATGCGGCGGCAGGAGCTCGGCACTCCGCATCGCGAGATGACCGACGTCGAGCGCATCCGCCAGAGCAACTCCGGGCGCGACGCGCCGGGGAGCCGCGTGCCGCCCGAGATTCTGCCGCAAGCCGGCCCGAAGAGCATCCTGCAGTACGACGAAGTGCTGAGTCTCTTCGTGGAGCCGACCTCGGCGACCCTCACCGCGATGGCAAGCGCGACCGCCGGCACCGTGATCGGCACTCCGCTACAGCTGACCGCGGCGCTGAAAAGTCTCACCAAGCGGTGGCACATCTTCTATCTCGCGCCCGATCCGGAGGACGGCAAGACGCGCCCGGTCGAGGTGCATCTCTCGCCCGAGGGCACCGCGCTCAGGACGCCGGCCTGGCGCCGCTCCTCGACTCCCGACGCGGTGGCGGCGGCCCGCCTCCGCCAGGTCCTGGCCGGAGGCGCCGATCACGGCACGCTGCCGCTGACGGCGACGGCGACCCTGGTGACCGCGACGCCCGCCCACCCCGGCGACCAGCGCCGGTCGCTGCGCGTGACCGTGGGCGCCTTCTCGCCGCCCGACTCGATGGCGGCGGGGCCCTACCGGCTGTCCATCGCCTTCGCCGGCGGCCCCGGCGCGGCGCCCACCATCGAGCACCGCCTGCTCACCGGCGCCGGTCTCACCGAGAAAGGCTGGACCGAGACCCTGCCGCTCGACGTGCCCCCGGGCGCCCGCAAGCTGGGAGTGGCGGTCGAAGACCTCACCCATCAGCTCTGGGGGTCGACGGCCGTCGACCTGGGAGCGCCGCCGGCCACCCACTGATCGCAGGAAGGACGTCATGGCCACACGGGACCCCGCTCTCAAGCTCTCCTACGACGACCTCGCGCTCTGGCCGGACGACGGCAAGCGTCACTTGCTGCCCGGGCTGTCGATCCCGCTCACCGAGATCTTCCCGCCATTTCCCTCCTAGCTCCTCCCGAGCCGCCTGCCGAGCTCAGCGTCCGCGCCGTGCTGCCGCGCTTGGTGGCAGCGCTGGCTGCCGGTGCTCCGGGACACGGTTCCGGCAGTCCCGGCAGCTTCGGCGGGTCCGCCAGGTCCGGCGGCGCCGCGTGCGCGGTGCTCGTGGCCCCTCCCGGGAGCGGTAAGACGACCCTGGTGCCGCCGGCGCTGCGCGCCGCGGGCGCCGGCGGCGGCCAGCGCATCGTGATGCTCGAGCCGCGGCGCATCGCCGCCCGGGCGGCGGCCCGCCGCATCGCCGAGCAGGGCGGCTGGCGCCTGGGGGCGGAGGTCGGCTACCAGGTCCGTTTCGAGCGCCGGGCGAGCGCTTCCACCGGCATCCTGGTCGTCACCGAGGGCATCCTGGTGCAGATGCTCCAGGCGGATCCCTTCCTCGAGGGCATCGGGGTGCTGATCTTCGACGAGTTCCACGAGCGCAGCCTGGCGGCGGACCTGTCGCTCGCCATGGCCCGCCGCGTCCAGCGCGAGGTGCGGCCCGACCTCGCCCTGGTGGCGATGTCCGCGACCCTCGACCCCGGGCCGCTGGCCGCCTTCCTGGGGGGCTGCCCGGTGATCGCCGCCGAGGGTCGCCAGCACCCGGTGGAGATCGTCTATCAC
>DATDGZ010000028.1:0-9216 GCA_036521795.1 Thermoanaerobaculia bacterium | reverse complement strand
GGTGGTGAGACCAGGGTGACGTCGAGCACCCGCTCTTGCGGCGCCGGGTCCGTGCCGGCCCGCGGCGCGCCGGCCCGGGAAGCGCCGCTCGGCGCGGCGTACGCCGCCGGCGGCCAGGCGAGGGCCGCGGCGAGCAGCGCGCCACCCATGGAACGCAGGGAGGAGTACCGGGAGAAGGCCATGCCGAGATCTTACGCCGCTGGTGGGTTGGCGGTCACGACCGTGCACCCGGCGGCGAGACGGCGTACACTCCGCACACGGGCCGCGGCCGAGGCCGTTGCACCTTGCGAGGAGGAAAGCGATGCCCCACCTGGCGCACCCGTTCGAACCCTGGACCGCCACCGCGACCCCGATCGCGGCGCTGCTGGTCGGCATCGTGCTGCTGCTCTTCGGGCGGCGCCTGTTCTGGCTCTTCGTGGGCGTGATCGGCTTCATGGCCGGGTGGTACTTCGTGCTCGGCCGCGGGCACCATGAGCCGGCTGCCGGCGGCCTGCTGGTGGCGGTGCTCGCCGGCCTGATCGGCCTGGTGCTGGCCCTGGTCGTCCAGAAGGTGGCGGTGGCGCTCGCCGGCTTCTTCGTCGGCGCGTACCTGGTGGCCAACTTTCTCGGCTGGCAGCTGCCGCCGCTACGCCCGACCGAGCAGCTGGTCCTGCTGCTGGCCGGCGTCGTCGCCGCCTTCCTCGCGCTGGCGCTGTTCGACCTTGCGCTGATCCTCTTCTCGGCGATTGCCGGCGCCGGCATGATCGTCGACAACGTCCACCTGCGGGTCAGCGGCAACGTGCACCTGGTGCTGCTGGTCGTGCTGGCGGCGGTCGGCGCCGCCTTCCAGGCCCGCTGGCTGCAGCGCGTCCGGGTCCGGCGCGCCTGATGCCCCGATCCTCGCCGGCCCGCTGCAAGATTTGCCTTGACGATCTAGGCACAGCTGAGCTATGCTTCGGCTGTCAACTGTAAACACGGAGGCGACGCCAAAGACATGTCCAAGCAGCCCTTGCCACTCCTCCAGGGGACCCTCGACGCCCTGATCCTCAAGACGCTCAGCCGCGGCCGGCGCCACGGCTACGCCATCGCCCGCTGGCTCGAGGAGGCGACGGAGGACGCGCTGCAGATCGAGGAGGGCTCGCTCTATCCGGCTCTCTATCGCATGGAGCGCCGCGGTTGGATCGAGGCCGAGTGGGGCATTTCGGAGCTCAACCGCAAGGCGAAGTTCTACCGCTTGACGCCGGCCGGCCACTCTCAGCTCGAGGCCGAGACGGCGCAGTGGGAGAGCTTCACCGCCGCCGTGGCCAAGGTCCTGCTGCCCGCCACGTAAGCTGCCGCGATGGCCCACGCCGCCGGATCGGTTCGCCGTCTCCGCTCGCTGCTCTGGAAGCCGCGGCTCGACGAAGAGATCGCCGACGAGCTCGCCTTCCACCTCGAGATGCGGGCCCGCGAGTACGCCGCCCGCGGCCTGGCGCCCGCGGCGGCCATGGCGGCCGCCCGCCGGCGCTTCGGCGACCTCGCCCAGGTCAGGGCGGCGTGCAACGCCATCGGCCGCGGCCGCGACCGGGCGCAGCGGCGGGCTCTCTGGCTGGCCGAGCTCGGCCGCGACCTGCGCCACGCCGGCCGCCGTTTCGGCGAGCGGCCCGGTGCAAGCGTGCTGGCGGTGCTGGCGCTCGCGGTCGGCCTTGCCGGCGCCGCCACCGCCTGGCGGGTGGCGCGCGCCGTCCTGCGGCCGCTGCCGTTCGCCGACCCGGCCAGCCTGGTGCGCCTGCGACAGACCAGTCCGCGGGGCGTCGAGTTCGCGGCGGCGGCGTCGGACTTCGACGACTGGCGGCGTTGGTGCCGCAGCTTCGCCGGCATCGCCGCCTTCGAGACCTCGGAGGCCAACCTTGGCGGCACGAGCGGCACGACCGGCACCGGCGGCGATCTCGCGGCGGAGCCGCCCGAGCGCGTGCTCGCGGTCCACGCCACCGCCATGCTGCTGCCGCTGCTCGGAGAGCCGCCGCTGCTGGGCCGGGGCTTCACTCCCCGGGAATCGGCGCTGCGTGGCGACCGCCGGGTCGTGGTGCTGTCCCACGCCCTCTGGTGGCGGCGCTTCGGCGCCGATCCGCGGATTGTCGGCCGCACCCTGACGCTCGACGGCACGACGCTGCGGATTGTGGGCGTGATGCCGGCGGATTTCGCGGTGCCGGCGGGAGCCGGGCTGTGGCTGCCGCTGCCCTTGCACGCCCTCGCACCCGCTCCCCATCGGCTGGAAGTCCTGGCGCGGCTGCGGCCGGGCGTCTCGGCGCGGCAGGCGGCGGCCGACCTTGCCGCGGTGGCCGCCACGGCGGCCCGCTTCCACCCCGGCACCAACGACGGCTGGAGCGCCCGCGTCGAGGCGCTGCCGGCGGCGTGGGCGGGCGCGCGCTGGACCGGGCGCGCGCGGCTGCTGCTGGCGGCGGCGGCGCTGCTCTGGCTGCTCGCCAGCGCCAGCGCCGCCAACCTGCTGTGGGCGCGCGCGACCGCGCGCCAGCGGGAGATCGACCTGCGCGCGGCGCTGGGCGGCGGCCTCGGCCGCATCGTACGCCAGATGTTCGCCGAGGGCCTGCTGCTGTCGCTGCTCGGCGCCGCCGGCGGCCTGCTGCTGGCCGGCGCCGCGACCACCGCGCTGCGCCAGGCGGCGGCGGACGTGCCGCAGCTCGCCGCCCTGGCGGGTGCGGCGCCGCTCGCCACCACGCCGGCCGACGCAGCCGGCGCGGTCGACGGCGAAGCAGCGCCGGAGCCGGCGATCCTCAGTGCCATGCCGCGCCTCGACCTCGGCAGCGCCGGCCTGGTGCTCGCCCTGGCGCTGCTCAGCAGCCTGGTGTGCGGGGTGGGTCCGGCGCTGCAAGCCGCTCGTCCTGGCCACGACACGGTCCGGCAGAGCGCGCGCCTGACCACCCGGCGCGAGCGGCGGGTCCGCGATGGGCTGGTGGTGGCGGAGCTGGCGCTGGCGACCACCCTGCTGGTGGCGGCCGGCCTGCTGCTCGAGAGCTATCTCCGCCTCGACCGCGGCGACCCCGGGTTCGAGGCCGACCACGTGCTCAGCCTGCGCCTGGCGCTGAACGGCGACCGCTACCAGCCGGAGACCCGGCGGGCGCTGCTGCGCCGGCTCGAAGAGCGCCTCGCGGCGCTGCCCGAGGTGGCGGCGGCAGGGTTCGTCAGCACCGCGCCGCTCGCCGCCGAGCGGCCCACGGAGCCGTTCACGCTCGAGCCGCTGCCCGCCGCCCGGCGCGAGTTCCTGGCTGCCGAATGGCGGGTGGTGACGCCGGGGTTCTTCCGTGCCCTGGGGCTGCGACGCGTCGCCGGCCGCCTGCTGGGTCCGGCCGACCGCGACCCCCGGCGGCCGGTGACGGTGATCGACTCGACGTTCGCAGGGCGCGCCTGGGCGGGCGGCGAGGCGCTCGGGAAGCGCTTGCGCTGGCCGACGGGAGGGCGCGACCTGACGGTCGTCGGGGTGGTCGGCGGGGTGCGCGACATCGATCTCGAGGCCGGCCCGCGCCCGGTGATGTTCCTGCCGTACGAGCAGGTGCCCTGGCGGGCGATGGCCCTGGTCCTGCGGCCGGTGGCAGGGGCCGGGACGAGGCACGCGGCCGAGCTCGCCGCCGAAGTGCGCCGGCAGATCGCCGCGCTCGCGCCCGGACTGCCGGTCTCGCGCGTGCGCTGGTTGGCAGTGGCCCGCCGCCAGGAGGTGGCCGGACCGCGGCTGGGGACCTGGCTGCTGGCACTGTTCGCCGCCGCGGCGCTCGGTCTGGCGGTCAGCGGCGTCTATGCCACGGTGGCCGCGGCGGTGGCCCAGGGCACGCCGGAGATCGCGCTGCGGCAGGCCCTCGGCGCGGCCCGCGCCGACGTGTGGCGGCTGGTCCTGGGCCGCGGCGCGAGGCTGACCCTGCTCGGGCTGGCTCTCGGGGTGGCGGGCGCCCTGCTGTTCAGCCAGCTCCTTGCCGGCCTCCTCTACGAGATCCCCGCCACCCGCGCCGCGACCTACGCCGCCGGGGCGCTGCTGCTGGCCGCCGTGGCGATGCTGGCGAGTGTCTTCCCGGCCCGCCGCGCCACCCGCGTCTCGCCGGTCCTGGCGCTGCGCCGGGAGTAAGACGTCTTCATTCCCAGACCGACGCCGACACCTCCGGCGGCATGCCGTCCGCGGCCGCGAGGCGGCCGAGGTGTCGCACCAGGTCCGCGAGCAGCGCCAGGTAGCCGCCGAGCTCCTCGCGCACCACCTCGTCGGTCGGCCGGCTGCTGAGCTGGCGCAGCACGTTGATCGGTTCCAGGCGGGAGGGCTCGATCCCCAGCGTCTCGGCGGCCTGGCGCACCATGTCGGAGCGCGTGGCGGGCCGCTCGCGCCGCTCGCCGGCATGCGCGTGCAGCACCGTCTCGAGGATCGCGACCAGCCGCGGCAGGCTCTGGACGATGCCCGCCCAGAGCAGGTCGGGATCGGTGCCGCGGTCGAGGATGCGGTGGCGCAGCCGGATCTCGAGGTTCTCGAGCTCCTGCAGCGCCGCGAAGCGCAGCCCGCGCGGCGCGATCTCCAGGCGATCGAGGTGGACGTCGCCGTAGAGCAGGTGATGGGTGAGACGCATCTCGAGCAGGCGGGCGGGGAAGAGCTGGGCGTCGACCCGCAGCTCGGCGGGCGTGGCGACGAACGACGACACCTGCGATTGGCGCTGGGCCGAGGTCAGCACCGGCGCCAGCGGCAGCAGCGCCTGCAAGGTGGCGTTGGCCACCACCACGAGGATGTTGACCTCCGCCACCCCGGTGCCCGAGGCGTGGCGGCTCTTGGCCGGCGCGCCGTAGGTCGCCACCCCGAGCAGGTTGTCCTCGGCGGCCTCGCGCAGCCGATGCACCATCCGCGCCAGGCTGCGCTCGAGCGTCGCTTCAGGGGAAAGGCTGATCTTGGCCATAGCGTTCTTCCACGGGCAGCAACTGCCCACGATGTTAGCAGTTGCGGCGCCGGCTGCCCGGAAGTGGGGTGCCGGAAGCGGTGGGATAGAGTTCGAGGATGCCACCCCCGCCTGCCTCGCCGCCGCCGGAGCTGCTGCTCGATGGCCCGGCGGACGCTCCGACCCTGGTCCTCGCGCACGGCGCCGGCGCGCCGATGGATTCGCCGTTCCTCGCCACCATGGCCGCCGGGCTGGCCGAGCGCGGAGTGCGGGTGGCGCGCTTCGAGTTCTCCTACATGCGGGCGCGGCGCGAGGGCGGCGGCCGCCGGGCTCCCGACCGCGAGCCCGAGCTGCGCCGCGCCTGGCTGGCGGCGATTGCGGCGACTGGCGCGATGGCCGCGCCTGCCGCGATCGGCGCGATCGGCGCGAGCCCGAGCGGCGCGTCCGGCGAGTCTGGAACGAGCGGCGCGAGCGATTCTGAGGGCGGCGGCCGGCGCCTGTGGATCGGCGGCAAGTCGATGGGAGGACGGATCGCCAGCCTGATCGCCGACCAGGCCGGCGTGCGCGGCCTCGTCTGCCTTGGCTACCCTTTCCGCCCCCCCGGCGCCGACCCTGCCGTGGCGGCGAGGCGCACGGCCCACCTGCGCGACCTGCGCACCCCCACGCTGATCGTCCAGGGCACCCGCGACGCGTTCGGGGGCCCCGACGAGGTCGCCGGCTACGCTCTCTCGCCGCGCATCCGCGTGCACTGGATCGACGACGGCGATCACTCCTTGAAGCCCCGCAAGTCCTCCGGCCGCACCGAGGCGCAGAACCTGGCCGAGGCGATGGACGCCGTGGCCGCCTTCGTCCGCGGAGAGTAGAAGCTCCCATCGTTCGCAGGCGAGGGAGCCGCCGGTGGGGCGGTGGGCGCTAGGACGGATCGAGCGCTGGCGCTGGCGATGGCGCCGCGGCTGGCAGCGCCCGCCGCTCGTAGTCGTGGAGCAGCCCGACGTCGATGCGCAAGGTGCCCGACGCGTCGAGGGGCTTGTAGATGTTCTTGAAGGCGGCCCCCCAGACGATCTCCCGGGGCTTGTAGGAAGAGCGCGTGTGCACGGTCTGCGACCACGTCTCGTCGAAGCCGGTGAGCAGCACCAGGAACTCGGCGTTGTTGGCGACCAGCTCGTCGTGGGTGAGCCCGAACAGCGGGCTGTTCGCGTCGATCACGTGGACGATGGTCCAGGAGAGCGGGAAGAAGGTCACCTTCTGCCGTTCGAGCGCCAGCGGCACGAACCGCCGCGCGGTGCGGTCCTCGGCGAACTGGGTGAACAGCAGCTGGCATTCCACCTCGATCAGCTGGCTGCTGCGCGAGTTGACGATGCGGAACTCGAAGGCGGTCGAGTCCTGGTAGGGAGCGATCAGGGCGTGTTCGCTGAACACGATCTTCGCCGTGGGACGCGAGAAGCGCGCGAACAGCAGGCCGGTGGCGAGGGCGAAGACGAGCAGGCCGGTCAGCGCCTCGACCGTGACCAGCAGGTTGGCGGCGAGGCCCGCCGGGCTGATGTGCCCGTAGCCGATGGTGGCGAACGTCTGGACGCTGAAGAAGAACGCGCGCAGGAACTCGCTGCCGCCCATGTCCGCGGCAGGGGCGCCGTGCAGCGCCTCGGGTCCGCAGGCCAGGTAGGCGAGCCCGAAGACCACGTTGATCGCCAGGAAGGCGGCGACCACCAGCGCCAGGAACGTGGACCACGGGATGGTCAGCATGTGGTGATACAGGCTCAGCGAAGCGAAAGGCTTCATGCCGTCGCGCCGCACGTTGAAGCTGCCGTCGCGGTTGAGCAGCCGCTGGCGGCTCTCGCGCGCCACCACCGAGCCGAAGCCCAGGTCGCGGTTGATATCGTCGGCGTCGGCCACCCGCCTGGTCCGATCGAAGGTCGCCATGACGCCGCAGTGTATGGCCCTGCCCACGAGAAATCGAGGTCCGGGTTTTGCCGGGACGCTGGCGTGGGCGCCCGCGATGCGATGAAATGAGCGGCGATGCCACGCGAGGAGCGATGCCCGGGATGAGCGCCCGCGGGTCGAGGTCCGGCCGTCCCCCTGCGCCGCCGCCGGCGCCGGCGCCGCGGGACCTGCTCGAGCTCCCGCTGCGCGCCAATCCGGCGTTCCGGCTGGTGCTCTTCGACCGCCTGCCGGCAGGCCAGCGCCGGCTGCTTGCCGGCGTGGCGCGAGACCCCGAGCACTATGGCGTGCTGCGCCCACGCCGCGGCACCGGGCTGGGTCTCAAGGCGGTCGACCGCGAGACGGCCCTGCTCTTCCTGACCCTCGCCCGTCCGGCGCCGCTGCCGAGCTACGTGCGGTCGCGCCTCGGCGACGCCGGTGCCGCGTTGGCCCTGGCGCGGCTGGTGGCGGACGGCGTGCTCGAGATCGAGCGTGCGCCGGCGGGTTTCGTCTCCGGCGCCGCGGCGATGTCGCTCTTCGCCGCACCGGCGGCCGGCGGCGGCCGGCTGGCCGAGCTGTCGCTGGCGGCGCTGCGCCATGGCCAGGAGCTGGCGAGGACGCTGCGCGAGCCGGAACCGCTCCACCTCTCGTTGCGCCTCTACGGCTACAACCGGCTGCCGATGACGCCGCGCTGGCGGCGGGCGCTGCCCGACGCCGCGGCGGTCCGCCGCCATCTGGGCATCGCCGCGGGCGGGCGCTGGCAGCCGCTGCTCGAGCGGCACTGGCGCGAGCTGCCGGCGGGCGGCGATGAGCCATGGCTAAGATGGCAGGGCTGGCGGCCGGCGGCCCGTGGCGCGCCGTCCCCGGCGGGCGCGCCGTCCCCGGCGGGCGCGCCGCGGGGCGCCCCGACGTACAAGCTCTATGTCAGCCCGGTTCCCGGAGCCCTGCCGGAGGCCTTCGGCGCGATCCTCGGCGGTCTGGCGGCGGTGGGTGGGCCCGGCTTCAAGGTGGGCGCCGGCGCCGGCGGCTTGCTGCGTCCCGACAAGATCGTCGCCTACTTCGAGACTTTCGAGCGCCTGGCCGCGGCGGCCGGCGCGCTGACCGAGCGCCTCGCCGGGGTCGCCCCGCATGGCGTGCCTTTCACCTCGGAGATCGCCGGCGGCGGCCAGCTCTCCTGGGGTGTCGATCCGCCGCCGGCCGCGGGGTTCGGGCCGCTCGGGGGCGACGGCCGCATGAGCTGGCGCCTCTGGCTGACGAATCGGTTGGCACGGGCATTGATCGCCGCGGTGGCCGCCCCATCGCCGGCGCCGCCGTTGCAGGGTGCGGGAGCCGCGGACCTGGCGGGCGCGGCGGCAGGGGAGACCATGGAGCCCTGGCGCTTCGCGGTCGAGCGGCTGCGCCTCGAGGGCATCGACCCCGACTCCTGGACGCCCGGCGGCAGCCTCTGGCGACGGCAGATGGAGGGGGCTTGACGCAGGCGACGCTCTCGGGACCGCTGGTGCTGCCCGCCGACGTGCTGCTGGTGCCGGTGGCGGACCTGTCCCAGGCGGCGCGGCTGCAGCTGAATTGCCAGGATGGCGACGTGGCCATCACCAGGCCGCGCCTGCGCACCCCCTCGCGCCTGGTGAGCGCCGGGGCCGCCGAGCTGCTCCGGGAATTCGCCACCCCCTCGACCGTGGCGGAGGCGGTGATCCGCCGCAGCCGGGCCTGCGGCGACGACCCCGAGGCCACGCTGGAAGGGGCCTACCCGCTGCTGGCGCGGCTGGTGCGCGAGGGCTTCCTGGTGTCGGCGTCCGACGCCCAGGCCCGCCACATCGAGGCCTCCTGGGAAGCGGGCGAGCGCATCGCCGGCTGCACCGTGCAGTGCTGCCTGCAAGTGCTCGAGGACACCGAGGTCTACCAGGTGCGCGCCGGCCCGGCGCGCCGGGAAGCGGCGCTCAAGATCGAGCGCCCGGCCGGTGAAGCCGAGCGGGCCGCCGCATCCACCGCTGCCGCCGGCCGCCGTGCACCGGCCCGTCGCGCCGTCGCGGCGCTGCTGGACCGCGAGGCGGCGATCCTCGACCACCTCGCTCGTCGCGCCCGCGCCGGCGCCGGCCTGGGCGGTGCGGCCGGTCCCGGCGGTGCCCGGGACCCGGTCGCGCCGCGGCTGCTCGCCGCGGGCAGGTGGCAGGAGCGGCGGTTCCTGCTGCTCGAGTGGTGCGCGGGCGTCGACGCCCAGACCGCCGCCGCGGAGGCCCGCGAGCGCGGGGGTGAAGCGGGCCGGGCCGCGATCCTCGCGCTCTGCAGGGACGTGGCGGGCGCCTACGCCACCCTCCACCGGCAGGGAGTCCTGCATGGCGACGTCCATGCCCGCAACGTCCTGGTGCCGGCCGGTCGTGGCGTGCGGCTCATCGACCTCGGCTTCGCCAGCTGGCGCGGC
>DATDGZ010000027.1:0-19164 GCA_036521795.1 Thermoanaerobaculia bacterium | reverse complement strand
ACCCGCATACTGGTGCGGGTAACACGGAGGAACATCATGCTGACAGACAAGAGAGTCCGGGGACTGAGCACTGAGGAGGAGCGGGAAGACGTGTTTGATGGCAAGGGAGGGCTTCCAGGCTTCGGCGTTCGGGTCTGGGGCAGGACAGGGAAGAAGAGCTTCTTCCTGATGTACCGAGCGCCCGCCCCGGGCATCAGCGCCCGCAAGCGGACGCTCCGCCGCTTGAAGCTCGGCCGCTATGGGGCGGGGCCAACCGGGATCGGGCTCGCTGAGGCGCGTCGACGCGCCAAGACGGCGCTTGGCGCCGTCGCCGCGGGTCGGGACCCTGGCCCGCAGCTGGCTCGCATCGATAGCGGGGCCGCACTGGTGCGGGTGGGGGTGGCGGGCCGGCTGGCGGAGTTCTTACCGGACGGGTACGTGCCGGCCTCGTTCGGCCAGCTCGCGGCCGAATACTTGAGCCAGCACGCATGGGCGAAGAAAAGGGACCCCCTTCCAGACGAGCGAGCACTCCGTTACCGGTTGCTCCCCTTGTGGGGGGACACGCCGCTGTCGGAGATCGACCGCCGCCGCGTCGTGGTCTACCTCGATGAGGTCAGAGAGGCATCGGGGCCGGTGGCGGCAAACCGACGCCACGCTCTGCTCTCGAAGATGTGGAACTTTGGGCTCCAGCGGGATCTCGTCTCCACCAACCCTGTGGTCGGGATCTCGAAGAACAGGGAGACGCCCAAAGATCGCTTTCTCGCCGAAGACGAGCTCCGCAAGCTGCTGTCTGCGCTCGAGGGCGATCCCGCGCATCAGGTCGCCAGAATGATCCTCTTTACCGGCATGCGGCCGGGCGAAGTCATCGGCATGCGGTGGTCCGATCTGGAGGGCGAGGACTGGTACAACTTGCCCGCCAAGGACGCCAAGAACGGCATCGCCCTGAGGGTGTATCTCTCCGAGCCTGCGAGAGGCATCCTTCGCGCGCAGAAGAGCCTGCAGAAGGATCCGACCGCGCCGCACGTCTTCCTCGCCCCGAACGGCAAGCCCTTGTCTTCCGTGCGCAAGTCTCTTCTCGCAGTGAGGGCGTCAACAGGCATCGACTTCACTCCCCACGACCTGCGACGCACCTGCGCGACTCACCTTGGCCGGCTCGGGTTCAGTGACCTGGTGCCGGAGGTGTTGAACCATAAGCCCAAGGGAGTAACGAGCATCTACAACCGCTACAGGTTCGACAAGGAAAAGCAGGGGGCACTAACGGCCTGGGCGCAAGAGCTTCATCGGATCGCGGCCTAAGATTCGACCGCGACCGAGGACAGGAACGCTCGGCTGGCGGGCGCGCGCCCGTCCGCACACCTTGGAAACCTTGGGACGGGCTTGGCGGCCTGCGAGGGTCGGACCTGAGCCTGTCATTCGCGGGGTGCCGGCCGCTGCTGCCGCCTTACCTTGCCCGCCACCTGGCCCCTCACCTGGGGTCGCGTCTCGACCCAGGCCGCAATTTCATCTTGGCGGAAGCCGACCCGCCAGCGCGCAAGCTTGCGCGGCGGCGGGAACTCTTCATCGCGGATCGCGCGCTTGAGGGTCGATCGGGACATGCCGGTCAACTCGATTACCTCATCCCATGGCAGGTATCGCGGCAGGCCGGCTACCGTGCCGGGAACAGCGCCCATCGGTTTGGTCTTCTTCATTGGTCCTGATCTCCGCCTAAAAACTTCCTTCACTATAGTTGCTCGGGCAAGCCATTTTCGGGCCATGTCAGTCGTAAGCGAGGCAGGCACGGCAGCCGGTCCTAGTCGGAGTCTTAATATAAAATCAACGCAATCGAAGAGACGCTGCGGCCAGCAACACCGGAAGCGGAATCAACGACACAAACGACCGCGATAGACCCAGCGGAGCGTGGCGCCGCCAAAGCCCGGAAAGGGGGGTACACCAGGCAAGGGTCCGGGCGAGATCGTGGCTTGTAGGGGCCTCCTGGCGCGTCGTTTCCTTCGACGGGTGGGCTGCAACCCGGCCTCGGGCGCGCGCCACGCGGAAGGGTCCCGAGCTTGCCTGCCGCGACCCGGACGGGCCTCGCTCTCGAGCGAGGGCGAGCCGCAAAGATAGCAAGGAAGCGGGATCTGCAACGTAGTCCCTGCTGCGCGGCAACGCCGTCCGGCTTGCCGGGCCGCTGCCTGCCTCACTTTCGAGCCGGAGGCGAGTAAGCCGGGATGATAACGAAGTTAACATCCCCGTCTCTTGCTCCGAGCTTTGAGGACCTGGCTGACGCTCTCGAAGCGGGCGCCAAGAGGGAGCGTCATTCCCTTCTCGCAGCGAGCGGCAGCGAGCCGCAATCCGGCGTTTCCACAGCGTGTCGTGGGCCACCTGGACGATGGTAGCCGTGCCCTGTTGACTCTCAGCAATCCCGGCCCCAACCGAGGGCCACTGGGTCATCGCGAAGGTCCCTTCGCCGAGCCCGGGACCCGGTTGCTTTCGAGCCGAAGGCGAGAAGGCGGGGATGGCAGCGAAGCGAACATCCCCCTATCTTGCTCCGAGCTCTGAAGCTGGCTCAAGGTTCCGAACCGTGCACAGGAGCGGGAGCGGCATTCGCCACTTGCGGCGAGCGGAAGCGAGCCGCGATCCGGCGAGGTTACCGGCCCTCGCAGCGGCGCCTTCCAAGTCATCGCCAAGGCCCTCGGCCAGAGCCGGCGCTGCGCTCGATCTGGCGACGGATTCTTCTGCCTTCGAGCCGTAGGCGAGAAGGCGGGGATGATTACGAAGTAAACATCCCTATCTCTTGCTCCGAACTCTGAGGGCCTGGGCTGCCGCTCTGAGGGGCCTGGCCGAAGCTCCCGAAACGGAGCCGCACTTGCCTCTCGGAGCGAGCGGAGGTGAGCCGCAGGTCTTGGTCGATTATCGCGGTTCCTGGGCCGCCGCTTTTCCAATACTGCCTTTGCATGCGGCAGCCTGGCTTCCGGCGGACCGCCGCGGCGGGTGGAAGGTCATTGCCGAGTCCTCGTTGGGCGATCTTGGCGACCGATTTGCCGTGCCCTCGAGAGCAGCACTCCGCTTTTCGCGGCAAGCGAAGCGAACCGGCATTCCCAGCCCACAGACCGCTGAACCCGGAAAAGGGGGGTACTGCGGGTAAGGGTCGGGGCGAGATCGGGGCTTGTAGGGCCTCCTGGCGCGTCGTTTTCCGCGGCACATCGGATGCGGCTCGGCCCTCGCATCGGCGAGCCCTTCCGAGCCTCGCCGCAGCGCGCCAGGCCGGAGAGTCCCGGTCGTGGCGCTTGCCGCCGAGCACTCCGACTGGCAGTTCGTGGCCGAGCGCAGGGAGGCGCTGATCGAGCTCATCGGCACGCCAGAGGCCGCCGTCGACCTCTCGGCATGGTCTTGAAGTCCACCGCGGCGGCGTAGCGGTGCGCTTGCCGGCCGGCGCCGGCCGACAGCGGCGCCTTTGCGAGGACGCGCGCGGCTCCGGCCACGCGGCTTGGCGAAGAGGCCAAGCCGCAGAGCCTTCGGCTCGTGTGCGATCCCACTTGCAGAAACAGTGTATTTTTATTGGCGGCGTCTTGCACTCAACTCCATGGGGGGGGCCGCGCCCCGACCAATCCCGGTGCTGGCGGCGGTTCCCTCGTCGAAAGGAGCTGCACATGCGCGCTTCCCTGCCTCACAGGATGCTTCTTGCGCTCGTCCTCGCCGTAGCGCTCGCGGTCCCATCGGTCGCCGCCGCCAGGCCTGTCGCCGGAGGCGCATCGGCTCGGCCGGCTATCGCCCACACCGCCCCCCCTTGGCTCGCGCAAGCGTGGACCTGGCTCCGGGGCCTGTGGCTGGGGGCAGGCTCCGGCGATCTAAGCGGGCCGGACGCAGGCCCCGGCATCGACCCGGACGGCTAGCAGGGCGGCACGGCACGGCTCCGCCCGGCGCGAGGACCGGCGTTCCGGTTGAATCCGTTCGACCGCCGAGGAAACGGGCGGGGCTGCGTCCGGGTGTCCGGGTGCGGCGGCAGGGAGGTGGTGCGCCCGGCCGCCTAGTGCGCCTACCTCAAGGGGGAGGAGGATTCTACCAAGGGGCTCTCTCGTCGTTTCGCGTGCGCTCTGCCGAGCGGAGGACGCGGCGTGCCAGCGCCAGCGTTAGCGTCTCGCTCTCAGCGGCCTGACGGAAGACGCTCAGGGCAGCCAGGGTCTCGCGTCCCACGCCTTGGGCGTCGAAGATCCAGAGCATCGACTCAACTAAGGCCCGGGCCTCGGCGCCGTGCCCGTCTTCGAGGTGGAGGATCGCGAGCTCGAGCGAAACGAGCGCGCTGTCGTATGCGATGCGCCGCCGCGCGAAGTCCTCTCGCACCTCGTCGAGCTCGGCGACGGCCTCGCCCCGCCGGCCGCGACCGGCCGACACTCTAGCGGTCACCCAGCGCACCCGCAGTCGATCGAGGTCGTTGCCGAGCCCGGGCGTGCGCGCTCGCAGCTCGGGCAGGCCAGCCTCCGCCTCGGCGTAACGGCCGAGCTGGCACAGCACCAGGGCGAGGTTGTGGCGCAGGGCCAACGACTGCCGCGGCTCGCCGGCAGCGTCCACAAGTGGCGCGGCCTCGCGGAGCGCTGCAAGAGCACCCGCGATCTCTCCGCCCTGTTCCAAGGTGTAGGCCTTTTTCAGAAGAATCCGCCCTCGTGCCGCTGTCGGCGCCCCGGCCAGGGCGCGGTCGAGCAGGTCCAGGGCGGCGGGAAACTGCCGCTGGTCGCGGCGCAGCGAGGCCTCCAAGTCGAGCAGGCGCCACTCGGCGAGCCTGCTCCCGGGCGCCGAGGTGCCTGCGCGCCAGAGCGTCGATGCGCTGGCAAAGCTCGCCGCGGCAGCCGGCAGCACGCTCCCAACCCGCTGGGCATTGCCGACGAAGCCCCAGGCCCAGCCCCGGAGGCGCGACAGCCAGGCCGACGGTCCTGGCGCCAGCTCAGCCACGTTCAGCGCCAGCCGCGCAAGATCGAGGGCGCGCGCGGCGTCGTGCGCCGCGGCGTCGACGCTCGCGGTGCAGACGCGCTCGATAAAGGCCTCGAGATCCGGCCACCAGTCGAGGTCACCTGGCGAGCGCTCGGCCAGTGGCGGCGCCTCAGAGCTCCAGGGTTCCCGGACGGCGAGGTCCAGATCAGCAGCTGGGAGCTGCGCGGCCTCGGGCTCGCCCCCGGCGGTCGCGGATTCGAGCAGGAACTCTGCGATGGCAGTGCTGGCGGCGGCGCTCGGCGGCTGGTTCAGCGCGATCGCCAGGAGCGGAGCTAAGTCCTTCGGCAGCTCGGCCGTCGGACCGGCTGCGAGCGCGCGGGTCACGGCGATGAGCGGCAACATCAATCCATCGACCGCCCACATCGGCAGCGGCACCGCAGCAGCAAGCTTCTCCAGCGTCCGCCGATCAGGGACGGCTTCGCCGTGCTCATGACGGCTCAAGGTGCTTACATGGAGTCGCGCCGCGGCCGCCATTTCCGCCTGCGTTCGACCTGTCAGGAGGCGTAAGAAGACGACCAGCACCCTCAGATCTTCATCCGTGTCGCGTGTCGTCCTTTCGCGGCGCGGAAGGTGCGCTCCTGGACGCGCTGGAGGCCTCCTTGCGAGGACCGACCGGGCTCGTGGCCGCCGCGTCACTCGCTGTCCTCCAAGCACAGATTCGGCTCGCGCCGCGCTTTCTCTAGCAGGTCGAGCAAGCACCTGGCCCCAACGGCCGTGGCGCTACCTACCTGCGCGGCCTGGCAGAAGAGGCGAAGCGCTGCAAGCGCCTCGCGAGGTACTCGCTGCGCGCTGAAGACCGAGAGCATCTGCTCGGCCAGGATCGCAACCTCGGCGGTGCGTCCATCCTCGAGAAGGAAGATCGCCACCTCAAGGGAGACTAGGGCGGTGTCGTAGGCGTTCGCGTCCTCTTCCGTGAACACCCGCCTTGCCTGTTCGAGCGCAGCACGGGCTTGCTCACGCTTGCCAAGGCCAGCGGCGACCCGCCCGCTCACCCAGAGCATCCGCGCCAGGTCCAAACGGTTGCCGATCTCGAGGGTCAGCTCACTGACTGCGGGCAAGCGAGCCTCGGCGTCCTCGTAGCGCCCGAGGTGAGCGAGGATCAGGATCCGGTTGTTGTCGACGCCCAAGCGCAGGCGGGGCTCGCCGGCGACGTCCACGAGCGGCGCAGCGCTCTCGAGCGTGGCGAGAGCGGCTTCCACCTGGTCGGCCTGCTCAAGGGTGTATGCCTTCTTGAGCAGGATACGGCCCCTGGCCTCGACCGGTGCGGCGGCCAGCGCCCGCTCCAGGCAGTCAAGAGCTGCTGTGAACTGCCGTTGGTCCCGGCGCAGCGACGCCTCGAGGTCGTGCAGGCGCCAAGCGCCGAGCGGACCGGGCGCAGCGGCGCCGCTCGCACGCCATAGCCGCCAAGCGGTCGCGAAGCTCGCTTCCGCAGCCACAAGATCGCTGCTCACCCGCTCGGCGTTGGCGACGAAGGCCCAGGCGTAACCTTGGAGGCGGGATCGTAAGGCGTCCTCCCCAGGCGCCAGCTCGGCCACGCGCAGCGCCAGCCTGGCAAGCTCGAGCGCCGACTGGGCGTGGTCCGCCGCGGCGCGCACGCTTTCGGCGCAAAGGAGTTCGACCAGCGCCCAGTGCCGGAGCCCGGGCGAGCGCTCGACCAGCTCTCGCCGTTTCGCCGGCGTGAAGCGCCGTAGCGCGTCCCACTGGCGGCCTGCTCGCAGCCGTGCCTGCTCCACTCGCCGCGCACGCCCAAGATCGAGCAGCTGTGCGTACATCCGGCTAGTCTCCGTCAGCCCCACTCGTGCGGCGATCCGCCTGGCTCGTCGCACCTCCGCCGGCGAAGGGTCCTCTGGCGAGCAGCGTTGCTCCTGCTCGGCCGGAGAAAGGCCGCCCAGGAAGAGCAGCGCCAAGATCACGTCCTCCGGCGCGTAGCCCATCCGCGCCACCAGCTCCTCCAGCGTCTCGCGCGGAAGCGTCCTCCTCGTTCCTTTCTCGTAGTCGCAGACTACCTGGCTCGGCAACCCGGCGGCCGACGCGAGGTCCTGCTGTGTCCAGCCTCGCGCGGTCCGTAGATAGGTCAGCGCCAAGCTCAGCTGCGGAGGAATGGCCCGCGGCATGTCCCCTCCATTATCGCATCTCCTAAACACTAACGGGTGAGAGTCGACCCGTGCCGCGGGACATCCAATGTAAGCAGCCATGCCCGAACACGAATCGCCACCTACCCGTAAAAAGTCGCGTCTGCGGCAAGCCACTTGATTCTCGCCGATATTGAAGTTCTTGGGAAGAGGAAGTTTGTTCACACTAAGGTAACGGCGTTGGTCTTGCCGGGTCGGGCGGCGTCGCGGCACGCGCCCTAGTGGGCGGGGCGCGCCCTCGTCCTTTCTTCTTTCAGAGAAGAGAAATATATAACCTCGCCGCCGGGGCTGTGGGAGGTGTGGGAATCGGCGAGGGCGGACGGTGGAGGGCGGGCGCGTGGGGGGCCGGGAGCCGATTTCCAAGCCCTGTGGGCGGCTGTGGGAAACGCCCCCTCGCACCACCCACCCGAGCTGGCACGTCGGCCGTGGGGCGTTTTCCATAGCCGTCCATAGGGCGCCACCTTCCATAGCCCATGCTTGCGTTGGGTGCGTGGGCGGCACCCGCAACCGTCTCTGTCGGCGCCGGGTGCCCCGTATCAACGCTCTCCGGGAGCGACAGGAGGTGGCACCGGGCGCACTGATGCCGGGAGGGGTGCTGAGGTAAGGGTCCGGTCAAGATCGTCGCTTGTAGGGCATCCTGGCGCGTCGGATTCCGCGACGGGTTGATGGACTGCACTGGCGCAGCGGCACCAGCGTGCGAAAAAACTCACGTCTGCGGCAAGCCAGGTGATTCCCGCAACTATCAGCTGTCGCTTAGTGAGACATTCAGGCGAGGAGGAATCCAAGCATGGACTCGCCTGAAGTCCCGACCCTGGTAACCGAGCGCCTGCGCCTGCGAGGCATTCGTGTGAGCGACTTCGAGGACTACGCCGACCTCTACGCCGATCCAGAAGTTATGCGCCACCTCGGCGGGCAGACCTGGGATCGGGGCCGGGCCTGGCGCCATATGGCCTTTGCAGTCGGCCACTGGCAGCTTGGTGGGGCGGGCATTTGGGTGGCCGAGGAGAAGGCTACCGGAGCCTTCGTCGGCGTGATTGGCTTTTGGGACCCGCCGACCTGGCCCGGCTTCGAGTTGTCCTACCATCTCGTGCGCCGCTCTTGGGGCCAGGGCTACGCCACGGAAGCCGCGAAGGCAGCCCTCGCCCATGCGTTCACGGTCTGGCAGAGGGATCACGTCATCAGCCTCATCCATCCGAAGAACTTGCCGTCGATCCGGGTCGCCGAGCGGATCGGCGAACGGCTCGAAGGACGCATCGAACACATCGGGCAGCCGATGCTCCGCTATGGACTCGACCGGGAAACCTACCTCAGAGAGGTAGCTCCGCCCGGTGTCTCGGGTCTGCGCGCTGGCTTGGGCGTAGTGTTACCCGCTTGTTACCCGCACTGTCAATCGGGATAAAGGATGCTTCAGGTAAACCATTGATTCAATTGGTGCCCAGGAACGGAATTGAACCGCCGACCCCGTGATTTTCAGTCAGGGCGCCTGCGGAGCCGGCTCGGGCTGCCAGCGGCCGGCGGGGCCGGGCTCGGACCTCAGGGCGCGGAGGACGCGCAGCAGGGCGAGGGGATTGCCGAGGAGCATGGAGTTGACGATCAGGGAGTGCGGGGCCTCGTAGCGGAGGTAGAGGGGCCGCAGGCGGCGCTGCAGGCGGCGGACGTGGAGCCAGTGGACCTGCGGGAAGAGGTGGTGGGTGAGGTGGGTCGCGGCGGTGAAGTGGTTCACCCAGGAGAAGAGGCGCCCCAGGCGGGTGCGGGGCTCGTACCAGGTGGCCTGGCGGAAGGGGTGGCGCAGGTCGCTCGGGGCGTGATCGGTGAGGTTCATCAGCAGGCTGGCGAGGAGCGCCACCACCAGCGTCGCCGGCAGGAAGAGGGACAGGGTCTCCCGCCAGCGCAGCGCCAGCAGCACGGCGATCCAGGCGGGGACGGCCCACCGGGTGACGACGATCTCCCAGTAGTCGGCGGGCCTGGTGCGGCGCAGGACCTGGATGTAGGGGGGGAGCGGCGAGAGCGGTAGATAGCCCCAGGCGGAGCGCACGACTTCCGCCGCCAGGTAGCGGCCGAGCGCGAGCCAGCCGCGCAGGCCGGGGGCCTGCTGGAAGCGGGCCAGGGTCAGCTGCGGGTCGTCGTCGGGGTCGTTGTAGCGATGGTGCTCCCAGTGGTGATAGCGCACCTCGAGCGGGCTGGTGAGCACCAGGATGCCGAGGGCCCGCACGGCGGCGTTGGCCCAGGGGCGGGAGAACGGCGGCCAGTGGTTGAAGTAGTGGATGGCCACGTCCAGCGCCAGGCTCGAGTAGATGGCCCAGGGCACCAGGAGGACCGCCTTCCACGCCCAGGGCAGCGGCCCGTAGACCAGCAGCAACGTGCCGGCGATGAGCGCCGCCCACTCGATCACCAGGAGGACGTTGGCGCGGTTCTGGCGGCGGATGAAGAGCGGATGCCGGCCCTGCAGGCGCATCAGCCGCCGGGCCAGCAGGCGGGCCTGTCGCAGGTCCGCCGCCACCGACGGCGGCGACGGCTGTGGAAGGATGTCCATGTCCGCTCGCGATGCTGGAATCTACCGTCGATCTCGAGGGTCGTCAACCGCGGGAGCCCGCTTGCCCCCGGCGCCCCCGGTACCCCTGGCGCCCCTGGCACCGCGCCGGGCGCCCGGGCGGCTCGCGCCGCGGCCCTTGCCGACGCGCTCCTTCGTTCCGCGGCCGGGCCTGGCGGGCGCGGGCTTCGCGTCGGCAGACTCGCGGCGACGCCGGCCCTGTTGCTGGATCAGGAGGAGCGCGATCAGCGACGCGAAGCCGCCGGTCAGGAAGAGGTAGGTCAACTGCAGCGAGAGTTTCCTGCGCTGGAAGGCGGGGCCTCCCCAGCAGCTGTCGAGCGCCTCTTCTTTGAGCGACAGGCGCTTGATGCATGCCTTGTCGTTGATCTCGGGTGGGCAAGCGCAGCCCGGCGCCGGCAGCCGCGCGTCGGTGACGAGCACTCCCACGTTCTGGCTGCCAAACTGCTGTCTCTCGACGAAGGAAGAGCTCAAGGCCGTGAAGAGGACGAGCCCCAGCACCAGCGCGGCCAGTCCCCCTCCGAAGAGGGAGCGGACGCGGCCGGGGGCGATCTCTTCTCCGGCGTAGAACTCGAGGGCTACGGCGATCAATCCCATGAGGAAGGCGGAGAGCGGGATCAGGACATCGCGGAGCTGAAACGGCACCACCTCGAGCAAGGCGGTGAATCCAGGCACCTTGACTTTGCCGAGGAAAGGCGCCATCCCGATGGCAGCGGTGACGCCGAAGCTGCGGACGTAGCGGACAAAGGGTTTCAGGAGAGTCGGCTCGCCGGTAACGGTCCTCGGGCTCATGGTTGGCAATCCTTATCGGGCTGCACGTCGACGAGGTAGCACGACGTGTGATGCTCGTCGGACGTCTTGGCCAGGGTGCACCTGACGACAGGCAGAGAAGACAGCGTCAGGTCGAGGTATTCGTCGTTCTTGGCAATGGGTTTGTACCCCTTGCCGAGATCGACGGTGTACCAATAGAGACCGCGCCAGATCCCTGGCAGGGGAGCCTTGGTGACGCAGTGCGCGTAGTGCGTGGGGTCATGCCTGTAGCTGTCGGGCGCCATGGAGAAGGCGGCCTGGTCCGGAAGGCTCTCGATGGTGAGGTCGATCTGCAGCTGGTGGTTCCGCGACCAGCGCTCGATCGTGTCGAGGAACGAGCGGAAACTGCACTGCCAGAAACCGAGCTTGCGGGCGTCGACCCGTCCATCGCCGGCGCCGGGCGCGGCACCGAGGGCGGCCTGGTCCGCGGGGCGGAAGGAAGCTAGGGCAAGCGAGCTCCGGGTGGGGTCGATGCCGGCGGCCTCCGAGGTCACGCCGAGATCCTCGCGCGCCCGCCGGAAGAGGTCCCGGACGGAGTCCCGAAGCGCCACCAGCTCCTGCCCGGCGAGCGCATCGAGGAGCTCCTGCTCCAGGCGGTCGAGCCACTGTGCCACCGCCGCCGCGGAGACCCACGCGGGCGCCGCCGAGCCGGGCGGCAGGCTCGGCAGGTTCGGAGGGCCAGGATGGCTCGGCGGGCCCGGCGCCCGCGCGAGGTCCTCACGAATCTGCTGCAACCGCGGCAGGATCTGCCGGGCGACCTCCTCCTGGGAGCGGTCCGGCGAGCGCCGCGGCACCTGCTGCGGAGGCGGGGGGGCCGGCAGCCGGAGATAGGCGAGCTTCAGCGCCACGCCCGAGCGGCCGCCGCCGAAGACCGCCTCGAGCCGCAGGAGCAGCGGACCCACGACGTGCGCCTCGACGCCGGTGAGGCCCGCCGTCGCGGTCGACGCGAGCCTGATGCGAGAGCTGAGCAGCATCTGCTCGGCCACGCGCCGGCTGCTCAGCTGGACCGTGTCGTCGTCCGTCAGCTGCTCCCGGCTGTACAGCAGTCCGAGGTACGCCGCGGCACGGCCGCCCGGGAGCCTGCGCCCGATTCGGACCAACCCCTCGTCCCGCCGCAGGCTGAGCCGTGTCCGGTCTTGCAGGACCTCGAAATCGGGAGCGGCGAAACTGGGGGAGCGCACGGCGTTCATTCCCGGCAGGGTGCTGTACCGGTAGCCCGCGGTCACGAACCAAGGGCAGCTTCCGCACGGGCTCGCGGTGAACCCCATCCCCAGACCGTAGAGAGGAGTGCGCCCCTCGAGCGAGGTGCTGTCCGCGGGCTCCGGCTTGTCGGCGAAGTCGAGGGACAGATCAGTGGAGGCCGCCTGGAGGATGAGGGTGGGGAAGATCCTCAGGCCGGGCAGGGGAATCGGCGGCAGCGCGACGGGCACCTGGGCGCCCTCGCCCGTCGAGCGGACGCGGATCGAGAACTTGCGGTTGAGCAGGGAGGGATCGCCGGGGATGGCGGTCGTCTCGGTCCTGCCGGTCGCCAGGTCGCGCAGCGTCACGACGCTCGCCTGCGAGGAGATGCTCAGGCTGTCCTCGCGGCCGGAGACCACGTCGAGACCGACCGCGACCGGCGCCCCCGCCGCGCCCGGGCTCTCCGCAGACCAGGGCGGAACGGCGCCGGCGTCAGCCTCCTGGGCTCGCAGGCAGGGCACCGCCATCAGCAGGCCCAGCGCCAGGGTAAGGGCCGGCGCGGCGATCTTCATCGAAGGCCGTCCATGGCGATCTCGCGACGATGGTTCAGTTGATCTGTCAATATAGTATAATAATAGTCAAGCACACGCTAGAGCTTTTTAAGGGGGCCAAGGTGGGCGCGGCTGGTGGCGCTCACGGCAAGCTCATGAGAGCGGTTCTCGGCGGGCTGGACACGATCCCAGCTGTGCCGGCGCGTCCGCGACGTGCGGGGGGTACCGCGACCGGCGACGGGCGGAGCCGCGGCCGGCGCCCCGCCATGAACCGGCAGGAGAGACGCGGGCGAGCCGCTCCGGTCCATGCCGCCCCGCTGCTCGCCGGCCTCCTCCTCCTTGGTTCCGCCGGGTTGGCGCCGGCGGAGGCGCAGAGCCCGATTGCGGGATGCGGGATGCCCCCGACCGCGCCGGCGGCGGGCGGTGACTCCTGGCTGCAGGAGTGCCCGATGTCGACGCCGCGCCGGCTGCTCGCTGCCGCGGCGATGACGGACTCGAACGGGGTGGAGAAGGTCTACGCCCTGGGCGGCTGCGGCTCCGCGTGCTTCTTGCCGCCCCTCCAAACCTCAACTTTCGAGGCGACGCTCGTGGAGATCTACGATACGCGCAACAATATCTGGACCACTGGAACGCCGATGCCCGTCATTCTCTTCGGCGCCGCCGCGGTCGCGCCGGGGAATGGCAAGATCTATACCTTCGGCGGAGTCCTGAGCGGCAACGTCGTGCAGCAGTACGACCCGCAGGCGGACAAGCCGGGTGCGGAGCCATGGACCTTGCGCAGCCCGATGCCGACGTCGCACGGCGGCGGCCTGGCGGCCGTCGCGCCGGGAGACGGCAAGATCTACGTCATCGGCGGCAGCGGCCCCAGCAAAGCCGTCGAAGCGTACGACTACGTGCACGACACCTGGACGGTGCTGGCGCCCATGCCGACCGCGCGGGTCTACCTCGCGGCCGCGGCGCTCGACGGCAGGATCTACGCGCTCGGCGGCTCGCCCGATTGCTGCGGCAACTCGCAGACCGCCGCCGTCGAGGTCTACGACCCGCTGGCCAACGAGTGGACGGCCGCGGCTCCCCTGCCGATCGCGATGCAGCTCTCCGGCGCCGCCGGCGTCAACGGCAAGATCTATGTCTTCGGAGGATTCGTTCCGGGTACCGGCGCGCAGGCGGCGACCTTCGAGTACACGCCTGTCCCGGGCGCCCCGGGCACCTGGGCCGCGCGGGCTCCCATGCCGGCGCCGCGTGACCAGGCGGCGGCCGTCCTGCTGGACGAGACGACGCTCGCGGGCCAGCCCATCAAGGTCGTCAACGTGGTCGGCGGCGCGATCCAGTGCCATTGCCAAGCGCTTCCCGGCAATGACCGCTACGCACCGCCTTCGCACCAGCTCTCCGCCGACCTGGCCATCACCTTCGATCCGGCGCCCGAGACGGCCGCCAGCGCCTGCCAGCCGGTGCGCTACAGCATCAAGGTGACCAACAACGGACCGGACCCGGCGATCGGCGCGAAGGTCGAAGACATCTTTCCGGCGGCGCTCGAGGATGTCTCCTGGACCTGCAGCAGGTTCTCCCCAGGCGCTCACTGTGCTTCGTCGGGCGCAGGGCCGATCGAGGATCTGGTGGACCTCCCGGTCGACGGCAGCGTGACCTACACGGTGAGCGCCGCGCTCGATCCCGCGGCCTCCGGGACGCTCCCCGACACCGCCACCGTAACGCCGCCGCCCGGGGAGAGCGATTCCAACCTCGGCAACAACAAGACGAAGGCCACGGCGCGGATCGCCGGCTGCACGATCATCACGATCTCGAAGACAGCCGAGAGCGCGCTCGCCCAGCCTGGCGGAGCTCTCGGCTTCACGATCGTGGTGACCAATCATGCCCTGACCGGGATCGACGTCACGCTCACCGACAACCTGGTGGGCGGCCTGACCGACGCCACTTGGTGCCTGGTTGGTGAGTGCCCTGAGCTGCGACCCTTCCCGACTGACACCGCGAACGTCCCGGCAGCGGGGGGCACGGTGACCTACAGGCTGAGTGGGATCGTTCCCTGCGGCGCCACCAAGATCACCAATACGGCCTGCGCGGTCGGCCCCGACGGCATCTCCCACTGTGCCGGGGCCAGCGTGCCGGTGGGGCCCAGCTGCGCCGACCTCGAGGTCCAGAACCTCGCACCCGATGCCGTGACCGCCGGCACGGCGGCTGTTTACAGGATGGTCGCGATCAATCATGGTCCGTGCCCCGCGGACCGCGTCGCGTTGTCCCCGACGCTGCCGGCTTGCTTCGCTCTGAAAAGCGGCCCGGGCCCCTGCGAAGAGTCCCGCTTCGGGATCAGCTGCCCGCTCGGCCACCTCGCCCCAGACGGAACCCCTCACCCGGTCGAGCTCACTGTGACCGTGGCCTGCAACTGTGCAGCGGGCCCGACGACGAGCACCGGCGTTGTCAGCGGCTCAACTTGCGATCTCAAGCCCGGCAACAACATGGCGAGCCGGCCGACGCGGGTCGACGTCCAGGCCGACTACGCGATCACCAAGGAGGCGGTGCTCCGGCTGCCGCCGGTGTCGCCTCTCGAGCTCTCCGTCTACTACACTCTTCAGGCGACCAACCTGGGGCCGAGCTGTCCTTGCGGGGTCGCGATCGCCGACATCTTTGGGCCGCACCTGCTCTCGCCTTACTGGTGCCGCGGGACCGGTTGCCCGCCGATGAACCCGGGGAATCTGGTCGACACGCTCTGCCTCCAGAAGGGTATGACCGAGACGTTCCAGGCGATCGCCGGAGTCGACGCGGCCTTCTCCGGTGAGCTGTGCAATACCGCCAGCGTGTCGGTGCCGCCGCCTGCCATGGATACGGACCTGGGCAACAACACCGCCACGGCTTGCGTCTCCGTGTCGCCGCCGCCATCGCCACCGCCATCAGCACCGCCATCAATGCCCCCGGTCCCCACGCTGTCGCGGGCCGCGCTGGCGCTGTTGGCGCTCCTGCTGCCGGCCCTGGCGGTGGCGAGGCTGCGGCGCCGAGCCGGCCGCCGGCGCGGGTAGAGAAGGTTCGCCGGCGGGCGCGCCGGAGCACCAAGGCGAGTGCCGGGCTTCAGCCGCCGTCGGGTGACCGCTGCGAGGCGGCGAGGAGCTCGCCCAGGTACTTCCCCCAGATGGCCGGCAGCGAGTGGGTGCCGTGGCCGCGGGTCTGCGCAGTGATCGGCAGCAGGACGTAGCGGCCGTGCGGGACGCTGTGGATGGCTTCGTCGAGGATGCCGAGCTCCGGCGGATTGATCTGGTCGTCGGCGGAGTTGATGGCGACGAGCGGGGCGCGGATCTTGCCCAGGAGCGGCAGCGGGTTGTAGTCGCGCGACGCCTCGAACTGGTAGATGACGTCGTTGGCGTCGAGCGTCGAGGAGTAGCGCTTGACCAGTGTCGCGAGCAGCGCCTCGGCCTGCGCTCGGGTCGGGGCCTCCTTCTGCCATTGCAGGGGGCTCGACACCATGAACACCAGGACGTGGATCGCCGAGATCAGGCCGCGGGGCTGGGCCGTGTACTCCCCCTGCCGCCACTCGGGGTCGCTCTCGATCGAGTCGACGATCATCTTGCGCAGCATGCGGTTGCGTCCGGCGATCTCGACAGGCAGGCTGGCCAGCGGCAGCAGGGCGTCCATGAAGTCGGGGTAGGTGGTGCCCCAGACCCAGGTGTGCATGGCGCCCATCGAAGTGCCCATCACCAGCCGGAGGTGATGGACGCCCAGGCACTCGGTGACCAGGCGATACTGGGCACGCACCATGTCGTCGTAGGTGTACTTCGGGAAGCGCATGTGCAGCCCATCGCTCGGGCGGCTGGACTTGCCGGTGCCGATGCCGTCGGGAAGGATGACGTAGTGCGTCGCCGCGTCGAGCAGCTGGCCGCGGCCGAAGAGCTCGCCCGCGAAGGTGGGCGCGAGAAAGCCGCGGCCGCTGCCGGTCGTGCCGTGGAGGATCAGCACGGCGTTGCGCACCACGCCGGCCGCGTCCCGGTCGGGGGAGCCGAGGGTGATGTAGTGCAGGCGCAACTCCGGCAGCACCTCGCCGTCGGCGAACTTGAAGTCGTGGAAGGTGCAGTCCGCCTCGGCCGGCACCATGGCCGGTGGCGCGGGACCCGCGGCCGGCGCGGCCGCCGCGGATGCCGGGCCCGGCGGCGACACGAGGAGGGCCATGCCGAGGCAGCCGGCCAGGACGCAGGCGCGGCGAAGGTGCTGCGGGCGAGACGATGCCAAAGTGTCGTTCATGGCGGCTCCTCGAGGATGCGCACCCGGAGCAGGCGGTCGAGCTTGGGGAACTCCGCGTCGAGCCAGGCGTTGCCGCCCGCGAGGAGCTTGCCCTGCCGCCCGCCGCGCATGCCGCCGCCCGCCTGCTCGCCGTAGCCCGCGTGGAGCCTATCGACGGCGTCCATGCCGCCGGCGACGCGGCCGATGGGGGCGAATCCCTGGCCGTCCAGGCGCGTGTTGTCGGCCAGGTTGACGTAGAGCTGGGTCGAGCGGCTGCCGGGGCCGGTCATGGCGTAGGCGATCGTACCGCGGACGTTGCTCTGCCGGACGGGATCGTCCGGGATCGTGCGGTCCCGCCAGGCGGCCGTGACGGCCGGGTCGCCGGCGACCCCGAACTGCGCGACGAAGCCGCGGACGACGCGGAAGAATCGCGAGTCGTCGAAGAAGCCGGCCGCGGCCAGGGCGAAGAAGCGGTCCGCGCCACGGGGGGCCCACTCCCGCCGCACCTCGATCTCGAAGGGTCCCTGGCTGGTCTCGCAGCGCGCGCGGAAGACCTCCGGGGCCCGCCGCCTCGAGAGCGGGTGGGCCGGGTCGAGCAGGGCGGCGCGTGCGGTCCCGCCGAGCGTGCCGGTCGTGGCGGCCACTAGGAGCGACCAGGCGACCAGCGAGCTGAGCCTCGATCCCATCGACGCCGCGGCGGTCATGGCGACTCCGAGCCCTGGTGCACCGGCGGCTCCGCGGGCGCCTCGTCGAGCCGGATGACGTCCGGGTCGGAATCGCCGCCGCCGGCGTGCAGCCGCTCGACGAGGCCGGCCCGGCGGGTCAGCACCGCGCGCTGGTTGACGTAGCCCTTGTCGGTGATCTCGCCGGCGTCGATCGACGGCGGCTCGTCCAGCAGCAGCACCCGGCTGATGCGCCGGCTGCTCGTGGGGTTCTCGGCGTTGTGAGCCGCCAACCCGTCGCGCACGCGCCGCCGCACCTCGGGCCGGCGGATCAGCTCGCCGAGCGGCGCGTCCGGCGGCGCGTCGCGGCAGAGCGAGCGGCAGCCGGCCGGGTGGGGGAAGACCAGGAGGCAGACCGCCGGCCGGTCGTGACCGGTCACCACCACGTCCTGGGCGACCGGCGCGGCGGCGGAGATCGCCGCGGTGCGCAGCTCGCCGACGTGGACCCAGGTACCCGAGGTGAGCTTGAAATCCTCGGCCAGCCGGCCGTCGAAGAGCAGCCCCCGCGAAGGGTCCCGCGGATCGGCGAGCTTGCCGGCGTCGCCGGTCTTCAAGAACCCCTCCTCGTCGAAGACCTCGCCGGGAAGGCCGCGGCTCCACTCGTCGCCAGTCGCGCCACGGCCGCGGCTCCGCCGGTCGCCTGTCGCGGCACTATCCGCTGGTCGGTCCGGGCGTCGCCAGTAGCCGGGGGTCACGTTCGGGCCGCGGACGCGCAGCTCGAGCTTGGCGCCGGCCGGCGCCAGCTTGATCTCCGTGCCCGGGCTCGGCAGGCCGATGACGCCGGCCCGCTCGATCGGGAAGTGGACCTGGGTGGCGGTGGGCGCGGTCTCCGTCGAGCCCCACGCCGACAGCATCGTGACCCGGCTGCCGGTCGCCGCGATCGACAGCCGCTCGAGCGCCTCCCAGAGGTGCTGCGGCAGCGACGCCGCGGCGTAGAAGAGCACGTCGAGGTCGCGGAAGAAGGTGGCGCGCAGGGCGGCGTCGCTCTCGAGGTAGGGAAGGAGCATGTCGTAGCCGCGCGGCACGTCGAAATGGATCGTCGATGGCACCTCGCGCAGGTTGCGGGCGGTGATCTCGATCGCGCCGGGAGCCGGCTTGCCGGCGTCGACGTGCAGCGTGCCGCCGTTGCGCAGCACCAGGTTGAAGTTGTGATTGCCGCCGAAGGTGTGGCTCCATGGCAGCCAGTCCACGATCACCGGCGGCCGTTTCTCCAGGAAGGGCCAGGCCTGTGCGATTGCCTGCTGGTTCGAGCAGAGCATGCGCTGCGTGTTGACCACGCCTTTCGGCGTGCCGGTCGAGCCCGAGGTGAAGAGGATCTTGGCCAGGGTGTCGGGACCGACCGCGGCGAAGCGCGCGGCGACGGCGGCGATGACCGCGTCGGGCGGGCGCTCGAGCAGCTCGCCGAGAGAGCTCGCCGCGAGGCCGGCGGGCGGCCGGGCGCTCACCACCAGCTCGACGCCGCCGGGCAGCGCCGCGCGGGCCGCCGCGAGCGCCGGTGCGTAGCGGGCGCCGTCGCCGGCGTACACCAGGCCCGGACGGGTGACGTCCAGGATCGCGCGCAGCTTGGCGTGGTCGCTGGACAGCAGGGAGTAGGCGGGCGAGATCGGCACCACCGGGATGCCGGCATGCATGGCGGCGAGCTGCAGCAGGCCGTTGTCGATGCCGTTCTCGGAGAGGACGGCCAGCGGCCGGTCGCGGTCCAGCCCGCGCGCCAAGAGAGCGCCGGCGATCCGCTCGACCGCTGCGAGCGCGGCGCCGTAAGAGAGACGGCGCCACCCCCCGTGACCGCCGCGCCCGCCGTCAATGTCGCGGTCATCGCGCTCGGCAGGCTCAGTGGGTTCGGCGCGGTCATCGCGCTCGGCGAGGAACGTCCGGTCGGGTGCCGCCGCCGCCCAGGCGCGCAGCCACTCGCCAACGCAGCGCGAGTAGGGCCGCAGCTCGAGCCGCGAGCGGAGCAGCATGCCGCCGCCCGGGAGCGGCCGCGCCTCGACCGCGGCCGGCGCCAGCGCGAGCGGCTTCCGGGCCGGCTTGGCGGCCGCGGTGGGCGCCGTCGCCGGCGT
>DATDGZ010000026.1:0-4766 GCA_036521795.1 Thermoanaerobaculia bacterium | reverse complement strand
CTGCGCGTGGTGGTGACCTCCCACCGGCGCGCGCCGGTGCACGGCCGGCTCACGGTCACGCCGCGGCCGACGCCGGCAGGGGCGGCCTGGGCGGCGATCGCGCCGCGGCCGTTCGATCTCCCCGCCGCGTCGCCGGGGGATGGTGGCGCGGGCGAGTCGGCCGCGCTGGCGTTGACCCTGCAGGCGCCGCCGTCGCTGCCTGCCGGGCGCTACCCGCTCGAGCTCGCCGCGGTGCTCGACGACGGCTCACGCTTCGCTCTCGCGGTGCCACTCATCGACTACCCGCACATCCGGCCGACTCCCTATCCGCATGGCGCCACGCTCGAGGTCAGCGCCTTCGACCTCCAGCTGCCGCCGCTGCGCCGGGTCGGCTACGTGCGCGGCGCCTCCGACCTGGTGCCCGAGTACCTGCGCCAGGCCGGCGTGCCGATCGAGCTGCTCGGCGCCGGCGAGCTGGCCGGCGGCGACCTCGCGCGCTACGACGCCATCGTCATCGGCAGCCGCGCCTACGAGAGCGATCCGGCGCTGCCGCGCGCCAACCCCCGGTTGCTCGACTACGTGCGCGGCGGCGGCTTGATGATCGTGCAGTACCAGCAGTATCCGTTCGTCGAGGGCGGCTTCGCGCCGTACAAGCTCGAGATCGCCCGGCCTCACGACCGGGTGACCGACGAGACCGCGCCGGTGAGGGTGCTCGACCCCGCGAACCCGGTCTTCAACACCCCCAACAAGATCGGCGAGGGGGATTGGCAGGGCTGGGTGCAGGAGCGGGGACTCTACTTCGCCCACTCCTGGGACCCGGCCTACCGGCCGCTGCTCGCCATGGCCGATCCCGGCGGTCCGGAGCAGCGCGGCGCCCTGCTGGTGGCGGACGTCGGCAAGGGCAAGTACGTCTATACCGGTCTCGCCCTGTTCCGCCAGCTGCCCGCCGGAGTCCCGGGTGGCTACCGGCTGTTCGCCAACCTGCTGGCGCTGCGGTCGGGCCAGGGGCGATGAGGGGCGGGCGATGAGGCGGGGGCGGCTCCGGCTCCTGGCGGCGGCGCTCGCTGCCGGCGTCGCCGCGGCCGCCGGCTGCTCCGACGGCCGCACGCCGCTGACCGTCTACTCGCCGCACGGCCGCGACCTGCTGGCGCTGATGGAGAAGAGCTTCGAGGCCCGCCACCCGCGCATCGACGTGCGCTGGCTCGACATGGGGTCACAGGACGTCTACGACCGGGTGCGCTCGGAGACCGCCAACCCGCAAGCCGACGTCTGGTACGGCGGGCCGCGGGCGATCTTCGCGCGCGGCGCCGCCGACGGGCTGCTGGCCCCCTACCGGCCCGCCTGGGCGGGCGCCGTGCCGCCGGCCAGCCGCGACTCCCGGGACCTCTTCTTCGGCGCCTATCGCACGGCGCCGGTGCTGGTCTTCAACTCGGCGGCGGTGCCGGCCGCCGACGCGCCGCGCGACTGGGACGACCTGCTCGACCCGCGCTGGAAGGGCAAGATCCTGATCCGCGATCCGCTGGCTTCCGGCACCATGCGCACCCTGTTCGGCATGATCCTGGCGCGGTCGGTGGCCGCCACCGGCAGCACCGGCCAGGGGTTCGCCTGGCTGCGCCGCCTCGACGCCCAGACCAAGGAGTACCTGCAGAACCCGGCGCTGCTGATCCAGAAGCTCGACCGCCGGGAAGGGCTGATCACCGTCTGGGAGCTGACCGACATGCTGTGGCAGAAGCAGCGCGGCGCTCCGCTGGACTACCGCTTCCCGGCCAGCGGCACGCCGGTCATCGACGACTCGATCGGGCTGGTCAAGGGCGCGCCGCATCCGGTCGAGGCCAGGATGTTCATCGATTTCGTCGGCAGCGTCGAGGGCCAGCTGCTGGCGGCACGCGAGGCCTTCCGGCTGCCGGCGCGCACCGACCTGCCCGCGGCCTCGCTGCCCGCCTGGGCGCAGGAGGTGCTGCGGGCGCTGGTCCCCGCCCGGGTGGACTGGGGGCTGATCGAGAGCCACGAGCAGGAGTGGATGATCGCCTGGGACCGCTCGGTGCGGGGCCACGGCGCCAACCTGCCGGCGGCGCCGGCGGCACCGGCGCCACCGGCGCCAGGGGCGCGAGGGGCGCCGCGGGCGCCGCGCTGAGCCCGGCCGCCCGCGCTCGCCGTTCGCGCCCATGTCTCCGCCCTACCTCCTCCTCGACCGCCTCGCCAAGACGTTCGGCGTCGCCGGCGCCGGTGCCGACCGCGGGCGGCCGGTGCTCGACGGCCTGACGCTCGCCGTCGATCGCGGCGAGGTGGTGGCGCTGCTCGGCCCGAGCGGCAGCGGCAAGACCACGGCCTTGCGGCTCATCGCCGGCTTCGAGACCCCCGACGCCGGCCCCGGCAGGGTCATGGTCGAAGGCCAGGACGTCACGGGCCTGCCGCCGGCGCGGCGCAACTTCGGCATGGTCTTCCAGCACTACGCGCTGTTCCCGCACCTGACGGTGGGCGAGAACGTCGCCTTCGGCCTCGAGGCGCGGCGGTTGGACCGCGGCCAGGTGCGGGCGCGGGTGGCGGCGGCCCTCGCCCTGGTCGACCTGCCCGGCTTCGAGCGCCGGCGGGTGGGGGAGATCTCGGGCGGCCAGCAGCAGCGCGTGGCGCTTGCCCGCGCCCTCGCGCCGGAGCCGCGCGTGCTGCTGCTCGACGAGCCGCTGTCGAACCTCGACCCGGCGCTGCGCGAGCGCACGCGCCGCGAGCTGCGGCGGGCGATCCGGCGGGTGGGGATCACCACCCTGCTGGTCACCCACGAGCAAGAGGAGGCCTTCTACCTCGGCGACCGGGTGGCGGTGCTGGAGGGCGGCGTGCTGCACCAGGCAGGCACGCCCGAGGAGCTCTACGACCGGCCCGCCACCCGCTTCGTCGCCACCTTCGTCGGGCGGGCCAGCGTGCTGCCCGGCATCTTCGAGGGAGATGGCGATGGCGTGAATGGCAGGGTGCGGCTGCGCCTCGACGGACCGGCTACCGCGGCAGCGGCCGCCGCTCCTGGCGCCGCCGTCGCTGCGGCCGCCGCCGGGCTTGCTGCTGCCGCTTCTGGTACCGCCGCCGCCAGACCTGGCGCCGCCGGGCCAGGTGCCGGCGGCAACGCCGGCACCGCTGCGGCCCGTGGCGACGTCGCCTGGCCGGGGGAGGCTGTCGAGCCGCTTGCAGACGGCGAGGCGGTCGAGCTGGTGGTGCGGCCCGAGGCGCTGGCGCTCGTCCCGGCCGGCACCGCCGGCGCCCTGGCCGGGCGGGTGGTGGAGCGGCAATACGCCGGTCCGGTGACCTACTATCTGGTCGAGCTGACCGGCGCGGGGCTCGAGATCGAGGTGGCGGCCGGCGCCGGGGCCGCGGCGCCCGGCGACGAGGTGGCGGTGGCGCCCGCTGCCGCCAGGGAAGGCGCGGCGGGCGCGGCCGGCATCGGGGGGCGGATCTTCCGCCGACCGCCGCGGGCGGCGCCGGGCTCGCCGGTGCCACGGGGGAAGGCTTGACCCGCGGCTTGCCAGACCCGCCGCTCGGCCAGCGCCCGCCGCTCGCGCGCCCGCCGGACCCGCTGGACACGCCGCACCTGCCCGGTCCGCCCCTCCCGCCGGCGTCTTCGCCGCCTCCCCGGTGGCTCCCGTCGCTGCCGCGGCTGCCGCTGCTGGGCGCCGCGGGCCTGGCGCTCCTGCTGGCGTGGCTGGTCGGCTACCCGCTGCTGCTGACGCTGTTGGAGTCGTTCCACGGTCCGTCCGGCTGGACGGCGCGTTGGTTCGCGGACTTCTTCCAGCGCCCCGACGAATGGCTGGCGCTCTGGCGGAGCCTGTGGATCTCGCTCGCCTCGGTGGCGCTGGCGGCGGCGGTGGGAGTCCCGCTCGCGTTCATCTTCGAGCGCGCCGACTTCCCCGGCCGCCGCTTCCTCGGCGCGGTCGCGGCGTTGCCGGTGGCGTTGCCACCCCTGGTCGGGGTGATCGCCTTCCTCTTCCTGTACGGCGAGAGCGGCTTCGTCTCGCGCGCCGTGCAGGCGCTGCTGCGGCTCGACCATGCTCCATGGCGGCTGGCCGGGCCGGGGGCCATCCTGCTGGTCCACACCTACTCGTTCTACGTCTACTTCTATCTCTTCGCCCGCGCCGGCCTGGCGCGCCAGGACGCCGCGCTGCTCGAGGCGGCTTCCTCGCTCGGCGCCGGCGCCGCCCGCCGCCTCCGGCGCGTCACCCTGCCGCTGCTGCGCGCGGCGCTGGTCACCGCGGCGCTGCTCACCTTCATGACCGCGCTCGCCTCCTTCTCCGCGCCCTACCTGTTCGGCGGCGGCTTCCGCGTCATGCCCACCCAGATCCTCGCCTCCAAGCTCAACGGCGATCGCCCGATGTCGCAGGTCGAGACGGTGATGCTGGCGGCGGTGGCGCTGGTCGGCTTGTGGGCGTCCCAGGGCACGGGCGCCGGCGGCGCGCCCGCCGGCGGCGTCCGCGGCGTGGCGCCGGCACGCCGGCGGGTGGGGGCGCCGCTCACCCGCGCCGCCGTCGCCGCCGCCGGCTACGCGCTGGCGCTGGTGCTGCTGCTGCCCCACCTGGTGATGGCGCTGATCTCGCTGGTGCCCGCCGGGACCTGGATCGCCGAGCCGTTCCCGCCGGTGCTCAACCTCCGCAACTACGCCCAGCTGGGCGACCGCGAGCACCTGCGGCCGATCGTCAACTCGCTGTGGATGGCGACGGCAGCCACCGCCGCGGCCGCCGCTCTCGGGCTGGCCGCGGCGCTCGCCGCCGTCGCCGCTCGCCGCCACACCGGCCAATCGGGCGGCCGGC
>DATDGZ010000025.1:0-6684 GCA_036521795.1 Thermoanaerobaculia bacterium | reverse complement strand
CGCCGAACCCGCGGACACCGCGCTCGCCATCTCGACGGCCAGGCGCCGCCGGTCCACCTTGCCACTGGGGGTGAGCGGCAGCGCCGGCAGCTCCACCCAGGCGGTCGGGATCATGTGATCGGGCAGCGAATGGGCGAGGTGGGCGCGCAAGGCGTTGATTGGCGGCAGGGGCGGCAGGGGCGGCAGAGCATGGGGCGCCTCCGACGCCGGCGCGGCCGCCACCACGCAGGCCACCAGCCGCCCGCCGCCCGTGCCGTCCGCCAGGACGACAGCTCGCGCGATCGCCGGATGCGACTCGAGCGCCGCCTCCACCTCCCCCGGCTCGATGCGGAAGCCGCGCACCTTCACCTGGTGGTCGATGCGGCCCAGGAACTCGAGCCGCCCGCTGCCGTCGCGGCGTGCCAGGTCCCCGGTCCGGTACATCCGCCCCCCCGGATCGACGCCGAACGGGTCGGGCACGAACTGCCGAGCGGTCACCTCGGGACGCCCGCGATAGCCGCGCGCCAGCCCCGCGCCACCGATCCAGAGCTCTCCGGGAACGCCCAGCGGCTGGGCTGTCAGGTCCGTGCCCACCACGACCAACGTCGTGTTGGCGATCGGCCCTCCCAGGCGGATCGGCTCGCCCGCGCGCACTCTTCCTCCCGTCGAATACACCGTCGTCTCGGTCGGCCCGTAGAGGTTCCACACCTCCCGCGAACGCGCCAGCATCTCTGCCGCGAGCCGCTCCGAGAGCGCCTCGCCGGCGGTCAGCGCCTTGAGGCCCGGGCTGCCCTCCCAGCCCGACTCGACCAGCAGCCGCCAGGTCGAAGGAGTCGCCTGCAGCGCCGTCGCTCCCGAGCCTGCCAGCCGCGCCACCAGCCGCTCGCCATCCGCCGCCACCTCCCGGTCCACCAGCTCGATACGCGCCCCGATCATCAACGGCAGGTACAGATCGAACGCGGCGATGTCGAACGAGAGCGAGCTCACCGCCAGCAGGACGTCCCCCGGAGACAGCCCGGGCCATTCCTCGACCGAGCGCAGGAGGTTCGCCAGCGCGCCGTGCGTCACCTCCACGCCTTTCGGCCGGCCCGTCGATCCCGAGGTATAGAGGACGTAGGCCAGCTCGCCTGGATCGCCCGGGCCGGGTCCGGCCACCGCGGCCGGGGACTGCTCCTGGTCCGCGGCGGTGGCGCCGGCCAAGACGGTGGCCGGGGCGGCGTCCAGCTCCTCGTCCAGACGGAGCACCAGCGCCGCCCGCTCGAGCAGTGCCGGCGGCGTCGCCGCGTCGGCCAGCAGCAGCCGGCAGCCGGCGTCCGCGAACATGTAGAGCAGCCGCTCCTCGGGATAGCCGGGGTCCATCGGTACGTAGGCAGCTCCGGCCTGCCACACCCCGAGCAGAGCCTCGGGGAGGCGTACCGATCGTCCCAAGGCCACAGCCACCGGCTCGCCGCGGCGGAGCCCCAGTGCCCGCAGGCGGGCCGCGATGCGGGCCGTTGCCGCCGCCATCTCGCCGTAGGTCCGGCGCTCGGTCGCGGTGGCCACCGCCAGCCGCGATGGATGCCGCGCCGCCTGGCGCGCGATGCGCTCGTCGACGCGCTCCGGCCGGCCGGGCCGCACCGCCGCGTCCGGAGCCTCGATCAGCAGCTGGTGGCGCTCCGCGGCGGTCAGCAGCGGCAGCTCCGAGAGGCGCCGCTCCGGCGCCGCGCCGATTCCTGAGAGCAGCTCCGTCCAGTGTCCCGCCATGCGCCGGATGCGCGCCGAGTCGAAGAGGTCGGAGTTGTGCTCGAAGGCGCAGGCCAGCCCTGCCGGCGCATCCTCCAGGGTGAGAGTGAGGTCGAACAGCGAGCGGCCGGATTCGAGGCTGAGCGGCCGCGCCACCAGGCCGCCGCCGGCCTGCCGCTCGAGGGTCCTGCCCTGGTAGGCCAGGAGCACCTGGAACAGCGGGCTGTGCGCCAGGTCCCGCTCCGGCTGCAGCTCCTCGACCAGCCGCTCGAAGGGCACGTCGCGGTGGGCGAAGTCCTCGAGCACCGTCTCGCGGACCTCGGCCAGGAGCTGCGGGAACGCCGGGTCGCCGGACAGGTCGGCGCGCAGCACCAGGGTGTTGACGAACAGCCCGATGAGCGGCTCGATCTCGGGACGATCGCGGTTGGCGATCGGCGTGCCGACCGTCAGGTCGTGGCGCCCCGTGTAGCGCCGGAGCAGGACCAGGAGCGCGGCCAGCAGGAGAATGAAGAGCGTCGTTCCCTCGCTCTGGGCGAGGGCGCGGAGCGCCTCGAGCGTCGTGGCCGGCAGCGCGGTGGCCAGGTGGGCGCCGCGGAAGGTCTGCACCTGCGGCCGCGGCCGGTCCGCCGGCAGCTCGAGAGGTCCGTCGAGGCCAGCCAGCCGCCGCTGCCAGTAGGCCAGCTGGGGGGACAGGGCGGCCTCGTCGAGCCACTGCCGTTCGGCCGCCGCGCAGTCGGCGACCTGCACCGGCAGCGGCGGCAGGGAGGCGGGCGCCCGGCCCGACACGAAGGCCTCGTACAGGCTCTCGACCTCCCGCACCAGGATCCCCATCGACCAGGCGTCGGACGCGATGTGGTGGACGGTGAGGACGAGAATGCTCTCGGCCGGCGTCACGCGCAGCAGGAGTGCCCGCACCGGCGGCCCGGCGGCCAGGTCGAACGGACGCCGGATCTCGGCGACCGCCAGCTCGTGGGCCAGCGCCTCCCGCGTCGTCGCTCCGAGCGAAGAGTCGAGGTGGCGCAGATCGATTCTCGGCAGGGGCACCGCCGCCGGCGGTCCGATCCGCTGCACCGGCCTGCCGTCCTCGCTCACGAAGCAGGTGCGCAGCACTTCGTGGCGGCGCACCACCGCGGCGAGGGCGCGAGACAGCGCCGCCTCGTCGAGACGGCCGGAGAGACGTACCGGCGCCGGCATGTTGTAGGCGGCGCTGCCGCGGTCGAGCTGGTGAAGGAACCAGAGCCGCTGCTGGGCGTGGGAGAGGGGGAAGCTCTGCCCGAGGCGCGGCAGCGGCTGGATCGCCGGCCGGGGCGGCGGCGCGGCAGGTCCCTGCCGAAGCTGGCGCAGCAGCAGCTCCCGCTTCTGCGGCGAGAGACCCTGCAGCCGCGCGGCGAGCCGGCTCACCGCGGCTCTCCTGGCCCGCCCGCGGCGCCGGAAGGCATGGGCGTGGGGCTGAGAAGGGCCTCGGCCTCGTCGTCGGAGAGCCCTTCGAGGCGCGCCAGCATCCGGTCGAGGTCTCCCTGGTCGGAAGCCGCAGCCTCCCGCTCGAGCAGGTGCACGGACAGGGCAGCGACGGTCGGCGCATCGAAGACCGCGCGGAGCGGCAGATCGGCGGCGAGCGCGGCGCGGACCCGCGCCAGCACCTGAAGGGCGAGCAGCGAATGACCGCCGAGCTCGGTGAAGTCGTCATGGATTCCCACCGGCTCGATCCCCAGCACCTCTTCCCAGATCACGGCCAGCGCCCGCTCGGTGTCGTTGCGCGGCGCGGTGTAGGGCGTCGCGAGCTCGGGCCGCGGGTGCCTGGCGGAGCTGCCGGCGGGTCCCGCGGCGGTGGTGAGCGCGGCGCCCCCGGTGCCCGTGGCGTCCCCGGCGTCCCCGGCGGCCCCGGCGGCCCCGGTCATTCCGTCCCCGGGGCTCCCGGCGCTCCCGGCGATCACCGCCGGCGTCTCCCGGTGGTCGCGGCCGCCGGCGCGCATCTCGGCGACGAGCCGCGCCAGATCGAGGGTGGACACCGCCACCTGCGGCAAGCCGCTGGCGACGGCGCGGTCGAAGGCCAGCAGCCCCTCGGCGGTGAGCAGGCCCTGCTCGTCCGGCCGCCGCGCGTGCCGCGGCCCGCTGGCCGGCGCCTCGGCCGCCATGCCGACCTCGCGCCAGGCGTCCCAGGCGATGCTCACCGCGGCGGCGCCGCGAGCGGCGGCGGCCGCCGCCATCGCGTCGAGGAAGGCGTTGGCGGCGCAGTAATCGGCCTGCCCGGCGCCGCCGAGGACCGCGGCGAGCGACGAGCAGAGCACGTACAGGTCGAGCCCCGTCGCGGGCAGCAGCCGCTCGAGCAGCAGGGCGCCGCGCACCTTGGGTGCCAGCACGCCGGCCACCTGCGCTGCGCCGCGAAGCTGGATCAGGCCGCCGCCGGGCACGCCCGCGGCATGGATCACGGCGTGGATGGCGCCGAAGCGGGCCGCCGCCTGGCCCACCGCCCGCGCCAGCTGCTCGGCATCGGCGACGTCGGCCGTGACCACCAGCACCTCGGCCCCGAGTTGCTCGAGGGCGAGCAGCCGCTCCACCCGGCGCCGCGCCGGATCGGAGGCGGGGGCGGCCGCCAGCAGCCCCGCCCACTCCTCGCGCGGCGGCGGCGGGGTGCGGACGAGCAGCACCAGCTTCGCCGCCGCGGTGACGAACAGGTGCCGGGCGAGAGCCGAGCCGATGCCTCCCAGCCCGCCGGTGACCAGGACCACGCCGCCGCGCCGCAAGCGGCCGCCGGCGCCCGCGGCCGGCTGCGGCAACGCCACCTGGTCGAACCGCTGCACCCAGCGCCGCCCGCCGCGGAGCGCGACGACCGGCTCGGCCGGCGGTTCGGCGGCCTTGACGCTGGCGGCGGGCCCGTGGTTCTCGCCCACCTCGCCCACCTCGCCAATCCCGCCCACCTCGCCAATCCCGCCGATCTCGCCAATCTCGCCAATCTCCGCCAGCAGCTCGTCGGCGAGGCGCTCCAGGCCGCCAGGCTCGGCCGGCAGGAGCACGTCGACGGCGCGGCAGCGGACGCCGTACTCGAGGGGGATGACGCGCAGCGGCCCGAGCAGGGTCGCCTTGGCCGGCGCGAGCGGCTCCTCGCCGGTGACCGCCCACAGCCCGTCGGCGATCAAGGTCAGCTCCTCCGGCGGCGCCGCCGCCACCTCCCGGACCTCACCCATCGCCTGCGCCAGCAGCAGCAGGCTGTTGAAACCGAGGGCGACCGCGGCCTCGCTCTCCCGCAGATCGTCCCGCTGCGGCGCCGCCGCGGCGAGGCCGAGAGACGGCGCGACCGTCGCCGCCTGGTCTCCGCTGCCCTGGGCGCGCGCGACGCTCGCACCGGCCGCCAGCTCCGCGGCTGGAGCGCCGAGGTGGGAAGGCCGGCCCGCCGCCTCCGCCTGGCCTTCGCGGTCCCCGGCGCCCGCGACGCTCGCGGGCTCGACTTCCGCGGCTGGTGCGCCGAGGCAGAAGGCGTGGACGACCCGGCGCGGCAGCGCTCCGGCCGCGGCCAGCTCGGAAAGCAACCGGAGGTAGTGATCGGCGCGGCGGGGATCGATGCGCCAGCGGCCGGTGGGGGAGGCGAGGCTGCCGCCGCCCTCGCCGCCCGCGGATGCCTCGCCCACCAGGGAGGATGCCTTGCCGGCCGCGAAGGCCTCGCCAGCAGCGAATGCCTCGCCGGCCGCGCCCGCTTCCACGACGACGGCGGTGTCCCCCTCCCGCTCGAGGAGAGCTGCGACCCGGTCGATCACCCCCCCGGCGTCGGCGAACAGCAGCCAGCTGCGGCTGGCATCCGCAGGGACCGCGGCTCCGGCCGGGAGCGCGGCATCCCGCGCGGCCGGCGCCAAGGCGGGCTCTTCCGGCGCGGCCCAAGCGGTCGATGCGGCCGGCACCGCGGGCGCAGCGGCCGCGGCGTGACGCGCGGTGGTCGCGGCGCGGTCCGCGGCGCTTGCGGCAAGCGGCCGCGGCCTCACCGATTGGTGCCAGACCGGCACCCAGAACCAATCCTCCGGCCGCTGGCGGCCGGCCGGCCTGGCGGGCTCCGCGGCCGTGGCCGCCGCTGGCCTCCCGCCGGCGCCCGGGGCCACCGGCCGCAGCCAGTAGCGCCGGCGTTCGAACGGATAGGTGGGGAGGGACAGCCGCCGGCGCCGCTCCCCGGCGGCGAAGCGCCGCCAGTCGACCTCGACCCCGGTCAGCCACAGCCGGCCGAGGGCGGTCAGCAGCGCCTCCTCTTCCCTCGCCTCCTCGCCCGGCTTGCCGAGTGACGAGACCGCCGGCAGTGCCGCTCCCTCCTGGCGGCGGACGAGGGTGGCGAGACCGCGCCCGGGACCGACCTCGAGCAGCACTCGATCCGGATCGCGGGCGAGCTCTTGCAGGGCGGCGGCGAAGCGCACCGGCTGGCGCAGCTGGCGCAGCCAGTAGGCGGGGTCGGTGGCCTGCGCCGGCTCGATCCAGGTACCGGTCAGGTTCGACAGGTAGGGCAGCCGCGGCGGCTCGAGGCGGACGCGGGCGAGGACCTCGGCGAAAGGCTCGGTCACGGCGTCCATCGCCGCCGAGTGGAAGGCATGCGAGGTGTGGAGGCGCCGCGGCTCGAGGCCGCGTGCGGCGAGCTCCTCGCCGAACGCCGCCACCGCCGCCTCCGAGCCGGAGACCACGCACAGCGCCGGCGCGTTGACCGCCGCCAGCGCCAGGCCGCCAGCCGCCGCCAGCAGCTCGCGGACCTCCGCCTCCGGCAGCGGCACGGCCAGCATGGCGCCCCTGGGCAGCGCCTGCATCAGGCGCGCGCGCTCGGCCACCAGGGCGAGGCCGTCTTCGAGCGTGAAGACGCCGGCCACGCAAGCCGCCACGTACTCGCCGAGGCTGTGGCCGAGCATCGCCGCGGGCTCGATGCCCCACGCCAGCCAGAGCCGGGCGAGCGCCATCTCGACGGCGAACAGCAGTGGCTGGGCGAAGGCGGTATCGGTCAGCAGTGCCGCCGCCGCT
>DATDGZ010000024.1:0-27831 GCA_036521795.1 Thermoanaerobaculia bacterium | reverse complement strand
AGCAATGCGCCTCGTCGAACACCCAGGCGCCGAGCTCTCGCTGCTCGATCGTCTCCAGCACGGACCGGTTGCGCAGCTGCTCGGGCGACAGGTAGAGGATCGCCACCTCGCCCAGCCTCACCCGCTCGAGCGTCTCGCCGCGCTCGGGGGGAGTCAGCAGGCCGGTGAGCGCCGCCGCGCGGTTGCAACCGACCTGGCGGTTCAGGTGCTGCACCTGGTCCTGCATCAGCGCCTGCAGCGGCGAGATGACGACGGTCAGCAGGCCGCGCCGGTGATGGCGAATCAGCGCCGGCAGCTGGTAGCAGAGCGATTTGCCACCGCCCGTGGGTAGCATGGCGAGCAGCTGGCCGCCCTCGAGACCCTGCTCGACGAGGGCCCGCTGCAGGCTGCCGCCGTCCGCCGTCGCCGGCGCCGGGCGGAATGCCGGCAGGCCGAAGAAGCGCTGCAGCAACGCGTCGAGATCGTTGGCGCCGCAGTAGGAGCAGCCCGGGTCGCCGCAAGGTCGGCAGCGCAGGTCGTCGAGCAGCTCCGTCGTCCGCGGATACCGCGCGCGAACCCAGCGCGGCAGCACTGAGCCGTCGCCCGCCACTTGCAGCCAAGCTACCGCGAACCCCCAGGCCGGCTCCAGCACGGATCGCTCGCCGACAGCCGCCGCCAGCGCCCGGACACAGACCCGGCCGGCAAGGCTCGTCGCCAGGTAGGCGCGTGCCTCGGCGCCGGTCATCGGCGGCAGCCCGGAGATCGCCGAGAAGAATGCGACCAGGCCGCCGTGGTCGTCCGCGCGCCGCTCGCCGCCGCCACCGGACTCTCCACCGCCTTCGCTTTCTCCCGTGCTGCCCTCGGCCGCCCTCACGCCCGCGGCGTCGGCGAAGCAGGCCGCATAGAAGGCCAGCCGCTCGGGCTCGCGCGCGGCGAGCGCCGCAAACGTCCGCCCTTCGTCGGCAAACAGCCGCACCGCCAGCCGCGCGTCGGCCACCGGGTCGCTCGCCGTGTCGCGGAGAAGCTTGTAGTCCTTGACCAGCCGGTGGTAGGGGATCTCTGGAAAGGCCAGCGGTGACAGCACCAGGGTGTCGATGGCCGGCAGCGCGAGCAGCGCCGGGCGCTCGCCGGTCCTGCGGCACCAGTCCTCCAGCACCGGGAGGTCGTGCCCGAGCAGGTTGTGACCGAGGACGAAGGCAGCCCCGGCGCCGAACCGGTCGAGCGCGGCGAGGGCCTCCGCCAGCGGCGAACCGCCACGCCAGACGAAGGACCTCTCGCCCTGCACGGCACCGATCTCCAGGATGCGCCCGTCGCGAGACGTCTCGAGGTCGAGCGCCAGGCAGCGCTCGAGGAACTGCTGCTCATGGAACCGTTCGCGCATCGTCCCGGCAACGTTCTGTGCTTGCCGGGCTGCGTCGCCCGGCCGCTTCCGCATCGTAACCCCTTCGGCGCTTGCGTCCGAAGCAGCTGCTCTCGGCTTCGAGAGTCCACCTCTTGTCGGTCAGACCGGCGCTCAGCGCCCGGCCAGGACGTGAGGTATCTGTCGCGCCGCTTCGGGAGTGAAGAGCAGCAGGCTCCGGAAGGCCGCGGCGTGTGCGGCGGGATCGTGCTCGGGCCGGATGTAAAGCTCGGCGATCAAGTCCCGCCAGCGCAGGAGCTCCCGGCGAAGTGCGGGACGAGCCTGCACCTCCACGGTCAAGTCCACGAGGCGCAAGACCCGCTCATAGGCGAGGGTGAGACTCGCGCGGTCCGCCGGTTGCCGGAGCCGTGCCGCCCGGTTCATCTCGTTGCCGATCATCAGGACCTGCTGGTCGAAGCTGAAGGCCGACCACCGCTCCGGAGACAGCGAGGCGTGCTGGGTCACGTGAGCGGCTCCCCGCGGCCGATGAGAGCGAGAGTGATCTCGCGCACCCGGCGGCGGACGGCGTCGTCGGCGATGACCATGCTCCGGTTCCCCTGGGCTGGCCGAATGTTGATGAGAGCCGTGTACTCGATACAGTCGTCCGGCCCCCTGCCAGGGTAATAGTTGGCTCCCCAGAGATCGACCTGCCGGCTACCGGCCTCCAGCAGGAGCTGCTCGGCATCCGCGTGCAGCTGGCCACCCACGGCCGCGACCCGGCGCTCGACGTCAACGACGTACTTGACCATGTCGCCGAAGAAGAGCTGGACGAGCCGAGCCACCTCGGAGGGCTCGAGCCTCTCCGCGGCCATCACGACGTCGGGTTCGCTCTCAGCCATGGTGTTCCCTAATCGCTCAGCCCATCTTACCTTGGCGAACGCGGCATCTCAGCGCTCCTTCCCTTGACACGCTCCGCTCCCGGCATGGCGCCAACTGGTCTTACGCGGTGCGTCGGAAGTGGATCTGGCGAGAGCCGACCTGAGCAGCAAGAATCCTCCAGCTTCCCAGCGGGGCAACAACCCCCGTGGATCCCCTTGGTTTCGGTCCTCGCCTCCCCGAACACGGGCACAGGCGGACCGCGACATCGGAGGAGATGATGCTCAGAGCCTGCCGAAGCCTCGCCATGCTCGCCGCGGCAGCCCTTTTCGCCACCTCCGCGGCCGCCCAGCTGTTCAGCGGAGTCACGATACCCCCGTCAGACAGCGACATCGATGGTCATAGCCGTGGAGGCGCCCAGCACGCCTTGGTCAGCCAAGGCATCGGCATCGTCCGGGTGACGATCGACTACAGCAGTCCGCACGTGCACAGCCCGGCCGGAGTCGATCGACGGGGCAAGATCTGGGGCAAGGGCAATCTCGTCGACTACGGCATGACGACCCTCCCCTTTGGCAGCTGCGGCAGTCAGTGCCCGTGGCGCGCTGGCGCCAACGAGAACACCGTCTTCACCACGACTCACGACGTCACGGTCCAGGGCCAGCGCCTGCCGGCCGGCTCTTACGGCCTCTTTTTCATCCCCGGAGCGGAAGAGTGGACGATCATCTTCTCGAACAACTACACCTCCTGGGGTAGCTTTTATTACGACGCGAAGGAAGATGCCCTGCGAGTGATGGCGAAGCCCCGACCGAGCGAGTATTACGAGGACCTCACCTACGAGTTCCGCGATCAGAAGCCCGACAGCGTGACGGCGGTGCTGCGCTGGGAGGACCTCCAACTGCCCTTCGCCATCAAGGTCGAGAACATCAACGACCTCACGGTCGAGAAGATGCGCCAGGAGCTGCGCTCGGCGGGCGGCTTCAATTGGCGCGGCTGGACGACGGCTGCCCAGTTCTGCCTCACCAACAAGATTCACCTCGACGACGCCCTGCTCTGGGCTCGGCACGGCGCCGACCCGAACTTCGGCGGCCAGGGGAACGCGACGACCCTCTTCACCCTGGCGATGGCGCTCGAAGCCAACGGGAAGGCGACCGAGGGGAAGGCCATGCTCGCCAAGGCGATCCATGACCCGAACGCCGGCCCGACCGACATCCACCTCATCGGCCGTCAGCTGATCGCGATGCACCGCCCCGCCGACGCGATGGAGGTCTTCACGGCCAACGCCCAGCTCCACCCGAACGTCTGGCCGGTGCACCTCGGGCTGGCCCGCGGTCACGCGGCCCTGGGTCACAAGGACCAAGCGATCGCGGAGGCCAAGCTGGCGTTGCCGCAGGCCCCTGACCCCGCCAACCAGGAGGGGGTCAAGAACTTCATCGCGAATCTCGAGGCAGGAAAGCCGGTCAACTGAGCCCGCCGCGGGGCCGGGCACCACGCCGCGGCACGCGAGCTCTGGCAGAGCGCTCGCGCGCCCCGGGGCGGATGCTGGAGGAGGAGCGGCGCTTGACCGCCGCTACTGCTCCTCGAACACGTACTGGTGCTGCGAGTCGCGCACCACGAGCGTGCGCTTGGCGTCGGCGCCGACCACGAACTCGAAACCTTGTGCTCCGGGCGCCGTGGTGACGAACGAGATGCTGCCGTCGGGGTTCTTGCGCGAGGCCACCTCGCTCTTCCACTCGCCGAAGTCGAAGACCGTGGCGCCGCCGGGGCGGCTGACCGCGATCTCGCCGAGCGCCGCGTTCTTGTACCGCGGAGCCAGCTGGGCGCTCGCCGCCGGGTCGGCGGGAACGGTGAGCAGCTTGCGCTCGGCGGCGAGCTGGCGGTAGAAGACGCCGGCGGCGGTGGCGACCTGCGCGTCGGCCTCGGGATGGCCGTCGAACAGGACCTCCAGCAGCTTGCGGCGCAGCTGGGCGCGCAGCACCCAGCCGGGGTCGCCATTGGTGAGGATGACGGCGCCGACGCCCTGCTCCGGCAGCCACATCATGTCGCTGTGGTAGCCGATCATGTCCCCGCCGTGGTGCACGACCGGCACGCCGAAGGTCGTATCGACCATGAGGCCCATGCCGTAGGTCTCGTCGTTGCCGATGGCGACCTGTGGGGCACGGCGCGCGAGGAGCGGCATGCTCGGGACGTAGATGGTGCCGTCCGGCAGGCGCCCGCCGGCAAGCTCCATGGCGACGTAGCGCAGCATGTCGCGCACGTTGCTCCAGGCGGCGCCGGCCGGGCGCAACGGAATGACCGCGTAGTTGACCTCCATGACCGCGCGCGCGGGCTTGCCGTCGACGTCGGGGGCATGCGCGGCGGCATGGTCGGCGGCCAGGGCGCGAGAGAAATCGAAGGTGGTGGCGGTCATCCCCAGCGGGTCGAAGACCTGGACCTGCATGGCGCGGTCGTACGCCGCTCCCAGCTCGAGTCCGGGGAAGAGGACGTGCCCGGCGGTGAAGCCGGCGGCGGCGGCCATGGGGTTGGAGTACTGGAACAGCTCGCCGAACTTGCTCGTCGGCTGCATGGTGCCGAGCGTGGCCAGGGCGCCCTCCGGCGTCAGGCCACCGAACTCGAAGATCCACTCGAGGTCCTGGCGCGGCATACCGGTGCAGGCGCAGATCAGGTGCTTGACGAGCACCCGCCGCGTCGTGTCGGCGTCGCCCAGGTGGAAGCTCGGCAGCAGGCTGATGACGGGCGTCTCCCAGGTGAGCCGCCCCTGGGCGACCAGCTTGGCGAGCAGCAGCGTGGTCAGCGCCTTGGTGTTCGAGGCGATCATGAACAGCGTGTCGGCGTCGACCGCTTCGTTGCGGCCCAGCTCGCGCACGCCGAAGCCGCCGGCAAAGACGACCTTGCCGTCTTGCACGATGCCCAGCGCCACGCCCGGCAGGCCCAGCTGCTTGCGGCCGGTCTCGACGAAGCGCTGGATCTCGGCGAGCCGCGCCTCGTCCAGGCGATGCGCGGTCTTGCCGGCGAACGATTCCCGCGCATACCCCTTGGGGAACAGCCGGTCGAAGACCAGCCTCACCTGGGCACCGCGCTTCTCGCCCACCGGCTGCGACACGTCGTAGATCGCGACCGTCCAGCCGCCACCGGCGTAGCGCGTCGAAGCCTCCACGTCCCGGCGCTCGTTGGGCGACGTCTGGTACTCGTAGTCCCGGTGCTTGGTCCAGCCGAAGCGGTCCGCCTGATCGTGCACCACCTCGAGCGGCCACTTCGCCTCCGGCTTGTACGCGGCCCACGCCGCCGCGACCGCCGCATCGGCGTCCTTGGCCATGACGTCGACCAGGGCAATCCACGAGTCGTGCTCCGGTGCCTCCAGGATGGTCGCCGGCCCGCGAACGCTCACCGACCACCCCGAAGGGGCGACGAAGGTGCTGCCGGTGAGCGTGGACAGCGGCGTGTCGGCGCTGAGGAGCCGCGCTCCGGAGGCAGCGGAGCCCGCCGCTGCAAGCGGCGCGGCAGCTGTGCCCCCGGCCGGCGGCGCCACAGGCTCTGCCGTGGCGGCCGGCTGCACGGCAGGTCCGGCGGTGAGCGGCGTCACCGCCGCGAAGGCAGCGTTCGCCACGGCCGCCTGTCCGGCGAAGAGCAGGAGGAGCAGTGCTTTTCTCATGGTGGCAACACGATACACCGAAGCTCGGCCTGAGGGCGTCGAGTCGCCGCCAGCGGCTGCCGCATATGACCGTGACCGCGCCTGGCCGCGAGGAATCCCCCACCCCCGCGTCACGCCTGCTGTCCGGCAAGCACTTTATTGTTTGAAGTCTAACGTGCAGCTTCTATTGAAGGAGAAGCGATGAACGCCAAAGCCTCTTTCGCCGCAGCGCTCACTTTCTGCCTGGTCACGCTGCCGCTCGCTGCCGTGATCATCCCCCCCGGCAACGAGGGCTGGGCCACGCTGTCCAGCAACACCCAGATCAACCTCGGCCAGATCTCGGCGGTGAGCCAAGCGCTCGGCGCGGCGGTCGCCGGCAATGGCATCGCCGGCCTCAGCGGTGTGGCGCTCAACACCAGCCAGCTCGGCAACGCCGACGCGATCATCAGCCGCGGCTCCCTTTCAGGCGGCACCGGAAGCGCCTCCATCGTGGCCCTGAACCTGGCCAGCACCAGCCCGGTGAAGCTCACCGACGGTCGCAGCTTCTCGCTCCAGATCTGCCTGCCGACGGGCACCGCCCAGCCGCAGGGCTCGGTGACGTTCCAGCCGCGCGGCTCCAATGCCGGCAACATGACCGCCTCGCTGCCGGTGGTGCCGCTGCTCGTCTTCACCAATACCAACAACCCGCAGGACATGGTGCGGGTCGATTGCTCGGTCGTCCAGTGCCCATCGATCGATCTGACGACCCAGAATGCCCCCTATGTGCTGGCCACCGCCTCCCAGGCGAGTGCCGCGGGGATCGGCACCCTGCCGTCCGGCAACGTCAGCGTCGCCAACTGCGGCGGGCAGGTGCAGGTCAGCCTCGTGGGCCAAGCCAACGTCTACGTGGGCGCGACCTTCCTGGCGAATGGCACGCTCAGCCCGGTGAACGTCCAGGTGACGAATGCTATCGTCACCCATCTCATGCTGCCCTTCACCTTTAATCCCTAGGACTCGGGCCATTTGTTGAGACGACGAAAGGAGGGGGCCATGAAGGCGACCTCGAGGACTCTGGCGGCACTGCTCCTGGTGTTCTTGGCCGTGCGGCTCGCGGCGCAGGAGGCAGTCCCGCAGCCCAGGATCCACATGCTGCCGGCCAACCGGCCGCTCAGCACGGGCTTCAGCCTCGCTGCCGGATTCGCGGGCACTGACGTGACGTACCATGGCGGACCCGTGATCGCGCAGGCGACCGTCGTGTTCATCTTCTGGGGGCCGGAGCTCGCCACCGGCGGAACAGGTCACAAGTACGCCACGACCCTGCAAGGCTTCCGCGGCATCTTCGGCACCAGCCAGGAATACAAGGTCCTCGGCCAGTACGGAGTCAACCCGAGCAACCTGGCCGCCGGCACACCCGATTGGTTCGACACCTCCACGCCGCCCACCAACGTCACCGACGCCGACGTCCAGGCCGAGGTAAACAGGTACCTCGAGAGCAACACCTTCAGCGCCAGCACCGTCTACGAGGTGGTGATTCCAAGCGCCTCGTACTCTTCCTTTGACGGCGAGGATTCCTGCGGCGGCCCGAACCTGGCCTATTGCGCCTACTACAGCTTCTACACCAGCGGCAGCGACGACGTGATCTATTCCATCCAGCCTTATGCGAGCTGCAGCGGCTGCCAGGTATCCGGTTGGACGCCGGCGCAGAACGAGGAGCACTTCGTCGGGCAAGAGACGGTCGATGCGGTGACCGACCCGCTGGGCACCGCCTGGTGGGACTCCCGGACCGGCGAGAACCTCGCCGACCTCTGCACCTGGTCGCCTCCACCGTACCTCATGGGCGGCTACGCCTACGAGTACGTGTGGTCGAACAAGGCCGATGCCTGCGTCAAGTAGCTGAAAGCAGCTGAGAGCGCCCGGCCGAATTGCTCGCCTCTCTCCTCGAGGATGCGGCGGCGCGTCAAGGCGCCCGCGATCCCTACGTCGAAGAGGTAGAACTTGGGTGCTTTCGAGATAACCTGCCGTTCCTGGCGTCTCTTCCATGGCTCGACGAATGTTCCGAGCAGCGTGTCGACCAGGATCTGGTAGTACTCCTTCACGGTCTTCCCGTCGACGCCGCAGTCCCGCCCGATCTTGGCGTAGTGCGTAAGGTCGCCATGGGAGTAGCCCATGGCCTCGAAGAAGCGCGAGAAGGCGGAGACGTTGCGAGTGAGCCCTTCGTCGAAGACCTCCTGCTTCAGGTAGTCCACGACGTAGGCATCGAGCGAGCGCCTGTATTCCGGGTCCAGATAGTGGGACGGGACGAGGCCCCGGTTGAGCGCCTGCAGGAGGTCGAGGTTCTCGACTTCGACGGATGCCAGCGGGTACATCGCGTAACGCCAGGCGCGGCCGCCCAGAAGGTTGACACCTCCTCTCTTGAGCTTGCGGGCGCTCGACCCGAGCATTTCGTCCTCATGGAGATCCTGGCGCACCGGTCCTACCGCGAGCTCGGCTACGGGGTCCATTTCTGGCGAACGAAGAGCGGCCTCGAGGTCGACTTCGTGCTGGGGGACGGCGAGGTCGCGGTGGCAGTGAAGGAGACCTCCCGCATCGACCCCTCGGATCTCCGGTCCCTCCGTGCATTCATCGACGACAACCGGCCGCGCCACGCCATCCTGGTGTGCAACGAGCGCGCTCCCCGTCTCGCCGAGGGCATCGAGATCCTTCCCTGGCGGGAGTTCCTGACTCGCCTGTGGGGCGGAGGCCTCCTATGAAGGAATCGGACCGCGCGGCCGCGAGACCTGCCGGCTGGCGGCGCCTTACCGGTTTCTGGCAGACCTCAGAGGAACAGCCGCTCCGCCGCGGCCTCCCCTAGCTGCCGATAGCTCTCCCATTCGTCGTCGCCGAGGAACTGGTCCGCGGTTGGACGGTTGGGGAAGGTCGGTTCCTGGGCGGCGAACTCCCGCACGTCGAAGGGCGCCGCCTCGGTCACCGCGGCTTTCAGCACCAGCAGCCAGCTCGGCGGCGCGGCGCTGCCGTAGGTGATCCGCGCCAGGGCCGCACAGGTCGGGGCGCCGTGACCGATCTCCCACAGGGAGCCGACGGCCTCCGGGTTGATCCAGTCCCGGATCCAGCCCGGGACGGGCGTTGCCGGCGCGCCCGCGGCAAAGGCGTCCCAGCCGCCGGCGCCGGACTGCCGCGCGGCGTCGGGGTCGAGCCAGTCGAGCTGCGCGCCCAGCTCGATCCGCGCCAGGCGCGCGATGGCGGCGAAGCTCTCGCAGCGGTAGTCGGGATCATCGCCGGCGTCGATCGCCCCCATGAAGGGCAGGCGCCGCCGGATCAGCTCGTAGAGCCCGGAGCTCTCGAAGTTCCCGCCGTCGCTCAGGTACCAGAACCGCTCCGAGGGTCCGCGGAAGTAGCCGCGCCACTCGGTGAGCAGCATGCTCTGCGCGCGCAGCACCCACTCCGGCGCCCCCTTGAGCCGCTGCCAGAAGGCCGGCGGATAGCGGCCGGGCCGCTGCCCGGCGCTGATGCCGGAGTTCCACCAGTAGCCCAGCCGCACGTTGAAGAGGCCGAGCAGCAGCGACAGCCAGAGCTTGGTGTGCTTGCCCGCGCCCGGAGCCAACGCGGCGCCGGAGATTGCCATCCACTCAGGTCCCGGACGATCTCCTCGACCCGCTCCACCTGGTCGGCGACCGCGGCTTCGATGCGGGTGAACAGACGGCCCAGAAAGGCGCCGATGTAGCCGCCCCCGGAGACCGTGGAGAGAAAGCCGATCTGGCGCAGCCGGCGCTTCCTGGCCAGGGCTTGGAGCACGCCGAGCGCATAGGTGGCGCTGCGGATGCCGCCGCCCGAAAGCGCCAGGCCAACGGCATCGGCGGGCAATGCCTGCGCGTCCCCGGGCGCGTCCCGGGGCGCGTCCCGGGGCGCGTCCGGCGACGCCGGGCGCGGGCGCGCCGCCTCCCGGCGCTGTTGGACGGCAGCCGCTTCCGCCGCCGCGAGGGCGCGGGGATAGAGCGTGGAGTCGGCGATCAGGGTGACTCTTTACTGCGGGCTGCCGGAGACCGCCCTGCGCCGGGCCTCCACAGCCGATCGTCGGCTCGCCGGAGAACCCGGGGGATCCAAGCGTAACTCTTCGATGACCGGCAGGAAGTAGGCCAGCGCGCCGCGCGCCGTGCGGCCGCCCTTGGCTTCATCGAGCGGCGCGGCAGGGTCCGGCGCGGTCTGCCACCTCTCCCATCCCGCCTGCGAGTCGGGCACGTGGGAGGCGCCCGCGAAGCTGCCGGCGTAGCCTCCGCCGCACGCGGCGGCGATGGCGCCCAGAGCGAGGGCAGGGAGGGTGCGAGGCCATCCGCGGGGACGCCGGCACGAGCGGCGCATCGTCTGTTCCTGGCCAGGAAGTCTCATCCTTTGCCCTCCCACGTTCCGGCTGCGCCGCGGGCCGCCCGGCCGGGCTGACCGTGCCGCGGGCAAGTTGGCACCCCGATTTGCCCGTCCTGATTGGCTGCGCAATCCCAATCACTGTCCATCAAGTTGTCGGTGTCGTTCCCTCCCGTGCCCTCGGTTTGACACCTGAGAGATCGAGCTTCTCGACGAGCCGGCGTCTTGCGCGCAGCGTATCAGTCTCTGCCAGCAATCCGCGTCGGTGAAGTCTCGTGATTGCATCGGCGTCTCGCTGTAGGTCATCGAGGAGCGTCGCAGAACCAGGCTCCGGCTGTAGGTATCCAAGCTGTTCCGCGAGAGATGGTGCCGAGACGCCAAATCTTAGGGTCAAGGACATATCCACTCCTTTCCGAATCCTGTCTTGCCGAAATTCACACTTCGAAAGAGAACTTAGCACAGGAGTTTCGCGAATTACAACAGTATTATTGACAAATGCCAATATCACTGCGGTGATCCATCAGGGTGTTATCCTCGCATCCTGTCTTACAGAGGAGAACGCCATGATCTTTCCGGTCGCGCTGTTCGAGCTTGATGATTCGGCCTGCACCGTGCAGGAGGTGATGGAGAGGCTCCAGCCCCTGGGGCTCAAGTGGCAGGTCGAGAGCGAACCGGCAAACCGGCGCGTCCGGGCTCTCGCGCCGCTCTTTGTGAACCCAGAGACCAAGGAGATCTGGGCCGTGGCCGCGGTCGAGAACTGGGGCTCGCCCCGCCATCTCCACAATCCGGGCGGGATCTACGGCGAGGTTGTCGTCACGCTCGTCGGCGAGCTCGACGACATCGCCGACGATGGCACCCCCGTGAGATGCACACGGGGTACGGTCCTCTACCACGACGTCAATACGATCCATCAGGCAACCGGTCCCTTCTGGGCCGGCATCTACCATCAGCCGCGGGGTTCAACGCCGAAGCCACTCGCAGAATAGGAAGACGCACGCTATTCTCGTCCGCCGCTGCCGGAGCCGTGGTCCAGGAGGGTGCCGCACGGAACGACGGGCGGCCGGTCGGCACCCCCCTCTGGAGCAGGTCTAGCTGCGAACGGCTAACCGCGGAAGCGAGTCGCCAGGACGGCCGCAAGGTCTTCTTCCAACGCTTCGGCGCGCGGGGCGAGCGAAGAGCCGAGCGGGACACTAACCTTTGCGTTCGAGCAGGGCGACGTCGCTCAGGTCCTTGGTCCTTCCACTTGCTCGTTTGTTGCGCAGGAGAGCCTCACGCCCGAGGAAGGGGACGTCGACTCCCGCGATCGGCTGGATGAGCCGGGAGGTCCACGCATCGTCGAAATCGACCCCGCTGATCTCGGTGAGGATGTCGATCCGACGCGGCGGCAGGCCGATCTGGTAAATCATGCCGGGCCGTGCGAGATCGTCAGCCTTGACTTCCATGGCTTCAACGGGTGCACCGAATCGGATGAGGGCCAGGAGGACCCGTTCGGCGTTGCCGGCATCCGGTCGCACCCACACGTCGAGATCTCCCGTAGCGCGCGGCACACCGTGGACCGCCAGGGCATGCGCACCGACGACGAGATACAGGGCTCCTGCCTCTTCGAGGGCTTCCAGCAGGTCCTTGAAGTCTTCGTTCAGGACGGCTCTCTCCGCCCGGACTGGGGATCCCGTTCCGCACGGTGGAGGACGCGGATCGGTGCGCGGCTGCGCGGATAGTCCGGCACCGGCTGGCCGGCCGACGCCCAGGCGTCGAGCGCCAGGGGCCACATCATGGCGAGGCGCTCGGCAGGCGTGGTCGTCGCGCTCAGATCCTCTCCGGGCTCCTGGCCGAGTCGAAAGGCGCGAACTGGCCACGCCCTCCGCTGGCCAGCCCTTGCGGTACGCTCTTTTTCGGTGTCTTCTGCCACCAAGGCAAGTATATCGCGACCTGCCTAACGCTTGCGCTTCGCCGGCGCGCTCTTCAGGTGCACGAACTGCCCGACCGACGGCGTGCCCTGCTTGTTCACGATGAAGAGCAGGTAGTAGCCGGGCGGCGCGAGGTTGCCGTTTGCCGGCGCCTGCGCCTTGAGCACTCCCGTGCCACCGGTGAAGGAAAGCCCCACCAGCCGTTGCTCCATGTCGAAGGCATGCGTGACCGCGCCGGCGCGGATCAGGACGACCCGTAGAGCCAACTCCTCAGGCGCGCGCGAGCTTCGCAAGGAAGGTGCGGACCCTTCGAGCGTTGGTGCCGGCGTCGCCCTTGCCGACCCTCGATGCCGACCGGATGTCGACCCGGCTGCCGGCGGCGGTTCTAACGACGCGAATGGCCACGTCGTCCTTGAAACCGAACCAGAAGGTCGTCGCCGTGGCTTCGATGCGGAACGAGACCGGGTCGGCGGCGACCACCTCCCAACCCATGTCACGGGTGGCGGCGAGCGCTCGCGGGTAGGCAGCTGCCGGCGGCATCGGGAGCTCGAGCGGCCGGATGTCTGGATAAGCCCAGCGCTGGGCAGCCGTGACCTCGGGACCGGCCACCCGGCCACCCGGGTTGGGCGTGGCGGCGCGCAGGGGAGCGAGCGCCACGAAGGTGGGCGGCTCCGCGCGGTCGGTCGAGATGTCGTTGATCGCCGGCGACCGTCGCGCCTGAGGCAGGAGGCTCAGGGGGACCGCGGAGGAAACGAGCGCCAACAGCCCGGCGGCGAGAAGGCTTCGCGACGCGCCTGCCCGCGCCCGCGGCAGGGAGAGCAGCACGGCGCAGCTCACCAGGGCGGCCAGCGCTCCCAGGGCACCGATCGCGAACAGCAGGAGACCGCTCGTGAACGGCCAGAGGTGCAGGCGGACGCCGGGCCCCGAGACGGCGAGGACACCCGACGCCAGAAGAGAGACGATGAGCACCAGGCGCGAGAGCTTCATCGGGCGCTGATGCTAGCGCGGCGGCCCGGCCTGCGCCACGGCTGGCCCAAGGTTTCGCCGACAGCGATGATGGCGCTGCGCAATGGACGCCGCCCCGCGCGCCGCGGTCGGCAGCGAGGTGCGGGCCTGCGCCAGCGTCTGGGCGAAGGGATGCTCTGGACACGAAACGAGTGGTGACCTGGCCGTACCACCTGCCCTCCGCCGAGTTTGGCAGCAAGCGGGCCCGGCGGTGGGCCTATCCCCAAGACGGCCGACCCCGCTGCGCTAGAGTCGGTCCAGTCATCAAGGTTGCATGCGCCTGTGAGGATGCTGCTTGACCACCTTGACCTACACAATCGAGTATTCGCCTGCCGCGGTCGACCATCTTCGAGCCCTGACCGCGCGGCAACGCGCGACCGTTCTCTCCATGGTGGAGGTGCAACTGCTGCACGAGCCTTGAGCACCGATCCCGAATTTCTGGCGCTCATTCAGGCATCCAGGGCGCGCCATGCCCAGGAAGGCGGGCTCTCGAGCGAGGAGGTACGGCGGCGGCTTGCAACCGAGACTCTCCCTCCGCGTCGCCGCGTCCGGCGGCAGCACTGAGCCGCATCTGCCGGCGTTGGGCTCGACTCCTGCGGCGCTCCCCCCTGGTCCAGGTCCTCAGCCCCACTCTCCCGGAAGCGGGGATCCACCGCATCACGCACCCCCTAAACGCGCACCCTCGCACATCCTGTGATTCGGTGACCGTGAGGTGCCGAGAATCGCGCTGTAGTGCGTGGACTTGAACCGGGCAGCGGCGACGGGAGTCACCCGGCAGCCGGGTCTCCTGCGGACTCGATCGAGACGCAAGTTACTGGTTTGCTCGTGCCCTTTGGACGCGCCGTTCGGAAGTTGACCCACCCAACGCTCGGAAATTGACCCACCCTCAGCCCAGATCCAGTAGCCTGAGTTTGCAAGGACTTAGGCGAGCTGGCGCAGGCCGAGCAGACATCACAGGAGCTGGGCAGCGCAGTGACCGCGCTCCGGCTTCTGCTGCTCACCGGCGCACGGCGCTCCGAAGTGCTCACGCTGCGATGGTCAGAGGTCGATTTCGACCGCAGCTGTCTCCGTCTCGCCGACTCGAAGACCGGCGCGAAGGTGATCCCGCTTGCAGCACCGGCCCTGGAAGTCCTCACCGGCACCCCCCGCCACAACGGCAATCCCTTACGTGTGTTGGGGTGTCCGCCCTGGTAAGCACTTGATCGGCCTGCAGAAGATCTGGGAGCGGCTGCGGCGGAGCGCCGGGCTCGAGGACGATCGCCGGCAACATCGCCGCCGCCCTGGCGGGCCAGGCAGGCGGGGAGGTACGCGCTTTCCACAAGCCCTGAGAACACGGAGGGGCTTCCCGGTGCCGCCCCGAGCCGTCACCCGCAGGCGCCCCGCCATGACCACAGCGGGCGGGGACAGGCGGCATCGCAGACTGCTGATGAGCTGGCGGAGGAAGGGGAACTTCTCACGGTCAAGAAATCGTCCGCCGACGCAAACGAGGACCCGCGAGGCGAGCGCCGGCTGACCCTCGGCACCTACTCGCGATCCTACGGGCTTGCGGAGGCGCGGGCCGCCGCCGACAAGGCCCGGGCCGATCACCGCGACGGACGCGATCCGATCAGCGCCAAGCAGGAGCGCCGTCGCGCTGAGCGCCAGGAGATCGAGGAGCGCAAGGCAGCACGGCAGGGGAAGCCGGTCCCTGGCACGTTCGCCGACTTGGCCCTGCGCTACGTTCGGGACGCCCGGCGCCGCCGCCGCGAGCGCAGCGTGCGCGAGGACGAGCGCAAGCTCAAGGTGGAGGTGCTTCCGGGATGGGCGGCCCGCCGTGTCGCGGAGATCCGCCGCGCCGACGTGCTGCGCCTGATCGAGGACTCGCGGGAGCGCGGCGGCGTGTGCTCGAACCGGACCCTGGCGCTGGTGCGCGCCGTCTTCCAGTACGCCGTCGATCGCGAGGAGCTGGACGCCAACCCGGCCCTACGCATCCCGCGCCGCTACCTCTACGCCGAGCAACCGCGCGAGCGTGTCCTCACCCGCGACGAGCTGCGCGCGGTCCTTGCCGTCGTGGATGAGCTTGGCCCCGTCGTCGGCGGTGCCTTCCGCATGATCCTGGCGACGGCGCAGCGGCCCGGCGAAGTGCTGCGCATGCGATGGGAGGAGATCGGCCGGGACACGGGCGGCTCGTACTGGCAGCTCGCCGACGACGCGGCGAAGACCGGGCGCGGGCATCGCGTTCCACTCTCCGGGCCAGCGCTGGCGGTGCTTGACACGCTCCGGCCGCTCACGTCCTCGACGCCTTGGGTCTTCGCTTCGCCCTCGCCTCGGGGAGATGGGCCGATGCGCTGGCTTTGGCATCCGGCAGATCGATTGCGGCGCAGCTCCGGGGTGTCGGACTTCACCCCGCACGACCTACGGCGCACAGCGGCAACGCTGATGGGCGAGCGCGGCGTGCGGCCGGACGTGATCGAGCGCGTCCTGAATCACACTCCGGCCAAGATCGCCCGCACCTACAACCGCGCCGCCTACGATGCCGAGAAGCGCCAGGCGCTCGCGATCCTGGGTGAGCTGATCGAGTCGCTTTCGGGTGGCGAGTCGGCGCAGCGGATCGGGGCCGAGGTCGTGCCTTTCGTGCGGGGCTGAGCGATGAGCAGGAACGCTTCAAAGCGGGCGCGTCTCCGCGCCGGTGAGTCCAGCGCCGACGAAGCGACCCTTCCAGTTGCCGACTCAAAGCTCGACGGGTTGTTTATGCTTCGAGTCCTGGATGCGCGTGTCGAGGCGGCCGGCTTTGCTCCCCTACTCGATGACAAGGACCGGCGGATTCTTGACTCAGCGATGGCGATAGGCCGCATCGCCTGCACCGCGCTGGCGGTGGAACTCGAAGCCCATCGCTCGACCGTCTGGCGCCGTGTGCAGCGTCTGTTCAAAGCAGCGCCAGAGTTACACCAGCGCGGGACAGTGCTGCTCGGCGAATCTGCGTCGCCGCCGCTTCATACAGCAGAGGGAATGGGACGTTTCTGGATGATGGCGAAGACCTACGCCTGGGGTGGTGTCGGCCCTCGGCCTAGGGGCGCCCTCGATCTCGACGCTTACAATCGGGCCGCCAAGGTGTATGACGCTGCCTTTGAGGCGCGCAGACTTCTTCACCCGCCTATCTACACCGTCAGGCGCAAGGGGGCAAAGCTGCACATTACAGGCCCCGGCCCATTGCCGCCAGGCCTCCTAGAAGCTGTGCGCAGCGGCCAAGCAGAGTACACCCCCCCAGGGCCACCGTGCTGCCGCTGTTGCAGTCGAGTGCTTCGCCCCCGCACAACAGGACGCCTCGCCAAATACTGCGACGAACGCTGTCGCAGCCGCTTTCGTCGCCGGCCCCGCTGACCGGAAAGCCCCTCAGGGGTGCAACGCCTTCCCAATAGTGAAGGGAGGCTGCATGACACAGACAGAATCAGCGTATCCGTCCGCTCCCCTACCAGTCCCGCCCTTCCCACTATTCGCCGGTCGCCGGCCTCTCTGGCCATCCGGTCGTGGTATCCTGCTCGTTGGCGGGCAGGACGCTGAGGAGCCAAACTGTGCCGGCGCAGGTACTTCCGATCGAGTCAGTGGTGAGCGACCCGGACCTACGGGGGGGCAAACCGCTCGTGGCCGGCACCACTCTGCGCGTGTCAGACCTGGCCGCATATCACACCCTCGCCGGCCTTACTCCCGACCAGCTCTCCGTGCAATTCGAGTTGGACCTGGCGCGAGTCCATGCGGCCCTCTCCTACTACTTCCGTCACAAGGCCGAGATCGACGCCGAGATCCGGCAGAACGCAGACCAAGCGGATCTGTGGCGGCAGCACCTGGTGGCACAAGGCCGCTCAGTGGTGGGATGAGCGGCGTCCAGTTCTACCTGGACGAGAACGTTCCCACAGAGGTGTGTCGTCAGCTTCGCTTCTCGGGGATCGATGTGGTCACCGTCCGCGACCTCGGACAGCTTGGCACTGCCGACCAAGATCACCTTGCAAGAGCCACTGCTCTTTCTCGGGTGCTTTGCACCCACGACCAGGATTTTCTGCGTCTGGCGGCGCAAGGAGTCGAGCACGCGGGGATCGCGTTCTTACCCCAGAATCGTGCGAGCATTGGCGCTTGGGTGCGCGAGCTGCGGGCCATCCACACACGCTATGATGATGCGGCGCAGGTGAAGAACCTCGTCATTTTTCTATCGCCGTGAGCAGTTTAGCATGCGCACTGAGACGCCCGCACGTACACCGGGCCGCCTACGATGCCGAGAAGCGCCAAGCGCTCGCGATCCTGGGTGACCTCAAGTGGGAAAGCCGCTTTAGGTCCGAGGTGAACGAGGTGCTCGACCTCTTTCATCATCGTGAGGTGAGCCAGGAAGAGTGGATGTACAGCGCGATGTCGCTGTTCTGGCAGGCGATGGAACTGCGTGGCGCTTCGTGACAAGGCGCCGGTCCAGCTCGATCTGTTTGTGCCCTTCATCTACGGCACGCGCGCCGAGTGCAAGAGTCTCCGCTCGCGGCGCTTCAGGCGCGGCGCAAGGCGGCAGATGACCAACTGGCCGCCGAGTTCGCCGCCGAACGGATCACGGCAAGGAAGTAGGCCGCGCTTCGGCTTCGTGGTAACGCGCTCGAAGAAGTGGACGAAAGCTTCGCGGTCGCGACCACGGCCACGGAGCGCGCGGCGGCGATCGACGGGATGGAAGTGGAGATCGAGATGCAAGAGGCTGCGGTCACCTGGCGGGCGCGCGGTGGACTTGTAAGCGCATTGCCGACCGAAGCCTGAGTTACCACCGGAGGCCAGCATTGAGAATGTCGAACCAAGCGAGCCCGGCCGAAAGCCGCGCGACCACGAGCAACCGGGGCCAGCCTGCAAGCGCAGGCGGGGAGCAGGCGCCGCACTCCCGCCGGGCGGCGCACGGGCGGTTTGCGCCGGGCGTCTCCGGCAATCCGAGCGGCCGGCTGCCGGGCACGCGAAACCGCGCAACCGCGCTGGCCGCGCAGCTGCTCGAAGACGAAGCGCCGCGCCTCATCCGCAAGTGCATAGCCTTGGCGCTCGGCGGCGACACGACGGCGCTTCGCCTCTGCCTGGACCGCATTCTGCCACCAGTGCGTGACCGGCCTGTGCAGCTTGCGATCCCTTCGCCCGCGTCGCCGGCCGGTGCGCTCCACGCGGTGCTGGCCGCAGTCGCAAGTGGAGAGCTGACGCCTGACCAGGGGCGAGCCGTGGCGGCGACGGTCGCCGATTGGTCGGCGGCGCGGCACCTCGAAACCGTCTTGATCTCGGCTGATGAGGTCGCGGCGCTGGCCGCCGGGATCGCCGACGTGCTGCGCCGGCACGTCAGCGGCCCGACTCTCGACGCCGTGGTCCAGGAGATCGCTCAGCGGGCCAAGGATGTCATCGGGCACATGGACGGCGCACAGAGCCGGTAGTCAGACGGGCGCCGCCGGACCGCAACAAGACCTGACCCGCCTGCCCCTCGGCGGCGCGGTGGAAAAGCGGACGCCGAAACCGACCAAGCGCGAGGTGTTCAGACTGGACACTTTGAGTTTTCCCTGCGCTTCGCGCCCGAGGCGGCGGAGCCTCTGTCCCATTTGGGGCGCCGATCGGGCCGAAAGGGAGGGCCAGAACATTTGCGGGCCAGGCGGCGAGCGGGGCCGCGCGTCTCCCGGCGAGGCCACGCACATTCACTCACCAGCCCGTCTCCCGCTCTTCCGCCTACACGCTTCCTCCAAGGTCGGCAAGTGATCGTTCAGCCCTTCAAGATTGAACTCCGCGATTTGGGGGTTGGCGTTGAAAGGAGTGAACTCAAAGCGAAGGGTCTTTGCGCCGGCGAGCCGATGCACTAAGGCTACGGCGTTGGGAGCGAAGAGAGCCTTGTTGTCTGTGGACTCACTCCAAGTGCTGCGTACTGCCTTGCCATCGTCCAAGCGAAGTCGGACGGTGTGTTCATGGAATCGTCCGAGTTCGACGGACGACGAAAAACCTGTGACGACATATGCGTCCAGCTTGTGCTCCTGGCAGCGAAGAACAAGAGCCGGTCGGCTCGCGGTCAGCAGCCAGCCGGTGACCGGAGTATCCGCAAGCCGTGTCAGGGTCACGATAGTGGAGTTATCCATCGTGGATTGCTCGATCTGCTCTGACCAGCCTGGGGAGGGGGCGCCATTGGGAGCAGTGCTCGGAAGCTTGACGGCTGGCGTTCCTTCCGTGACCCGCTGTGCGAACTTGTGGGCACCGTATCCGAAGCAGGCGACACAGCTCCCGACACATACCGCCAAAGCGGCGAGGATGCCACAACCCACTCCAAGGGCAATCTTTGTTGCTGAGGTAGGCATAGAACTCATCCTTCCATGGCGCAGCTATTCGTCGATCTTCACCACCACACGAACGCTCGGTGCTCGACCCGGCCCCCACAAAGCAGCAAACTGCTCGCGGGGGAACTCGAACTCTGCCGCGGGGGCCTTAGTTGTGGAGCCGAACGCCGCTGCGGCCGGCCCAAGCTGTGCCGAGCGTGACATCGCGAAGCTCGGCAACAGCCTTGAGCACCTTGACCAGGCGCTTTTCCATGCGCACTCCGGTCTGCATGCGGTCAGGGGTCGGTGCCTGCTGCCGCCCCCTCATGACAGCCTCCGCTCGATCTTCTCGACCAGGGCTGCAACCCGGGCGCCGATCTTGCCGGCGAAGCGGGCCAGTTTCTCGTCTGGCTCGTCCAGAGAGCATTCGATGATCGAGCGGCGGACATAGGCGCAGCAGCCGCCGGCGTGGCGGAGATCGGTAGCGATGGCCCGCAACTCCGCTCGGGTGATGGAGGGGTCCTCCGGGGTAGTCCCGTTCTCGCGCGTCGCGTCGAGGGCCAGGTCGTACAGCACCCGGCCGGCGCGGCGGACGACCTCTCGGTCGGCGGGGTCGTCGAAGAGCTGAAGCAGGGTTTCGCGGAACGAGTCGCTTTCGTTCCAGAGGGGCGGGGTAGACTGCTCGGAGCCTGGCATGGGTCGTACCGCCGGGCACGGCCGCGGTCGTGGCGCACCTCGCCTGAGCGCGCTGCGCGCACACCCGCCGCGAGCCTCAAGCGGCGTTCCCTTTCGCCCCCCATTCGCCCCAGGCGAACATGCCTGTTCGGGCGCCAGAGAGCGCTACTGCGTAAGTTGTCTAGTTTGTTGGTGTTAGATGGTGCACCCAGGAGGAGTCGAACCCCCAACCTACAGATCCGTAGTCTGTCGCTCTATCCAGTTGAGCTATGGGTGCACGGGCACGGAGGGCCGTGCGGAAGGGGCATTGTAGAGGATGGCGGCTTGGGCCTGCAAGAGCGGTGGGACGGCGTGGGGCGGCGCGCCCGGACCTCCAGGGCGGTCAGGGGTGGAGTGGCGGCATCGGTCGCCTTGCGGCTGGCGGGCTTTGCGGCACAGGCCTTCGAGGATGGCCCCAGCTCAGGCCTGCCGTGCCGTGACGCCGGCGCCTGCCGGTCCGAGGCGGGACAGGAAGTCTTCCAGGGTCTTGCCGGGCTCGGGTTGGAAGGGCTCCTCGGTGACTTCGGCTTCGCCGATGCGGTCGAGGCGGAAGCTGCGGAAGTCCTGGCGCAGCTCGCACCAGGCTAGGAGGGTCCAGGCGGCTCCCCAGTAGAAGAGGCCGAGGGGGCGGACGGTGCGCTCGGAGACGTCGCCGTCGGGACGAGTGTAGCCGATGCGGGCCTTCTGCCGGTCGGCGGCGGCGCGACGCAGGAGGCCTACCAGGCGGACGGGGTAGGGATGGAGGTGGGGCGCGAAGAGGGTCTCGTTCGCGCTGTCCAGCTCGGGCGGCAGGACGGCCTCGATCTTGCGCAGGGCGTTGCCCGCCGCCTGGGAGAGGTCGGGGTCTGCCCAGGAGCGGACCATGCGGGCGCCGAGGCGCAGGGCCTGCAGCTCTTCACGGTCGAACATCAGCGGCGGCAGGTCGAAGCCGCGAAGGAGCCGGTAACCCACTCCCGCGGCGCTCTCGATCGGCAGGCCGCAGGCGCTGAGCTCCTGGACGTCGCGGTAGATCGTGCGCTCCGAAACCTCGAGCGCGCGCGCCAGGTCGCGTGCGGTCACGACCCGGCGGCGGCGCAGACAGAGGACGATCTGGAACAGCCGGTCGGCCCGCCGCATCGCGTGTAGCTTACCCGCGGCGGGCCCGAGACCGGCACCCCCGGGCCCGTCTACTGTAGGTTCTGGGGCCGCGAGTGGAGGCCGACGCGATTGCCTTCCGTGTCGACGAAGAAGGCGATGGAGCCGATGGCGTCGGAGAGGTGGGTGCGCCCCATCACCACCTTGCCGCCGGCGGCCTTCACCCGCTCCAGCGCGCCGTCGAGGTCGTCGCCGGCGTCGAGATAGACGACCGTTCCCTGCTCGCTCGGGGCGAGCTTGTCGCTGCGCACGAGGGCGCCGCCGACGCCGCCCTGCTGGTAGGGCAGCACCGCCATCGTCATCTCGTTGAAGGCCTCCTGCCGCAGCTCGGAGCGCAGCAGTGCGCCGTAGAAGCGGTTGGCGCGGGCCAGGTCGGTCACCGGGATCTCGAACCAGTTCAGGGCATTGCTCATGACGTCTCTCCTTTGGGTTGGTGGGTGTCGGGCGGCGTCATCTGCCCGATCCGGAGAGAGTCTGGAAGGGTCCTCCTGACAGCGTGGTGTCAGGAGACATCGGCTGCTGAGCCGCTTGCAACCGCCGCGTTGACGGCGCCCCGCCGCCCGGCCTCACTCGAGGAGGCCGGTCAGCGGCGAGGAAGCGGAGGCGTAGAGCTTCCTGGGGATGCGGCCGGCGTGGGCGGCGAGCCAGCCGGCTTCCACGGCCAGCTTCATGGCCCTGGCCATGCGGATGGGGTCCGCGGCGCCGGCGATGGCGGTGTTCATGAGGACGCCTTGCGCTCCCAGCTCCATGGCGATGGTGGCGTCGCTGGCGGTGCCGACGCCGGCGTCGACGATGATGGGGACGTTGGCTTGCTCGAGGATGATGCGGAGGTTGGCGGGATTGCGGATGCCCATGCCGGAGCCGATCGGGGCGCCCAGGGGCATGACCGCCGCGGCGCCCAGGTCCTCGAGCTTCTTGCAGACCACCGGATCGTCGTTGGTGTAGGCGAGGACGACGAAGCCCTCGGCGACCAGGCGCCGGGTGGCTTCGAGCAGCGCGACGTTGTCGGGGAAGAGGGTCTTGGGATCGCCGATCACCTCGAGCTTCACCCAGTCCCAGCCCCCGAGCTCTCGCGCCAGGCGCGCGGTGCGGATGGCCTCGTCGGCGGTGTAGCAGCCGGCGGTGTTCGGCAGCAGGAGGTAGCGCTCGGGGTCGACGAAGTCGAGCAGGGAGCCCTTCCCGCGCTCGTCGAGGTTGACCCGCCGCAGGGCCACCGTCACGACCTCGGTGCCCGAGGCTTCGAGCGCCGCCGCCATGGTCGGGAAGTCGGGGTACTTGCCGGTCCCCAGGATGAGGCGCGACCGGAAGGTCCTGCCGGCGACGACGAGCGGCTCGACGGCGGTGGTGTCGGCGGTGGCGAGCGTGGTGTTCATTCTTGCCTCCTTGCCTTGCTCGGGGATTGTATCTCCCGCTCCAGTGGCCGTGAGGCTCAATCTTCACGCACTGGGTCTACACCGCCAATGCGGACTTCGCCGATGTCTCGGGTCAGGGTCGCGGTGGAGCGCCTCCGCCAGCAGCTCCCATCCAAGCAGATCGAGGTCCTCCGCCAACGCCGAGCAGGGTGCGCTCCACTACCGGACCCTTGCCGACAACAGCAAGCGCGCCTTTGACGCCGGTTTCGAGGATGTCGAGCGGCGTCAGGCTGAGGGTCCATCGGATCAGCGTGAGATCGCGCTCTTGACAGTGGACCAGCCGGAACCCATCATCAGCGCCCCTGCACGTTGAGGAGCCCTGTGGCCTACAAGGTTGAGTACGCCCCTGATGCGGTGCACCACCTGGGAGGCTTGACGGCCAGGGAGCGAGCCACTGTCCTGGCGGCGGCCGAGACGCAGCTGACCTACGAGCCGGCGGTCGAGACGCGCAACCGCAAGCCGATGCGCGCCAATCCTCTCGCTCCGTGGCAGCTGCGCGTCGGCGCCTTCCGGGTCTACTATGATGTTGTGGAGAAACCTGAGCGGACGGTGGTCATTCACGCCGTCGGGCTCAAGGAGCGGAACCGGGTCCGGATCGGTGGCGAGGAAATCGAGCTATGACGATCAGAAGAGTTGATGTGGCGGACGCGACCGAGTCCCTCGCCACCTACATCCGTGAGGCGACTGGCAGCGGTCCCGTCGTGGTGACCGAAGAAGGGCAACCGGTGGCCGCCCTCGTGATCCTGGAGGATATGGACCTCGAGAGCGTCGCCGTGAGCACCGATCCAAAGTTCATGGCACTGATCCAGCGTTCGCGAGCACGCTATGAGCGGGAAGGCGGCTTGTCCACCGCTGAGGTGAAGCGGCGCCTAGAAGGCGAGCCGACTCCCCGGCGTCGGCGCCGATGACGCCCAAGAGAGCACTGATCGCTTCGCGCAGTGATTCTTGCCTCCTTGCCTCCTGCTCGGGGATTGTATCTCCCCCTCCGGCCGGCTCTACCGCCCGGTGGTGCCCTGGATTGCCAGCCATGCCGGCCAGGACACTGCCCTACGCTCGGAGGCTCCCCAAAGGCGGCGCCACGGCCGCCGCCGGATCGGGCTCGCCGCCGGCGATCCTGTTCGCATCGTCGACGAAGACCAGGGCCGGCCGGTGGCGGCGGGCGGCCTCGTCGTCGTAGTCGGCGTAGCTGGCGAGGATCACCTTGTCGCCGGGGCGCGCCTTGTGGGCGGCGGCGCCGTTCAGGCAGATCTCGCCGGCGCCGCGGCGGCCGGGGATGGCGTAGGTGGCCAGGCGCTCGCCGTTGGTCACGTTGTAGATCTCGACGCGCTCGAATTGCAGCAGGTCGGCGGCTTCCATCAGCAGCGGGTCGATGGTCACCGACCCCTGGTAGTCGAGGTTCGCCTCGGTGACGGTGGCGCGGTGGATCTTGGATTTCAGCAGTGTCCGTTGCATAGGTCTGTCATCTCTCGTATTGGTCAGCGTGGTCAGCGGGTCGTGCCGGCGGCGGGCTGCTCGCCCACCGCCAGCTGGAAGTTGTCGATCAATCGGGTCCTGCCGAAGTGCGCCGCGATCGGCAGCGCCACCTGGCCGGCGAGCGTCGTCGCCGGCTGGAAGCTCTCCGCGTCCACCACCTCGGCGTACTCGAGGCGCGCCAGCGGCTCCGCGTCGACGACCTCGCGCAGGATCCGCCGCACCTCGTCGCCCCGCCGCTCGCCGGCGGCGATCGCCGCCGCCGCGGCCGTGAGCGCCCGGTGGAGCACGGTCGCCGCCTGGCGCTCGGCGGCCGACAGGTAGGCGTTGCGCGACGACAGCGCCAGGCCGTCGGCGTCCCGCACCGTCGGCCCCGGCACGATCTCGACGCCGTAATGGAGGTCGCGTACCAGCCGCTTCACCACCGCGAGCTGCTGAGCGTCCTTCTCGCCGAACACCGCCACCTCGGGCCGCACCAGGTGGAAGAGGGCGCAGATCACCGTCGCGACGCCGCGGAAGTGGCCCGGCCGGCGCTCGCCTTCCAGGCCCCGCGCCGGGCCGCCTGGATCGACGAAGGTCGAATGCCCCGGCGGATAGAGGGTCTCGACGTCCGGCGCGAACAGCAGGTCGCAGCCCGCCCTCTCGAGCAGGACGGAGTCGGTGCCGAGCTGCCGCGGGTAGAGGTTGAAGTCCTCGTCCGGCCCGAACTGTGTCGGGTTGACGAAGACCGACGCCACCACCCGCCGCGCCCGGGCGCGCGCCAGCCCCAGGAGCGACAGGTGCCCCTGGTGCAGCGCCCCCATGGTCGGCACGAAGCCGATGGTGTCGCCCTGCCGCCGCCACAGGGCGAGCTCGTGGCGCAGCGCCGCGGCGTCTCGGACGCAGAGCATGGCGCGTTAGCCGTACACCTTCTGCACGGCGTCGCCGCCGGCGTCCGCTGCCGGCGGCAACCCGCCGTAGCTCTCTTCCGCCGCCGGGAAGCGGCCGCCGCGCACGTCGGCCGCGAAGCGCTCGATGCCCTCGCGCGAGAGCTTGCCGAGCTCCGCGTAACGCCGCACGAAGCGTGGCGCGATCCGCTCCTCGAGGCCCAGGAGGTCGTGGTACACGAGCACCTGCCCGTCGCAGCGCGGTCCCGCGCCGATACCGATGGTCGGGATCTCCAGCCGGCTGGTGATCTCGGCGGCGAGGTCGGCGGGCACGCACTCCAGCACCAGCGAGAAGGCCCCGGCCGCCTCGACCGCCAGCGCCGCTTCTAGGATCGCCTGCCGCGCCGTCTTCTCGCGGCCCTGGACCTTGAAGCCGCCGAGACGGTGGACCGACTGCGGGGTCAGGCCCAGGTGGGCCATCACCGGCAACTCCGCCGCGACCATCGCCCCCACCACCTCGGGCCGGGCGCCTTCGATCTTGACTGCCTGTGCGCCGGCTTCCTTGACGAAGCGGACGGCGTTGCCGACCGCGGGCTCGGTCCCGAGGTGGAACGAGCCGTACGGCATGTCGGCGACCAGCAGCGCGCGCTTCACCCCGCGCCGGACCGCGCGCACGTGGTGCAGCATCTCCTCCATGGTGACCGAGAGCGTGTCCGTGTAGCCGAGCACGACCATCGCCAGCGAGTCGCCGACCAGGACGATGTCGGCGCCCGCGGCGTCGGCGGTCCGCCCCTGGGGACAGTCGTAGGCGGTGACCATCACCAGCGGCTCGGCGCGCTCGCGCGCCGCCGCCACCCACGGCACCGTGACGTTCTTGACCTCCGCTTGCGGGCTCATCCGGGTTCTCCTTTCCTGAAAAACCAAAAGCCCCTCCGCCTGTGGAGACGGAAGGGCTCGGGCGAACCCGGCTCGGGCGCGGGCAGACCGGCGGCGGTCGAGGGCCGTCTGAGGGTCGGGGGGTCGCCCGCGGCGTCCGCGTCGCCCCCTGGTGGCGCTCGAGGTGCCTGTCCCGCCCTCCCCGTCATCCCAAGATGGGGAAGGGCGCTCCCGGATCAGGCCCTCACTGGCCAACCCTCGTGCCGGTGCCTGCGCCGCCCCCGCGTTGCGGGGCGGCCGGCGCTGGAGATCTCCGTCTCGGTCCCTAATGGGATCCAAGCGGCTGAAAGTACTCGGTCCCCTTCATCGGCTTCGCGAGACGGTGCAGCAACTCGTCGAAGTCCTCGGGCCGCTGGGGGAAGTTCAGGTGTCGCGTGTCGACCACCAGCAGCGGGGACCGCACGTAGTAATGATAGTAGTGATTGTAGGCGTCGATCAACTCCGCCAGGTATTGCTGCGAGATCAGCTTCTCGAGGTTGCGCGCCCGCTTGCGGATCCGCTCCATGCAGGTGTCCGCGTCGGCGACCAGGTAGAGCACCAGGTCCGGCACCGGCACCTGCGGCTCGAGCAGGGCGTACAGCTTGTCGAACAGCATCAGCTCGTCGTCGGAGAGGTTGAGGTAGGCGAAGATGCGGCTCTTCTGGAAGGTGTAGTCGGAGACCAGGAGGCGGTCGAACAGCCCGCGCTGGCCGATGTCACGCTGCTGCTTGAAGCGCGACAGCAGGAAGTAGAGCTCGGTCTGGAAGGCCGCCCCGGGCCGGTCGGCGTAGAAATCGGAGAGGAAGGGGTTGTCGACGTCCTCGAGGATCTTCACGCCCTCGAAGTGGCGGGTCAACATCTCGACCAGGGTGGTCTTGCCGACCCCGATGGGTCCGTCGACCGCCAGGTAGTGATACCCCAGGGTGGCGGGCGCCTGGGGGCTCAAACCGTGGCAGCTGCGGGGGTAACGGCGTTGTAGAGCGTGTCGCGCTCGACCGGCGTGAAGCCTGCCTCGCGCACGATCCGCTCGAGCTCGGAGCGGCTGAGCTGCTGGGCGGTGCCGGCGCCGGCCATGTGGTAGATCTTCTCCTCGACGACCGTGCCGTCCATGTCGTCGGCGCCGAAGCGCAGCGCCACCTGGGCCAGCTTCGGCGTGACCATGACCCAGTAGGCCTTGATGTGCGGGATGTTGTCGAGCACCAGCCGCGCGGCCGCGATGTGGCGCAGGTCGTCCTGGCCGGTGGTGTGGTACTTCAGCCCCATGTAGTTGTTCTCGGGGTGGTAGGCCAGCGGGATGAAGGCGTTGAAGCCGCCGGTCTCGTCCTGCAGGCCGCGCAGGCGGAGCAGGTGGTCCACCTTGTGCTCGGGCTTCTCGACGTGGCCGTAGAGCATGGTGCAGTTGCTCTTGATGCCCATGCGATGGGCGACGCGGTGGACCTCGATCCACTCGTCGGCGTCGAGCTTGCCGTCGCAGATGATCTCGCGCACCTCGGGGTGGAAGATCTCGGCGCCGCCGCCCGGCAGCGAGCCGAGGCCGGCATCGCGCATGCGCCGCAGCACCTCCTCGATCGAGAGCTTCTCGCGCTTCGCGAACCAGCCGACCTCGATGGCGGTGAAGGCCTTGAGATGAGCCCTCGGGAAGCGCTGCTTCAGGCCGCGCATCATCTCGAGATACCAGTCGAGGGACAGGTCGGGGTGCAGCCCGCCGACGATGTGGAACTCGGTAACGTCATTTCCCCCCTGCTCGCGGGCGTGGGCATAGACGTCCTCGTGGCTCATCTGCCAGGCGTGGGCCTCGCCCGGCAGCGCCGCGAAGCTGCAGAACTTGCAGTTGTAGGTGTAGACGCAGATGTTCGTCGGATTGATGTGCCGGTTGATGTTGAAGTAGGTGACGTCGCCATGGAGCTGGCGCCGCACCGCACCGGCCAGCCGGCCGAGATGGAGCACATGCGGCGTGGTCAGGCAGGTCAGGGCCTCGG